>NZ_JBIQOB010000010.1:0-137866 GCF_044130285.1 Acinetobacter sp. BSP-28
AACTCAGAAGTGAAACCTCTTAGCGCTGATGGTAGTGTGGGATTACCCATGTGAGAGTAAGTCATCGCCAGCTCATTATTCTAAAGCCCCCTGATCCTAACGGACAGGGGGCTTTTTTTGTGGGAAAAATATACCACTTAAAAAATAAAAACATGGTAGAGCTACAAGTTATTATTATTTTGAAACTTCTTATCCATGAAAGAAATAATGCAAAATGTTTAAAAAGAATAGAAAGGATTAAAAATGAAAGATGGTAAGCAAAAAGAAAAATTATTAAGTGAAGAGCAATCAGTAAATTTATTTGCTATTTTAAAGAAAAGATTTGATCAGAATATGCATAGGCATAAAGCTATGCACTGGCTAAAAATACAACATAAACTGGAAGCAAGTCCTGATAAAGTATGGTCACTGCACGAAATGGAGCAAACTGGTGGTGAACCTGATGTGGTATTACATGATCATATCACTGACCATTATATCTTTATGGATTGTAGTATAGAGAGTCCATCTGGTCGAAGAAGCTTTTGTTATGATCGAGAAGCATTAAATTCTAGAAAAACCAATAAACCTGAAAATTCTGTTCTCGATATGATTTCATATATGGGTGTCGAATTGCTAACAGAGCATGATTATTATGAGCTGCAGGCGATAGGTTCAATTGATATGAAAACTTCAAGTTGGTTGTTCACCCCAGAAAATATCCGTAAAAAAGGTGGGGCTTTATTTGGCGATAAACGTTATGGTCGAGTTTTCATTTATCATAATGGGGCTGAGTCATATT
The DNA here is from genome assembly GCF_044130285.1 of Acinetobacter sp. BSP-28. Classification (NCBI taxonomy): domain Bacteria; kingdom Pseudomonadati; phylum Pseudomonadota; class Gammaproteobacteria; order Moraxellales; family Moraxellaceae; genus Acinetobacter; species Acinetobacter sp. BSP-28. The sequence continues at coordinate 782 of NZ_JBIQOB010000010.1, forward strand.
GTGCTGCTCGCAGTTTCCGGGCTTTGTTAAGAATCTGAAAGCAATAAATCAAGCGATAAAAATAGCTCCTATTCATGGATAGGAGCTATTAAGTTAAATTTATAAAGCACCTTTTAGTATTTTATGATGTTGCTTAACTTGCTCTGCATACTTTTTCCCTTGTTTTTTCATCTTGTTGTTGGTGTTATAACCCGCGGGGCCTACATTATAGTAGGCTAAAGCCTTCGGCCAACTTCCGGCTTTACTGTTGTATGAGGCTAAAATATAAGTACCACAATTGATATTATTATATTCTTCAATTAAATCACCTGGACAAGTTTGTTGCCAATAACGTGGAATGACTTGAGTTAATCCGACAGCCCCAGCCGATGAAATCACATAGTTTCTATAACTTGATTCTTGTCGAATTACAGCTGCTACTAATATTGGATCCACATTATATTTGTCAGCACTTTGAATAATCATGGGAGAAACACGGTTTGCAGTAGCTGGTGCAACTGAATAGGCTTTTTGTATACCTGTTGATAATTTTGCAGAGCGTTTAGCAACTGAGTTGCTAGAAGTACATCCGACAAAAGCTAAGGTAGTAATAATTATAGCTACTGATTTAAAAGTACATAAATGATAGTTGGATTTTTTTGAAGGTAAAAGTGAGAAATGCTGTGTAAAAAACAAAATTCAAAACCCAAAGTAAAATTTTATTGTAGCTATGCTAGTGGGCTGAATAGGATGAGTCAAGCGCTGACATTTTGATGGATTGGATCAATTTGATAAGTATTTTCACATGCCTAATTTATAATTAAAAATAATTCAATTATTTAAACTATGAATAAATTGTCCCATTATTTTAATGGGACTTTTCACATAAAAATATTTATTAAAAAATGATTTTTAATGATCCAGTTCTTGCAAAATTGCCAGATTAAATGCAGGAATATCATCTGGACATCGTGATGTGATCAAAGGCCAGTTATGGGTATTACAGCGATGTACTTCTTCATCTATCCACTTGGCACCCGCATTTTCCAAATCTAACTTAATACTTTTATAAGACGTTAAATTTTTATCTTTAATTCGCTGTGCATTGATCAGTACCCACGGTCCATGGCAAATAGCAGCAACAGGTTTATGATTGTCAGTGAAATATTGAATGATTTTATGTGCATCTTGATTTAAACGGAGCGTATCGGCATTTACAGTTCCTCCGGGTATGACCAAAATATCATAATCCTCAGCAGAGACTTTAGCCAAGCTCGTTTGAGGGATATAAGAGGCTGCAGGTTCATTATCACCCTTAACTGTTTGTACTTCCTTTTGTTCTTCTGCCGCATGAATCACTTCAATTCCTTTCGATTGGAGAAATTCAAGAGGCTTGATCAGTTCATCTTGTTGGACACCGCTGTTGGAAGTAATAAATAGTGCTTTTTTAGTCATGATAATGATCCTGAATCACTTATTTAAACATTGACATTAACAAAGTAGTTTAAGATCGCTGTACAAATTTTGGCTTATTCTTGTTAAGGTTTGAAAGATGCCAAAAAATAAGCCCCATATCTTGATGAGGCTTATTTTATCTTGAGACTGTGAGTGACTTCTGTCTTAGCTTGATGCTTCCTTTATATCGTTTATTTTTTTTATTATGGAAACTTCCTGTTTCCTGACGCTTTGAGCATAAAATTATGACGGCATATGCTGTAGACGTTAATGAATACTTTCAGTGTAAGTAGAAGTAGACATCAGGTTGTAAATATTGCGTAAAAATCATCCTGATTTACCTGATAGCGTTCTGTATAGATAAAAATGTATAAAATAAGACTTATTACAGTCGCTTTTCCATCCAGATCTCACAGGCATGGCTATGCCCGGTGTTTCCCTTAGGTTGATCTAAATATTGAAAACCTAATTTTTCATAGAGTTTGACTGCTTGCCAAAGTTCTTTAGTCGTTTCCAGATAACATGTCTGAAAACCATGCAGTTGTGTAAACTGAAAGGCTTTTGCTAAAAGTTGTTTGGCGAAACCTAAGCCTCGAACTTCAGGTAAAAAGTACATTTTCTGAATTTCTAAAATTGTAGAATCACCCTTTAAAGGTGATAAGCCACCGCCACCCAGAATTTTACCCTGTTGATTTTCAATTACCCAGTATTGGGCATTTGATTGCTGATAAACTGTATATAAATCATCTAAAATAGGATCGGCTACAGCAAAACCAGATTCAGGAGCAAGGCCAAACTCTTTAGAAACTTCACGAATAACCTGTGCAATTTCAGCATTGTCTTGGGGTTGAATAGGTCTGATCTGGTACATAAAACTCAATAAATAAAATAAAAGGAGATTGATTTTTATAACGCGATATCTAATAAAAATCCATCTTTTGTCCGGTTTTACGCGTAGAAAAAAGCGACAAATTTATTTTAATTCACTAGAATTTTTGCCTAACTCACGTCGAGCAATAATCAGTTGCTGAATTTGTTGAGTACCTTCAAAAATATCAAGAATTTTTGAGTCACGTGCCCATTTTTCTAACAATTCCTCTTCGTTATAGCCCACACTTGCTGCAAGTTCGACACATTTTAAAGTAATTTCATTACAGATACGGCCAGCTTTGGCTTTGGAAATGGAAGCTTCACGTGAGTTTGGTTTTTTATTATCTGCCATCCAGGCTGCTTTCATGGTGAGTAAACGAGCAGCTTCCCATTCTGCTTCCATGCGGTAAATCTGCGCAGCAATATGCGAGCTCTGTAGATAGGGAGTCTGGTAATTTTCATCTAACTGATCTTTGAAAATTTCCTTAATTCTTTCCAATGAAGCTTTGGCACATCCCACCGCCATGGCTGCGACCAATGGACGGGTATTGTCGAAAGTTTCCATGACACTTGCAAAACCTTTAGCAATATCAATTTCAGCATGACCCAACAGATTTTCTGTAGGTACACGGCAGTCAATAAAGCTGATCACAGCCGTATCGGATGCTTTGATGCCCAGTTTATGTTCAAGACGTTCTACTTTCATTCCAGGTGTTCCTTTAGGAACGACAAAGGATTTAATGGCAGCACGGCCGAGTTTCTTGTCCAATGTTGCCCAGACTACTACAGCATCGGCACGCTCACCCGAGGTTACGAAAATTTTTTCACCATTTAAGATGTAATGGTCACCGTCTTTTGTCGCTGTAGTTCGAATAGCGGCAGAGTCTGAACCACAGCCGGGTTCCGTAATGGCCATGGCCGCCCATGTGCCTTTAAAGCGCTCCAGCTGTTCATCATTGGCGACAGCAGCAATCGCAGAATTACCTAAGCCTTGACGCGGCATGCTTAGCAATAAACCGGTATCGCCATAGCACATTTCGATCACGCCAAGTACCGTAGACATATTGACGCCATTTTTGTTGCCTGAATTTGCATAGCCACGTTTGCCCACTGCAGCACCGGCATTGATGCCTTCGCCACCATCATTCATACCATCAATGAGTGAGGCGAACATGTCAAGTTCTTTGGGATAGCTGTGTTCGGCTTTGTCATATTTACGTGAAATGGGCCGTAGTACATTTAAAGCTGATTCATGAGCTTGATCTATCAACATTTTAAATTTTTTAGGATTTTGTAAATTCATCTGCATCATTCCTTATTGGATAGATTAAGCATGTAAGCCCGAATGTAAAATTGCTGTAGCGCGTAAATCACGATACCAGCGCTCAACCGGATGCTCCTTGGTAAAACCATGCCCACCCAGAATTTGCACACCATCGGTACCAATTTTCATTGATTTCTCTGCACAGAGTAGGCGTGCTAAATAGGCTTCCCTGTGAAAAGGTTTGCCAGCTTCCGCCAAGCTGGCTGCATTTAAAATCAGCATGCGCATGGCATCAATTTCAATGGCCATATCTGCAATCATAAAAGCTACACTTTGACGGTGTGAAATGGGTTCGCCAAAAGCAGTACGTTGATTGGCATATTGAATGCAGTAAGCTTTGACTGCTTCACATGTGCCTACCGCCATGGCACACCACATTAAATTGCCCAAGTCTAAAAAGGCCGTATAGTTAAAATCTTGATCACCTAAAAGTTCAGCAGGGGTATTTCTGAATTTTAAGGTCACTGTTTCGGCAGCTTTTAAACCCATGGCTGGACTTTTTTTCGCAGTAATACTGCTGTCACGTTTAACCACAAAAACTTCTGGCGTGCCATTCAGTTCTGCATTCACTAAAAATAGATCGGCAGTTTCTCCTAACAGAACTAAGGTTTTTTCTCCATCAATCACATATTGTCCATTGCTAGATGTGGCCTTGGTTTTTAATTGAAGTGGATTAAAAGCAGGTGTGGTTTCCTGGATGGCAAAGGTGGCGTGTATCTCTGCATCATTTGCAAAGCTGGACAAATAGGTCGCCTGAACTTTTTCAGAACCCCATTGTGTAATGGCATTAATTACGCTAAAGGTTGAAAGTAATCCGGCAGTTAAGCTGAAATCACCTTTGGCCAAATGTTCTGCAATCAAAATATTGCTTAAAATATTTTTTTCGGTGGCCACTCCACCCAAGGCTTCAGGCAAAGCATAATAATTTAGTCCCAAGTTTGTTGCATGTTGCCAAAGCGTTGCAGGAAATTGTTCGTTATTATCTGCCTGAGCTGCCAGTGGATAAAGCACTTCGGAGGCAAACTGATCCATAGCATCACAGCTCATTTGCTGTTCTTCAGTCAAACTTAAATCAAAGAGTGATTTCGGTTGATTGGGCAAACGTTGCTTACTGACACCGGAGCTGGCTTTAAAAACTTTTTGGGTTTTGCTTAAGGTTTTAAAACCCATTTTTGAACTTTGATAGAGAGATTTTTCCAGAAATTTACGCAGTTTAAATTGATCCAGAACATCACTGCCTGCAATTTTTGTAATGAGGGATAGCCCAAGTCCTTGAGCCTTATTTACCATATTGGTCATTTTTTTCGTCCATCGATTTTCGATTCTTTATATTTTTATGCTGACATGTGAGTATGGAAATGACTATGTCATCGCTGACAATTAAAATTGACTTGGATAAACGGTAAAAAATAAGTTTAAATTTAATTAAGTTATTGAATATTATTTATTTTATTGTGTTTGTGGTGCAGATTGAAAAATAGAAATTGACTAGAATGACAGAGAGTCATTCTAGTCTGTACAGCTTATAAAAAATCCGCCACCATTTTCCGTACATTGGTTTTTGCATCAATGACAGTCATAAAGGTATAGGCACCAATGAATTTACGACTAATAAACATAAACTCTTTAGGCGGCACACTGAAATAACGCGATGCCATCGATTTGGAAGCGCGTTGCATGACACGGCTATGGAGTTGGCTTTTTTTCCAGTCATAGCGCTGATTTTCATCCATCACACCTGCAGGCAAGTCTGGATTATTCATCAGGGTGCTAAAGGCTTCAGTAGCCAATAAAAATACTTTAGCCATATCTGGCTTGATGCTTTGCGGAATAGAATCAAAGAATTCATAACCGGTCATCGCATGAACCATTTCATCGATATTGTGATCATAACCGGCTTTGATCAGATTACGAGCGACTTTCAGCAAATGTTCATCAAACTGGCGGATTGCACCGAAATCCAGTAACACAATCTTGTCTTGAGTTTCTGCACCATCTCCCAAACGCACCAGATAATTGCCAAAGTTTGGATCAGTTTGCATTTCGCCCCATTCAAAAATCTCACGAACTGCAATTTCGAGAGATGCTTCACCTAACTGGTTGCGACGTTCTTGAGGAAGAGAGAGCATGACCGGGCTATTGATTGGCACGCCACGTTCAAAGGTCATGCACAGAATTTGGTCAGTGCAATATTCATCAATAATCTGAGGTACGATATAGCGCGGATCATCTTTTAAACGTTCGGCAAAGCGGCGAGTGGTGTCCGCTTCAATCTTGTAATTGACTTCGCGATGCATCATTTCACGCACTTCATCAAACCACTGATCAAATTCACGGGTTTGCGGCACCATGCGGGTCAGTTTGAGCATATTTCTAAACAGGCTCATGTCTGAATCAATTGCATCTGCCACGCCAGGATACTGGATTTTTAATACGATTTCCAAACCATCTGAGTTGCGTGTGGCACGGTGTACCTGGGCTAAAGAAGCCGTGCCTAAAGGTTCATGATCAATGGTTAAATCATGCAGTTTTGAACCTAATTGTTGTTCTAAGTGTGCCTTGATTGCCGGCCAAGCTAAAGCAACAGTTTGATTATTTAAGGTATTGAGTGCCTGAGTGATTTCTTCAGGTAAAAAATGTTCACCATACAGGGCCATCATTTGCCCGATTTTTACAATCGAGCCTTTTAATTTACCTATTTCGGAAACAAGATAATCAGCCTGTTCTTTCATGGCTTTTTTACGTTTCTTTTCTTTTTCTGCTTCGCTTGAAAACATGGTCGTTGCATTAGATGCAGCCCAACGCGTTCCTGCGAGTAATGAGGCTTTAGCGATAGATAAGCGTCGATCCATGGAAGAAGTTTTAAGTTGTTTAAGCTTATCGTTCTGATCTGACATTAAACAAAATCCTTTAATCAGCAAGTCGCAGAATATTTAATTGTAGCGGATATTACCGTTTATTCACGTATTAAAAAAGTTCAACGTACTTAATGGAGCGTAAATATTTTTAATATTTAATTTATTGCCCTGAAAAAGATTCACTAGACATCTTTCATAAGTCCTTTTATTTCTCCTTGCGCAGATTTGAAATACATTTCAATTCAGCTCAGGGCGAAAAATAAAGAGGGTGTTAATCATTATCAAAGAAGTTTACTGTACTTGGCTAAAGTGGCTCTTTAGATGGATTTGGGCTTCGATTGTTTAACCATGATGATATTTATCATGAATATATTGATATGGCAGCAAAGCTGCTTCCCAGGGATAAGCTGATATTTACATACGGAATTGAATTTTAATATCACTTTTTTGCTTTAATAAATTTTTATTGTCTTGAATATGTTTAAAAATCATGGCTTGAACCGTGTCATGCTGAAAACCGAGTGCATAACCTTTGACAATAATGATGCTGGGAAAACTAAAAAACAGATATTTTGCATCATCTTCTGACGGGCTGCTATGAATGGCGTGTTCAAGCAAAGTTTGCTGAAAGAATTTTTTTTCGCTTTGTACCTGTGCAGAATCGCTATCATTCCAGTAGGTTTGGCGCATTGCCATTAAGTTATTGTGTTTATAGCTCATAATGATAAAAATATTTTGTAGAAAAAGAATTGAAAATATATGGGGATATTTTAGCCAGATTCAATATGCAATATGAATGATTTTTTTGAGTTGGGGAATAAATGATCGAGTTATAGGAATTTGCACGTGATTGATGTAGTATCAAGGCATAAACACAATAATAGTATTTAATATTAAGTCTTTTAGGGCAGGGGAATATTATGCGATTGGCAATATCAGTGATGCTGAGTCTGGCTGCTTTCTGGTCAAATTCAGTTTTAGCTCAAGGCTATTCTGATGAATATAATAAATGTCTCAACACTTCTTATGGTGAAATTGAAACCGTCAAAAAGTGTGTCGAAAAAGAACTGAAAAATCAGGAAAAACTTTTAAATAAAGCTTATAAAGGCTATATAAATAAGAATGTGGTTAATCAAAGGCATATCGAGCAACGGCATAAACTTTGGCTTAACCGTGTGGATCAAAAATGCTATTTAAAAGTAACGTCTGCCTATATGGCCGTTAAACAATCCAAGTGTGTACTCGAAATGACAATGGAGCGTACTTACTATTACCAGACTAAATAAATTCGCTATAGATATTTGTTTTTAATCTGGTCGAAACATTATAAAACCCCACAAAACAAGGTATCATAAGGCGTTTTAAAAATTGACCTTGGAGATGCCTTAAGTGGATCAACTGACTATTAGCCCTGAACATTTACAGGAAGCCGCTGAAAACCTAAGCACAATTCGTGATTTTATCCGTTTTGGTGTTTCAGCTCTACGTCAATACGATGCACACTTAGGTCAAGGTACAGAAGATTTTTTTGCTGAAAGCTCGGCTTTAGTCCTGCAAACACTGGCATTGGACTGGAATGCCAATCCTGAAATTTTAGATGCGAAATTGCTGCCAAGCGAAAAAGCAGAATTTATCAGCTTGCTGGAACGTCGCATCAATGAAAAAGTGCCAACTTCTTATTTATTAAATCTGGCTTATTTCTGCGGTAAACCGTTTTATGTCGATGAACGTGTGCTGATTCCACGTTCGCCGATTGCAGAATTGATTAATCAACGCTTTGCACCATATTGTCTGGATGAACACGGTTTGATGCGTGAAGCCTTAAACAATCTTCCTGAAAATGCACAACCACAAACACCACGTCGCATTTTAGATATGTGTACCGGTTCAGGTTGTATTGCGATTGCTTTGGCTTATGCCTTCCCTGAATCTGAAGTGGATGCTACAGATATTTCTAAAGAAGCTTTAGAAGTGGCATCGATTAACGCTGAACATCACAATATGCAATATCAGGTTGCATTGATGGAATCGGACTTGTTCGCAAAAATTCCTGCTGAAAATCAATACGATTTAATCGTATCGAATCCTCCGTATGTTGATGCAGAAGACATGGCGGATTTACCTGCGGAATTCTTGCATGAACCTGAGCTTGCACTTGCAGCAGGTCAGGACGGTTTGGATCTGGTGCGTAAAATGTTAGCACAAGCTGCAGATTACTTGACTGAAGATGGCTTGATTGTCATTGAAGTTGGTAATTCTGAATGGGCGATGAAACAGAACTTTAATACGGTGGATTTCCACTGGTTAACTTTCCAAAATGGTGGTTCAGGGATTTTTGCTTTGACAGCAGAGCAGTGCCGTAAATACCGTGATTTATTTGTACAATCTGTTCAAGCATAAGGAGTTGTGAACATGGCAGGTAATAGTATTGGACAACTGTTCCGTGTAACGACTTGCGGTGAATCTCATGGCGTTGGCCTGATGGCGATTGTCGATGGGGTGCCGCCAGGGATCGAACTGACTGAAGCAGATTTACAAAAAGATTTAGACCGCCGTAAACCGGGGACTTCTAAATTCGCAACTCAGCGTAAAGAACCGGACGAAGTGGAAATTATTTCCGGCGTCTTTGAAGGTAAAACGACTGGTACATCGATTGGTTTATTGATTCGTAATACCGACCAGAAATCGAAAGACTATGGCAATATCGCGCAAACCTTCCGCCCAGGCCATGCAGACTATACCTATACTCAAAAGTATGGTTTCCGTGACTATCGTGGTGGTGGTCGCTCAAGCGCGCGTGAAACTGCAATGCGTGTAGCTGCGGGTGCAATTGCGAAAAAGTATCTGGCTGAAAAGTTTGGTATCGAAATTCGTGGTCATGTAACGCAAATCGGTACTGAAAAAACTGAAAAACTGGATTGGAATGAAGTTCCCAACAACCCATTCTTTTGTGGCGATGTAGATGCAGTACCTCGTTTTGAAGCTTTAGTGACTTCACTCCGTGAACAGGGTACAAGCTGCGGTGCCAAGCTGGAAATTCTTGCAGAGAATGTTCCAGTAGGTTGGGGCGAGCCAGTCTTTGACCGTCTGGATGCGGATATTGCACATGCCATGATGAGCATCAATGCCGTTAAAGGTGTAGAAATTGGTGACGGTTTCGCAGTTGCAGAACAGTTTGGTCATGAAACCCGTGATGAATTGACTACAGATGGCTTCTTGGCAAACCACGCTGGTGGCATTTTGGGTGGTATTTCAAGTGGTCAAACCATTCGTGTGGCGATTGCCTTAAAACCTACAGCAAGTATTACCACACCAGGTAAAACCATCAACTTGAATCGTGAAGATACTGATGTACTAACCAAAGGCCGTCATGACCCTTGTGTAGGTGTGCGTGCAACACCGATTGCTGAAGCGATGTTTGCCATTGTGCTGATGGATCACTTTATGCGCCACCGCGCACAAAATGCAGATGTAGTTGCGCCGTTTGCTCCGATCGAGCCTAAGTGAAGAGCAAAGCACACTGCTTTGCCCGAATGCAGTAAGTGATGTGCTTTTTATGATTCAATAAAAAAACCAGACATCAAGTCTGGTTTTTTTATTGCCTGATTTTTTATCTATTATTTGTGGTAATTTCTATGAAACAGAAATTTTTAGAAAAAAATGAAAGCATTAAAATATAGACTGGCAAATGCCAATGATGTTGAAGTTCTTATTGCGTTGATCAATCAGGCCTATCGTACCAATACAGGTTCAAGCTGGACCAGCGAGCAGAATATTGTCAGTGGAGATCGAATCAATGATCAACAGTTATTGCAAAGTTTGGCGCTACCGAACTTTTCTTTATTTGTTGCTGAAATGGTTGAAGATTTAGAACCTAAGATAGTGGCATGTATAGGCTTAACCTTTCAGAAGGATAGCGTGGAAATAGGTACTTTTTGTGTAGCTTCAGATTGGCAAAATCAGGGCATTGGAAAGCAGATTTTAGCCTATGCGGAAACCCAAGCCCTAGAAATACTGCCAACCTTAACTTGCTATGATATGTTTGTGCTGGATGCGAGAACTGAGCTGATTCAATATTATGAACGATGTGGTTATCTTAAAACACAGCATATTGAGTCTTATCCAATTGATGCCAATGTAGGACAGCCATTGATTGATCTGCAATTACAACAGATGTCAAAGCCGGTGCTAAAAGTGATATAAGCTAAGTGATTAAAACAGTGCATCACATCAATAAATAGCCTAAGCTAAATCATTTAGCTAAACTGGTTTTAATTCTAAGTATTTGAAAGACATATTTATTTATATTTAAATAACAGTGCTTAACAAATAAATGAATTTAGTGCTCGCGCATGGTATAAAAATTGCTCATATTAATATAAGTAATTATTGCAGGAGAGATGTTCTTCTGTGAACACGCCGAAGGAGCAACGACCCCGGAAACTCTCAGGCAAAAGGACTGTAATAATTTAAAAAATCTGGAGAGAAGCATAGTAAAAGCTATGCTCACCGAAGGGGATGGTCTGCGTTAATATTGATAACGACAGGATCGAAGCTCTCAGGTAACAATGACAGATGGGGCTCATAGAAATGTCTCTACATTTCCAAGGAGAGTCGTATGTGTCATATCGTCGTGATCGGGGCAGGTATTACCGGAGTTACTTCAGCTTATGAGCTGGCAAACTTGGGCTATAAAGTTACAGTTATTGACAAGCATTTATATCCTGCCATGGAAACATCATTTGCCAATGGTGGACAACTTTCTGCCTGTAATGCAGAGGTCTGGAATCAAAAAGCCACCGTACTGAAAGGTATTAAGTGGATGTCAAATAAAAACGCACCACTATTGCTCAATCCATCATTTGATCTGCATAAATATGGCTGGTTGATGGAATTTGTAGGCAATATCAAACATTATGAAGCCAATACTCGCGATACCGTTAAAATGGCACTATTGGCGCGTGAGCGTTTATTTGCAGTTGCTGAACAGGAAAATATTCAGTTTGATCTGGAAAAACGCGGCATTCTGCATTTTTACCATACCAAACTGGATTATGAGATCGCCAGCAAAGTAAATGAACTTCTGAATCAAGGTGGACTGGAAAGAAGGGGAATTACACCTGAAGAAATCAAAGCTATAGAGCCAAGTTTAAAAGGTGAATATTATGGCGGTTTTTATTGCCCGGGAGATGCAACAGGAGATATTCATAAATTTACCACCGGACTGGCCAAAGCCTCTGAAAAATATGGGGTGAAATACTTGTTTGGCACGGAAGTGACGGATGTAAAACACCATAAAAAAGGTGTCACTGTGCTTTACCATGCCAGTAATGAAAATATGCATTCAGATGCAGCTGTTGTGGAATCACTGGAAGCAGATGCCGTGGTGGTTTGTGGAGGTGTGGGAAGCTATCAGCTGGCCAATTTATTGGGTGATCGGGTCAATGTTTATCCGGTGAAGGGTTATTCGATTACCCTGAATCTGAATGATGAAGATAGCGTTAAAAATGCGCCGTGGGTCAGTTTGCTGGATGAAAGTGCAAAAATTGTGACTTCACGCTTAGGTGCAGACCGTTTACGTGTGGCAGGCACGGCTGAATTTAATGGTTATAACCGTGACATTCGTGCAGACCGAATTCAACCACTGACCGATTGGGTGAATATGAATTTTAATATCACCACTGAAAATGTCGTGCCTTGGGCAGGTTTACGTCCGATGATGCCCAACATGATGCCGATGGTCAGTCGAGGTCGCCGTGAACGGGTTTTTTATAATACCGGACATGGTCATCTGGGCTGGACTTTATCTGCGGCCACAGCCGTCATGATCAGTCAGCAAGTCGCTTCACAGCATCCCGTTTGAGAATACAAAAGCATGGAGTTATTAGCTTCATGCTTTTTTATGATTTTATCAAATAGAAAATCATAATGGAGCTCTGCTAATTTATCATATTCATATTTTTGTTTATCAGATGGAACAGGGTATTTCCCATTCCAAATAATAGATTCTGTGAAAATTTTTAAAAATTTAGATTCTTCATCAGTAATATCTATTTGTGCATCTTTGGAGAGTAAGATTAAGTTATGAGTGGATTTAAACTTTATATCCTTTTTTACGCAAATTGCTTTATAAAGAACCTCTAATGAGAGGCCACATAACATAGGAAAAACAGGGTAACAAGCGATATTCATTGAAAATCCGCTTCCTAATTTTAATTGTTCAGCGATATTGTTATCTGAATCTCTCATTGCAAACCATAGAGCACCAGCAGAGGCTCTTAAATCATTTGATTTGTTATACCAATATTGATGCGTCTTTTTTCTAAATTCAAAAGAACTAATATTTTCAATCATAAACCCGATAGATTCCTGCAAACCGTTCACAGCCTTTTTGCTTGGTTGTCACCGATAAAATTGCCTTGTTAAAATCGAAATGGTATTTGCAATCATGTTCGTTATCGATGATCTCACTTTTTTGATCGGAGGTGGTATAGGCTAAAAAGGGGATCGTTTGAGTTTCTAATTTATTGTTTGGGCTGCGGTAGGCTACGCCTTCAATTTTAATTTTATCTTTGGTCAGTTGATGAACCTGTAAATGTACCGGTTGACTGGCAAAGTCACCATTTTCAAATTTTAAATAATGATTGGTTAATGTCTGGTTTAATGATGTATAAAAATTCAGATCTTCAATGCGTATTTCAAATTGCTGTTTATAACAATCCAGACTTTTACATTGCTGTAAACGCTTAAACCATAAGCGGTGTGTATCTTCGAGTAAATGTACCGGTGCATCACTGACCAAAAAGGCAGTAATATAATGGTTACTCAGTTTTTCCCGTGATTCTGCAAAATTGTCAGCGCAAATGTTTTTCATTGATGCTGTATTGGGTTGCGAACAGTCAATGTCTTGAGCATATGCCATAGTTGAGCACAAACAGCCAATACTGAATAATGTGCCTAATGTTTTAATGAGATTAATATCGGTATTCACAGCTTGATCGCTTATAATTTCACTATATTGCGCTGCTGTAACTATAGCGAAATAGAAAGCGTGAATACAACATCTCAATCATTTATTTCTTAAGGATGCTTAACGTGATTGCACAAATTCGAATTGGTCAGGGAATGGATGTACACGCCTTTGAAGAAGGTGACTTTGTTACTTTAGCAGGGGTTAAAATTCCACATAGCCAGGGTTTAAAAGCACATTCAGATGGCGATGTGGTGCTGCACGCTTTATGTGATGCTTTATTAGGTGCTTTGGCTTTGGGAGATATCGGGCAGCATTTTCCAGATACCGATGCAAGATTCAAAGGAGCGGATAGCCGTGTTTTGCTGAAACATGTGTATCAGCTGATTTTAGATCGTGGTTATGTACTGAATAATGCAGATATTACCGTCGCCTGTGAACGTCCAAAACTGGCCAAACATAATCTGGAAATGCGTCAGAGTATTGCAGATGTACTGGATGTGAATGTTAACCAGATCAGTGTTAAGGCCACGACCACTGAAAAGCTGGGCTTTACTGGACGTCAGGAAGGGATTTTATCGATGGCAACGGTGCTCGTTTCCCATCAGCCAAAATGATCTGGATGAATCAACGACTGTTGTAATTCCTGAGTAGCTTTACGACCCTGGAGTTGTAGGGCTACTGCATGGATTAAACCGGTCCAGGTTTCATTCGGTTCCCAGATATTGTGCATTAGCTCTTGTGAAGTTGGCATGTCCATATCCATATAATATTGACGATATAGATACATCAAACTGCTGACATGATGATTGGTCGCACAGTGAACCCAAACCATCTGTTCCTGTACTAAATGACTGAGCAGGTCTAATACCAGTAAACATTGGTCATCAGAAGGCATGTCTGCTGAAATGGGCAGCTTGATATAATTTAAGCCCAAACTTAAACAAACTTTATCTTCATGATCTAAATGCGGCTCAGCATCAGACAATGCCAGATTCACAATTGTTGTAACACCGTATTCTTTAATCAGCTTTAACTGTTCCGCCGTAGGCTGGGCAGAAGTGAATAGGTGTTCGTGAATAAACTGGAAATTTTCGATATGACTGAGTGCATGTTCAATTTCATTCATCAGATAAAATTTTTCCTAAGGTTAAAGTAGAAACGCCATCTATCTAGATGGCGTTTTAAATCTCTTAGCGATTTGGTAAAACGTCTTTCAATGCTTCATGCATATCGAGCAGGGCTTTTTCAGTGGTTCCCCAATCGATACAGCCATCAGTCACCGATTTGCCATATTCTAGCTCATCCAGATTTTCAGGAATATCCTGACGACCACCTTTCAGATGACTTTCTACCATAATACCTACAATGGACTTGTTGCCATCCTGAATTTGCTCGGTAATGTTTTTCAATACCAACGGCTGTAAGTACGGATCTTTGTTAGAGTTGGCATGACTGGCATCAATCATGATCTTGTTGCTCACTTTGGCTTTGGCTAAAGCATTTTCAGCTTCTGCAACCGAACCTGCATCGTAGTTCGGTTTGCCATTACCGCCACGTAGTACCACGTGTGCGTACTGGTTACCGCTGGTACGAATTACTGAAACCTGACCTTGATCATTCAGGCCGAGGAAGCTGTGGCCATGTTTAACCGATTGCATGGCATTGGTTGCAACCGTTAAGCCGCCATCGGTACCATTTTTAAAGCCTACCGGTGAAGATAAACCTGAAGACATTTCACGGTGCGTCTGGCTTTCGGTAGTACGTGCACCAATCGCTGACCATGAAATTAGGTCTTGATAATATTGTGGTGAGTTAGGATCGAGTGCTTCAGTGGCACATGGCAATCCTTTTTCATTCAGTTCAACCAGAAGCTGACGACCAATACGAAGACCTTTCTCAATGTTGAAAGAGTCATTCATGTCAGGGTCATTGATTAAACCTTTCCAGCCTACCGTGGTACGTGGCTTTTCAAAATAAACACGCATCACGATATAAAGGGTATCTTTAACTTTTTCGCTTAAAACTTTGAGGCGATCGGCATATTCATGAGCAGCCACGGTGTCATGAATTGAGCAAGGACCAATGACGACAAAGAGACGTTTGTCTTTACCATCCAAAATATTGCGAATAGTTTCACGGCCTTTAAGGACGGTTTGATAGGCATGCTCAGTCAGAGGTAACTCTTTTTTTAATTCTGCAGGAGTTACAAGAGGCTGAATGCTTTGTACATTCACGTCATCGATGTCAGATTGTGTAATTGGTTTTGACTGTAGTGTATTCATTGCCGTCACTGGTTCGATCATACAAAAAATTATTTCATCACCTGAATATAACACGAATATACATTCACCATGTTATAAAAAAGATCAATATATAGGTCAAAAAAAAGTGATGAATCGTATAGTTAAATTAAACAGCTGTCGATTTTTCAATACTGATCACTTGTGCTGTAGCCGGTTTTTCAACAGGTTTTGCTTTGACCGGATGCAGCATGAAATTCATGCCTAATGCAAATAGGGTAATGCCTAGAATCTTACGGATAATTTTTTCAGGTAGACGAGAACTGATTAAAGTTCCCACCACAATTGCAGGAATTGAACCGACCAATAACCAGCCGAGCAAGTGTAAATCTACATTTCCAGAACTCATGTGTCCAAGTCCTGCAACCAAAGTCAACAGCACAGCATGGACTACATCGGAACCGATAATACGGATCATGGGTAAATTCGGGAACATCAGCACAAGCGCCATAATACCAAATGCACCTGCACCAACTGATGAAAGGGTCACAAATACGCCAAGTACAATGCCCATAATGATAATATAAGCACGTTTGTCTTTTGCTTGGAGATTAACCTTTTCTAGATCCTGCGTCATATCCAAAGGTACATCTTTACGCATCTTGTTAAAGAAGCGTTCAATGTGACCACGGAACACGATAGAAATACCAGTCAGGGTCAACATAAAGCCCAAAACCATGGTCAAAACAGCTTTATAGCTACTTGATTGGCTAAGATAGTTTTCTAATACCCAATGTGTTGCAAATGATGCCGGGATACTGCCAACAGCCAGCCAGATAACAATGGGCCAGACAATATTCATTTTTTTGGCATGAACTAAAGACCCGCAAAATTTTGAAATTGCGGCATAAAGCAAGTCTGTTCCAATGGCGATATGAGGTTCGATTCTAAACAGGCTAATCAGGATCGGGGTCATTAATGAACCGCCACCGACACCTGTAATCCCAACGCAGAAACCGACCAAAACACCTGCTAAAATAAATTCTAATGGACCAAACATGGTTATATGCCAAATATCAAAAAACGTGCATATGTTATGACTTTTTCATATAAGTCGTTGTCTTTATTATTGATTTACTTATTCTAAAAAGAGATATAGCAGGATTTTATTTTTCTTATGTTACGCGTTGAGACTTTTGTATGATTAAAATTAAATATTGAAAATTCAGCATGATAAGCATTCTTAAAATATAGATTGGCAGAAAGGCATATGGTTTTTCATGCTTTGAAGTCATGATTGCTTGCCTGATATATAGTTGAGTGAGAAACCATATATTTGGAAAAAGGATAACAAGTAAAAACTGAACAATAATGGAAAATATCAGGGTGAAAATAAAATGTTTTTTTGCCCACTGTCACTGGCTTTGAAAAGGTTATAAAACTTCTTGCTGAAGCCATGTATGTACCGAACGCAAATTTCCCCAACACAGCATTTAAATTTATTGTTTTGCTATAGTTTGAAGAGATTAATGCTTAGTCATGTAAAGATAAAGGACTATGCTAAAATATTGAATTATTCAGCCGAAGGACGTATGGGGAAAACACTTGCAAAATAGAAAACTAAAAATTGGAATGGTGGTTGGTGAGGTTTCAGGCGATACACTTGGCGCTAAACTGATCCGTAGTTTTCGTGAGCAAGGAATTGATGCCGAATTTGAAGGCATCGGTGGTCCGCAGATGATTGCTGAAGGCTTCAAAAGCTATTATCCGATGGATATTTTATCCGTCATGGGCATTGTGGAAGTCTTGAAAGATCTGAAAAAACTCTTTGCAGTGCGTGATGGTTTGCTTGAAATCTGGAGCAAAGATCCGGTGGATGTCTTTGTCGGGATTGATGCGCCAGACTTTAATTTACGTTTATCTAAAAGCTTGAAGCAGAAAAATTTACCCATCAAAACCGTGCAATATGTCAGCCCTTCGGTCTGGGCATGGCGTCAGGGACGGGTACATGGCATTAAAGCCAGCATTGATCTGGTGCTGTGTTTATTTCCGTTTGAAAAAACCTTTTATAAAAAATTTGACGTGCCGGCAGCATTCGTTGGGCATCCTTTGGCCAGTCAATTGCCTTTGCAAAATCCACTAATTGAAGCCAAGCAAGAGCTGGGCTTGAATGTGGAACAAAAATATATTGCCCTGTTACCGGGAAGCCGCCGTGGTGAAATTGAAAGACTGGGTCCGTTGGTGCTTGATGCAGCCAAAATCGTGAGTCAAAAACACCCTGAATACGTGTTCCTGATTCCTGCAATTAATGATGCACGTAAACAGCAGATTGAAGCATTGCTGCAACAATATCCTGCTGATTTGGTCGCTAAAATCTGTTTGCTGGAAAATACCGATACGGAATCGAAAATTGGTCGTCAGGTAATGAATGCCTCCAATATTGTAGCGTTGGCTTCAGGAACCGCAACTTTGGAAGCGATGTTGTTACATCGTCCGATGGTAACTTTTTATAAATTGAACTGGCTGTCTTACGTGGTGATCAAATTCCTGATCAAAATTCCATATTATTCCTTACCGAATATTATTGCGGGTAAAAAAGTCATCCGGGAATTGATTCAGCATGATGCAACGCCTGAAAATCTGGCTGCTGAAATTGAAAAACTGATGAATGTTGAAACAGCACAAATTCAGGCCATGCAGCACATCACCATGCACAAGCAGCTGCTGGCAGGAAACAGTGAAGATCCGGTTCAGGCTATCTTAAATACTTTGAAGGCAGCCCCATCTGATCAAACCTAGGCTACTGGAACTGCTGACGATATTGGCTTGGGGTTAAATTAAACAGCCGTTTAAAGGTTTGGCTAAAGGCGGTTTCGGATGAATAACCGACACGATGGGCAATTTGCTGGATCGACAATTGCCCTTCGCGTAAATGCTGCGATGCCAAACGGAAACGATATTGCTGTAAATAGGCTAAAGGTGTTTCGCCTACGATACTGCTAAATAAAGTGGCAAATTTAGAACGCGACATGCAACATTGTTCCGCCAAGCTTTCAACCGTCCAGGCCTGATCGGGCTTACCGTGAATAGCAGCCAAAGCATTGGCCAGTTCGGTATGGGCTAAAGCTCTGAGCCAGTTATTGGAATCCTGCAACTGGGCAATATAATCTCGTACACATTCAATAAAAAGAATACTGACCAGATGATCGAGAATTTTGTCGCGACCCGGACGAATTTGATAGGCTTCTATGGCCAGAAAATGTAATCCGATTTGTAGCCATTCAGGGGCCGTACTGCCGGTAATATGCTGAATATGGATATAGTCGGGCAGGGCATTGAGTAAAGGGCGAGCCATAATGGTATCGATATGACAGCGGATGGCCAGAATCAGTGCCGGTTCACCGCTGGTACTTCCAAACTCGATGGTGGCCTGCCTTCTTTTATCAAAAAGACTCGTAATATTAAGTGCTTCCACCAAATTGTCTTTGTCATTACTTCGGCAGGTATGGTTTTGCCCTGAAGGGATCAGGATTAAATCTCCCGCTTCGAGCTGCAGCATTTTTTCCGATTTGAATTGGATGTTGAGCGTGCCCGCCAGAACCACATAGCCAATCATTGCATCCTGTTCCTGATACGCATAGGCCCAGTGACCTTGCGGTTTTAAATAAATATATTCAGATTTATTCAGATGAATATCGTCAAAAATTTTACTTAAGGCATCCATGTCTTATCGTTCTGTCATCATCTAATAAAAATTATAAAAAGCCTTGATTGATATCCGCATGTGTTTTTAGGTCAAATATTGGCTAGATATGCCAAGGACGTTTGCATAGCTTTTTTGGACGTTTACAACTGTTCTTGAAGACCTATTTCTAGAAATATAACGTTAGAACAAAAAATAGGGAAGATCGTCAGGATGAATGCACCAGTAAATTTAAATCAAGCCACACTTCAGACCCTGCCCAATGCTTCAGGCTTGGCCCTCGACAAAAAACGCTACTGGTGGCTGCTGAGCCCCGGTTTGCCGGTGATCGGTATGGGGATTTTGGCTGGCTATCAGTTTGGTCCTAAAGCCACGAAAAAAATCTTTGCCTTGGGCGGACCTTTATTGCTGCATGTGATTATTCCAACTGTCGATGCTATTGTGGGCAATGACAATAATAATCCCGATGATGAAGAAATTAAGTCCCTCGTAGCGGACCCTTATTATGACCGCATTGTGAAACTGTTTATTCCTTTGCAAATGGCAGCTAATCTATTTGCGGGCTATGTAGTAACACGAAAAGATGTTTCATTGTTAGATCAGGTATTGCTCGGTATTTCCATGGGAGCGATTAATGGCGTCGGTGTAAACACGGCACATGAGCTGTCGCATCGACCGCATAAAAAGGATCATTATCTTGCCCATGCCACATTAGCACCGCTGTTTTATAATCACTTTCGTGTTGAACATCCTTATGGACACCATAAGCGAGCGGCAACGCCTGAAGATCCTGCCTCTTCGAAAATGGGTGAAACTTTCTACGAGTTTTGGCCTAGAACGGTATTTGGTGGCATTAAATCATCCATCGAAATTGAAAAGAACCGTTTAAAACGTAAAGGCTTATCTTTCTTTAGCAAGGAAAATGAACTGTTTCAAGGCTGGGCGATGAGTGCCGGCTTCCATGCCACCATGCTGAAGTTATTTGGCAAAGACGTGATTCCTTATTTGGCCACACAGGCATTCTATGGCATCAGTTTATTTGAGATTATTAACTATATTGAGCATTACGGTTTAATGCGCGATAAAAAGGAAGATGGTACTTATACACGTACCATGCCTGAGCATAGCTGGAATAACAATAACATCACCACGAATTTGTTCTTGTACCAGTTGCAGCGTCATTCAGATCATCATGCCTATCCGACACGACCATTTCAGGCCTTACGCCATTTTGATGAAGCACCTGAATTGCCGAGTGGTTATGCCACCATGTTATTGCCGGCTTTAATTCCATCGCTATGGTTTAAAATGATGGATAAACGTGTATTCGAGCATTATAAGGGTGATTTAAGCAAAGCCAATATTCATCCAAAACGCCGTGCCAGTATATTTAAAAAATTTGCTGTGGTGGACCGGTTGTTGAATAAATAATAGTTGATAATCAGCTTAATATTTAATTTTTCTGAATCAGTTTTTGATCGATAAATAATTAAAAAAGCCCATTCGAGGGGGGATGGGCTTTTTACAATATTGTATTTTATTGATTTTATATGAAAATTTAATTACATTTTGCATAACGTGGATTAAGTAATTTTAGGAAATCTTTAGGATCAAAATGAGAAAAATACTAGTATTCATAATAATTTTGATAATTTATTTTTTCTATTCTAATTATATCCTTAAAAACGATGTTGAAAAATCAATTTTAGCTACCGATAAAGTAAAAGTCTGTGGCAAATATCTTGGTATCAAATCTATTCCGGGGCCTACACGAGGTGGGCCAACAGATTATATTTATTTTAAAAATGATGATGGAAGTGTCAGTCAATTTCTATATATTCCAAGATATCAGGATAAATTATTTAATCTAAATCAAATATATGCTAATGATAGAGTGTGTTATTACTACTCATTGAAATACACCATAGAAAACAATAATTATTTTATTAGTCAAATTGATATCTTAAAAAATTAGATAGTACTCAATCAAAATTCTTCCATTTAACATAATGGGGATTATCGAAACTTTTTTTATAAGTATTATTATTTATCAAATATTTAAACAAATAAATACAAAACCAAAAAGCTTAAAAAACCCACGATTTAATAACTCATATTTTTTCAATCGAATCTGTAATCATTTGCCAGTAAAAATTACTAAAAATACTCAAAATTGTTTTTTTCGCTTAAATTCCAATATTGCTGGATCTGAAAAAATCCACAATTTCTGCGGAAAATTCTAGAACAAACTTTAAGCAGCGTTGTACGCATATGCTCACATCATTTCCGGTTCTTTGCGCCTATACGACCTCGCTGTAATTTCCTATCATGGGGACATAGAGAACAGGAAGTTCCAGATAAGAATAACAAGAGTAAGAACAAGGAATGTAAGATCAGACAGGAGTCAGATCTAAGCATCAAATACGAAAAAGCCCGACAGGATGTCGGGCTTTTTTTATGTCTAAAAATGAGTTCCTACCACTACATAGGTTTATATGGGGCTAATCTCTAAAAATAGACAATAATACCAAGCAAACAAAATAGCCTGAGTATGCTAAACATTCATTTCTAAAGGGCATATAATTTGTTTATCTCGTTCTTAATATTTTCAAAAAAATGACACCAGCTTGCAAAATTTTAAAATCCAATAAAATTGAATTTTCTATCCATGAATATGAACACGATGCCAATGCGAAAAGTTTTGGCCTAGAAGCAGCCGAGAAACTGGGCTTAAGTGTTGAAGAAGTCTTTAAAACGCTGTTGGTGACTGATGATAAGAACTACTTTGTAGCGGTTTTACCGGTGAATCATCAATTAAATTTAAAGAAAGTGGCAGCAGCTGTAGGCTGTAAAAAATTACAAATGGCCGATCCTAAAAATGCTGAGCGCTTAACAGGCTACTTGGTTGGTGGGATTAGCCCGGTTGGACAGGAGAAACGCTTAAAAACTGTCATTGATGCTACGGCCCAAGATTTGCCAAAAATATACGTTAGCGGGGGTAAAAGAGGTCTGGATATTGGCGTAAAACCCCAAGATTTAGCCCAAGTTCTAGGTGCACAATTCGTAGATGTGCTGGACTTGTAAAAATCTACTTAAATACTGCTCATCAGCCCTAAAGCAATTTAGGGCTTTTTTTATGCAGATTTTAGCGATTGGCGGTACTGACAAGGCCTAGCAAGATACGATTAAATATGGCTTTGCTTGTACATGTTGAATTGATGACCAAAGCTATTACGTGAAGGAGTCAATTTCACCCTGAAAGAGATAGCTTGTGTTGCCTCTGATCTCTTATGCATCCAAACCAGGATTAGGAATTAAAATAAACAATGGATAAAAATAACAAAATTTTCATTGCTACAAGTCTGGCGAATGGTGGTTGTTTTTCTATGGTTTTGCCCATACTTGCACCTTTGGTTCGCCAAATGAAAATGACAGAATTGCAAGGCGGAGCTTTAATTTCGGCAGGTGCATTATTGATGGCAATAGGAGCCATTTATATTTCAAGACAGCGAAATAAATACAGTATTTATCGCTTATTAAGTGTGGGTTTTATCGGTATAACTCTCACCTGGGGGGTATTTACTGTCGTCCTGGCTTATGGGCTTGAATATCATCTTGCTGCGATGTTGCTGTTTACATTGTTATTGTTGGCTCGGGCAAGTATGGGCGTATTTATGGCGATGCCAATCATTGCTTTACAAACTTATGTGATGACCAAATATACCGCAGAACAGCAACGCAGCCAGTCCATGTCCAAGTTTGGAGCGTTAAATAGTGCAGGCCTAGTGCTTGGTCCATTTTTAACTACACTTTTATTGGCTTGGGGCATGCTCACGCCGTTATGGGTTGCCTTTATTATTTTTGCTTCAATTAGCCTCTTTATTGTGCTGAAATTTGATCACCAAGAGGCTGAGTTTTCTCATATTTCTGAACAGGATATGCCCACTGAAAATCCGGTATTTCCCCACAAGGAAGAATTTTCTTTACGTAATAGTATGGGCTGGTTTGTATTAGGGTTTAGTCTCTATATTGCTATTGTCACATTAAATCTCACCGCAGGCTTTTATATTCAGGATCAATTTCAAATTTCGACTCGGCAGAGTGCAATTTACTTTGCCCAATGTTCTTTGATTGTCGGTATATCATTAGTGATTATGCAAACAGCGATTTCCAAGTTTCTAAAATGGTCTGTGCAGCGCTTACTGTGGATTGGTCTGGTGTTTATGATGCTAGGCTTGATGATTTCTATTCACACCACACATATACATATTTTTCAAAGTGCTTATATTTTATATGGAGTAGCTGTGGCTTGTCTTACTCCTGCATTTACCACGGGTGCTGCCCAATCTGCGCCACAGCATTTGCAGGCTAAAGTTGCCAGTTTTTGTACTGCAACCCAGGCCTTGAGTTTTGTATTTGGTCCGTTGGTCAGTACCGGTTTGTATCAGTGGCATAGTGATTACCCATTTTATTTGTTAATAATCATGTTTATGCTTCTGGCTTTTTATTTCCTGTGTTATCAAAAGAAAATGCAGCTATCGTCAGTGCCAGTATGATTTTATTAATGAAGTTATCCTTCCAAGTGGGCTGTTAGATATTTACAAATGAAGTCACGATGTTTGTGACATGATTTAAGTCTATAACAAGCTGAATATAATTCATTATTAGCTGAATATTACTGAATCAATACTTCGAGAAAATTAACATCATTCATGTTTTAATAAGATGATTGAATTTAATGTGAATTTTACGTGTTTTTGAAACCTTCTATGCCGGTGGTTCCTACGCTTGCACAGGACTATCCTGAGTGGCATAAAGGGCGTACGCATTATTCACTCTGGTATCTGGAAATACAGCAGCCCGAGTTACTGCATTATTTACAGCATCTGCGTCAGCACTTTTCCGACATACTGTATACACCAAATACACGCCAGTTTCATATCACCTTATTTATTTGCGGATTTTTGACTGCACACAAGCAAGATTGGGATGACGATTTTAGCCATCAGCAATTACAACAGCAGATTGAACTTTTAAACCGGAAAAAAAAATATTCATTTAAACTGAAGTCGGGATACTTAAACAGTTTTGAAAGTGCGCTTTTTATTGAAATTGATGATAGTGAAGGAAGTTTGGCCGAGATTCGTCAACAGTTCTATGCCTGTTCAGAAGAAGTCGCACCCTTACAATATTGTCCTCATATCACTTTGGGCTTATATAAAGATAATATCAATAGCGATGCAGTTTTTGAGCGAATACAAAATATTCCACAGCAGCAATTTGAATTTCAGGTCCAGCAATTAACATTTGGAACCTATCGCGCTCAAATGCTGCAGGGACCGTTAACCCCATACCATCAATTTTTATTGGGTGATGCATGATCCAACTTATTTTAGGCGGCGCCCGTTCCGGTAAAAGTCGTCTTGCAGAACAAATCGCAAAAGATTCAAATCTTAAAGTGGCATATATTGCAACGGCACAAGCTTTTGATGCAGAAATGCAAGAACGTATTCATCATCATCAAGCACAACGTCCAGCGCATTGGGCGGTGATTGAAGAGCCTCTATATCTGGCCAATTGCTTAATAGAACTGGATCAACCCAAGCAAGTGATTCTGGTCGACTGTTTAACCTTGTGGATGAGCAATTTATTGATGCATGAGAATCCTGAATTACAGATGCATCAATGCCAAAAGCTGCTGGACATTTTACCGATATTAGAGTCAGACATTATTTTAGTCAGTAATGAAACCGGACTGGGCATAGTACCCATGGGCGAGATCAGCCGTAAGTTTGTGGACGAATCAGGTCGTTTACATCAACAGCTTGGACAGATTGCCGATAAAGTGATGTTTTGCGTTGCGGGTTTCCCAATGATTTTAAAAGGAGAGAAATAATGAACTGGTGGTTAGATGTGTGTAAAACGCCAAGTGCAGAAGCCAGACTACAGGCTGCAGAGCGTCAATTACAGTTAACCAAACCAACCGGTTCACTTTCCGAACTGGAAAATGTCGCGATTCAATTGGCCTGTTTGCAAAACAATCAGCGCCCGAACATTGATAAACCGTGGATTACCATTTTTGCCGGTGACCATGGCGTGATGGAAGAAAATATTTCAGCCTATCCGCAAGCTGTAACCCGTCAAATGCTGCAAAATTTCACCAGTGGTGGAGCCTGTATTAGCGTGATTGCCAAGGAATACAATGCCAGACTGCAAGTGATTGACTGCGGTTCAGTCGGTGATGCGTATGAATATGCAGGCGTTGAACGTTATTGCATTATTCCGGGTACGGCTAACTTTGCCAAACAAGTTGCCATGACTGAAGCACAATGTATAGACGCTTTAAATCTTGGTCGTAAAAGTGTAGAGGAGGCAATTGCAGAGGGTGCTTCAATCTATGTGGCTGGGGAAATGGGCATTGGCAATACCTGTTCCGCTTCTGCGGTCGCCAGTTTTTTGCTGGATGAACCCGCGGAGCAACTGACCGGTGTAGGGACAGGAATTCGTGAAGAACAGCTCGATCATAAAAAGAATGTGATTAACCAGGCGATAGCATTACACCAGAAATATGTAGGCAATGATGCATTTAAAGCCTTGTGCGCCGTGGGTGGCCTAGAAGTGGCTGCAATGGTCGGTGCTTATATTCGCTGTGCACAGTTGGGTTTGCCTATGGTGGTCGATGGCTTTATCACTACAGCATCTGCATTGGTAGCGGTACGATTAAATCCAGCCGTACGTGACTGGATGCTGTTTGGACATCAGTCTGCTGAATATGGTCATCAACGTTTACTGCAAGAACTGAATGCCAATCCTTTGCTGAAACTGAATTTACGTTTGGGCGAAGGTAGTGGTGCAGGCGCTGCATTGGGGGTGATTAAACTGGCATGCAGTCTACATAACAACATGGCTACTTTTGCTGAAGCTGCTGTAATTGGCAAAAAGGTTTAACCTTTTTTTGTGTAGGATGTGAAAATGTACAGGATTGATCTATTGCGTCATGGTGAAACCGAGCTGAGCCATACTTTGCGTGGCTCGACTGATGATGCCTTGACGGATTCAGGCTGGCAGCAAATGCACCATACGGTAGTTCAATCCCTAAAAAATAATGCACATTTTAAACCTTGGGATATTGTGTTCAGTTCGCCTTTGCAGCGCTGTGCTTTATTCGCAGATGAAATCGCCAACAATTTAAAGCTTGAACTCATTTTAGATCGCAATTTGCAAGAAATGCATTTTGGCGACTGGGAAGGTGTTTCTACTCAAGAGATCTATGAAAAGCAGCCTGAGTTGCTGGCGAAGTTTTGGGAAACTCCAACCCGATTTAGTCCACCTAATGCCGAAACCATGCAGCAGTTTCAGCAACGTATTTTAAATGCGATGCAACAGGTGCAACATTCTATGCAGCAAAATCAATTTGCACATGCAATGGTGGTCACGCATGGCGGGGTGATTAAACTGTTAAAATGTCTGGCATTCAATCAACCCTTGGATAATATTTTAAAAATGTCTGCTGAACTGGGGCAATTCAATCATTTTATTCTGCATGACAATTTAAGCATTGAATATGTGGAGCAATCAGTATGACGCCATTTTTTATTGCGCTGCAGTTTTTAACGACATTTCCGGTTCAATTAAAACAAATGCCAAGTAAACAACAAAATGGGCAATCTTTGCTGTTTTATCCATTAGTTAGCTTGATTATTGGCCTGATTCTATTTGCACTTGCCTATCTTTTACAGGCTATTCCGGTCATTTTATTAAGCAGTGTGATTTTAGTTGTGTGGATCTGGCTGACTGGTGGTTTGCATATGGATGGTCTGGCAGATACAGCGGATGCCTGGGTGGGTGGTTTTGGTGATCCTGAACGTACCTTAGCCATTATGAAAGACCCGAGCTGTGGGCCAATAGGGGTGCTCAGTTTGATCATCCTGTGTCTGCTAAAATGGTCGGCACTGTATGTATTATTGGAACAGCAATACTATTCAGCACTGATTTTATTTCCGTTATTGGGTCGTTTAGCACCATTATTTTTATTTTTAACCACCCATTATGTGCGCCAAAAAGGTTTAGGCACTTCAATTGCAGAATTTATTCCGAAAACTGCCGCCATTATTGTATTTGTATTAAGTTTACTTACATCAGTGTATTGGGGATGGGCTGGAATGCTGTGTGCTCTATCTATGCTAGGTACATTGCTTTATTTAAGACACAAATTTATCCAGCGTATTGGCGGTATTACAGGGGATACCGTAGGCGCAAGTATTGAAATTTGCGAGGTGGTGAGTCTGCTCGTGTTTGTAATTACTTTATTTATTTTAATGAAATAAGATAGTGTTTTATATACCCAATACACCACTCGTATTTAATTTTTAGAATGATGAAAATTAAGCACAATAAAATACTGTAAAATCATTTAATGACATTTAAGATAATATAATTATTTATAAAATAATCAGATAATAAATTAAGTGAAAATTATTTTATTTGTAAGTGAGATTGTTAATATATCCTTGAAAATAGTATTAATTTAAAAAAAATTAAGCTCAAAAAATAAAAAAAACAAAAATTTTATTATGGTATGTAATTATTTTAAATACATCTTATTGAAAAATAATAATTAATTCAAATTGATGAGGCTTAAATTTGTATTTTTATTTTGTCTTTTTGTTGCCGAAATACCTATTTACAGTGATATGAATCTCTTTTTATTTCGCATTTAATCGCGAGTAATCATTTTGATTAAATGCGTGGTACTGATGAAACAGAGCAGTATGAAAATTTCAAATATTTTTCTGATGTTTATTTTTTTGCATTTTTCAGGAAATATTTATGCTGCAAACCAAAGTTATTCAGTTGATGTGATCACGACTATTCCTGTGAGTTGTCAATTTTCAAATGTTAGTCCACAAATTATGGTTTCTGAAAATGGTGGTGTTTCTACAGGAAGTTTTAGTTTGAATTGCAATAAGCAATTTGACCTGAAATTTGGTGCCAGGTCTTTAGCGGATGGAGGGGGATCTACTTCGGTGCGAGCTGACAATGGACTGAAGTTGAACACTGTCGTGAAGTTGAACTTTATGGGAAACGACTATGTTTTGGATGCGGTTAAACAGATTCGGGCATTAGATCCAGCAAGTTCAGAGACAGGAACGGTCAGTATAAATCTTGCAAATCCAATTACTTCAAATACACCTGCTGGGGTGTATAGGGACATTTTGTATTTGGAAGCAACTTTTTAATCACTCATTTTATGAAAGAGAAAAACAATGAAAACATTAACAAAATTTGCTGTCTTTGCAGCAATGCTAGTGGGGAGTAGCTTGACTCAAGCTGCTACGACTACAGCCAGTATTCCTATGGGAGTGGACATTCCTAAAAGTTGTACATTTTTTGATGTTAGCTCAGGAATTATTGTTCCAGAAGATGGATCAGAAGCAATTGGAAACTTCAAAATGTCCTGTAATACAGGATATTCCGTATTTTTTAATACAGATTCAAGTATTTTAGGAACAGGTACTTACGTTAAAAATGTTCAAGATATTCAAATACCGACAGCGACATCGGTCACATTGTGGGGGTACACAAACGTGATTACAAATAGTTGGACATATATTGATGGTGGACCTAATTATATTGGACCGCAATCAGGGAATTTTAAAGTTAAATTAAAGAGTCCAACCACAGCAACAACACCTGCTGGTATTTATACAGATACTTTAAATATGACTGTGACCTATTAATTTTTAATAAAAGAAGCCAAGAGACAATCTTATGAAAATATTCATAAAATCTGCTGCAATTTTAACAGTCTTATTGGGGAGTAGCTTGACTCAAGCTGCTACGACTACAGCCAGTATTCCTATGGGAGTGGAAGTGCCTAAAAGCTGTTCATTTTCAAATGTAAGTTCAGGGTTGGTGTTGCCAGAAGATGGAAGTGAAGTCCAAGGTTCTTTTACATTTTCCTGCAATATGGATGGTGGGTTTGATCTAAGTACTTTCCTCGATTCTGTTAATAATACAGGTCATGCAACTGTGGTAAATAGTGAGGGAATACACCTACCAATAACGGCAACTTTAACAGGGAATGGCTATGGTAGCCGCTCTTTAAATAATGCCAGTTCAGCACCATTTGTTTTGTATGTAAGTGGTTGGTTGAACAGTAATATTCAATCTACTATTAAAGCAAAATTAGTTACTCCAACCACAGCAACAACACCAGCCGGTGTGTATACAGATACATTCCGTGTGAATGTCAATTATTAATTTTCACTTCAACTTAAAAACAAACGAGAAAAAAAACATGAAAATATTAACAAAAATTGCTTTAGCAACAGCTGCAGCTTTATCTAGTGCTTTAACTCAAGCCGCGACCACTTCTGCAAGTATTCCAGTCAGCCTGACAATTACAGAAAAATGTACCATCAGTGATGTATCAACCAATATTGTTATTCCAAATGATACAACAAGTGGTACAGGCAGTTTTAAAGTGACTTGCAATACACCGTATAGCATTAGCACCAGTACAGCAAATACTACAAATGCAACAACATTTGTAAAATCCACTACAAATACAAGCCATACTTTAAATACCAATATTACGGTTGATTTGAATGGTGCGGCTGTACCAGTAAATGCTGGTACCCCATTGGCTCAACCAGGTTTAGTGGTAGATACCTATAATGTAAATACTGCTCTTGTAGCTGCGGTGGTTTCAACTACACCTGCAGGTACATATAACGATACTTTAAATATTAGTGTTGATTACTAAATTTAAATTTTCATGGAGAATAAAATCATGAAAAAACTATTTTTAGCCTTAACAACATTAATACTTGCTGCGCCTGCTTTTTCTGCAACGGCAACCTCATCTATCCCGATGAGCGTTGAAATTGCCAAGCAATGTACTTTTTCCAATGTTGGTTCTGAAATTATTCTTAAGGAAGATGGCTCAGATACGACTGCAGGTTATACAGTAACGTGTAATACTCCATATAGTATTTTTACTGATAATGCGAAATGGTATGAGGGTTGGTATTCGTATATTTCAAATGCTCAAAATGAGTGGTTAAAAACTGGTGTAGGCACTCGTGCAGTTCGCGATAATGCGTTAGTTACCTTACATGCAGGAACACCGCTTGCTAGACCTGGTTATTCTGTAGATGACTATGTATGAGGTTAGCATTCATGTTTCGACGCCTATCACGGCAACCACGCGTGCAGGTGTTTATACAGATACTTATTTGGTAAGTGTATATTATTAATTTATAAAACAAAAAATGCATAAAAGGTAATAGATTTACCTTTTATGCTTGTTTCATTGTGAATAACAAATAAATTTTAAAACTTGGGGTGAAATAAATATGAAAACTGTAAAAAATAAAAACGGTTTTTTATTTGCATTATTAACGTTAATAGCACCGGTAGCACATGCAGATCTAACCATTTCCCCCGTTCAATTATATATTTCTGGTGCACAGCAACAACGCAGTACTACAGCAAATTTAAATACCAAAGGTGAAAAAACAGATCGCACTTACGAAGTCAGTGTATTTCGCTGGTCTCAGGATGAACAGGGAAATGATATTTTAACCCCTGATTCTGAGTTAGTGGTAAATCCCAAGGCACTTATTTTAAAACCCGACAGTAATAAAGTGATTCGTTTCGGATTTCGTCAATCTATTGAAGCCATGAATTTAAAACAAGAAGCCACTTGGAGGGTGAAATTCATTGAAATTCCATCAGCTCTACAAAAAACAGGCATGAGTATTGCGTTGAACTTTAGTGTGCCGGTATTTGTAGGTAATGGTTTCCAACCTGACATGTCTTTTAATTTTGTTAAGGACTCAAAAAACAATACTGTTCTAGTGGCTAAAAACAACGGTAAAGCACATTTTCAAATGACTAAATTTAGTATTCAAGATGCATCAGGCAAGGTATTAAAAGATGTAGATATGATGAAATATGTTTTGCCAGATCGTCAAATTTCTATTCCTTTGGAAGGGTTTCATCCAGCCTCTTTAAAACAATTAAAGTTTGTTATGGCATCTGCTAACTCAAAAAAATCCGTTATTTATGATATTTCGGAGCAATAGAATATATGGGTAAACCCAAATATAATCTGATATTCCTTGCGCTTTTGCTTATGGTTCGACCAGCTCATGCATCAGCAAATGCAGTGCTGGGGGCTGAAGATAACGAAGAAGTACATCAAGATGCAATTCTTGGATTATGGATTAATGGCATAGATCAACAGCAAGATGCTGTACTGACAGTCGTAGATCAAAAAAAATATATTGAGTGCAATGTATTACAAGCCAATTTTATGGATACTGCCAAATTTCAGCAAATTACCCAAATGGGAGTTCCATATTGTCTTATTTCTGAAGCGGATATTAACGTAGTTGAAGATATAGATTCACAATTACTTAAAGTGAATATTCCGACCCATTATATGCAAGGGCAACATATTCAAAATGCTGAAATGCAACTGCCAGAATTACCGGGTTTAGGTGGATTTATAAATTACGATGCCTTTTATCAAGAAGGTGACTATTCCAAGCAAGCCAATGCTGTGACTGACTTAGGTATTTTTTGGAAAAATACATTTTTTAATAGCAGTCATATTTTTCGCAAAAAATTTGAAAATAGTGGAGAAGACTTCAAAACCAATACACGATTAAGTACATCTTTAGTATTTGAATTTCCAAAAAAATTAACCACTTTACAACTGGGTGATAATGTCAGTACCAATACTGGCATATCTCAGTCTTATTATTTTGGTGGTTTTCGTTGGGGTACGAATTTCACTTCACGACCAGATTTTGTCTATTGGAATACGCCGTCTTTTAAAGGCAGTGCACTGGTTCCATCTACCATTGATTTAATTATCAATGGTAATAAAGCCTATAATTCTAAAATAAACCCAGGTGAATTTAATATTGATAGTAATATTAATTTTCGCGGATTAGGCAGTGCAGAAATGGTGGTCCAGGATATTATGGGCAATAAGACTGTACAGAATATCCCTATTTTTGTGAGTGAACGCTTATTAAAGCAAGGTCTAGCTGACTATAGTCTTTCCAGTGGCAAGTTACGCTATAACTATAGTGAAGAAAGTGATGACTATCGTGAATGGTTTGGTAGTGCATATTATCGACGTGGAATCACAGATAAAACGACTTTGGGGACAGTCATTGATTATAGCCATGATTTAAAAAGTACAGGACTATTGTGGAGTCAGTATTTATATAAATTAGGTTTATTTGAACTGAACTCTGCTTATAGTCATGCGAAAAAGGGCGATGGATATACGGTAAGTACAGAATTTAAAAGAGATAAAGATAAATATAGTCTGGGTTTAAAGACGCAATATTATAGTCCAAAGTTTCTCATGTTAGGTATGGAAGACATCAAGGATCAATTTCTGCCTGAACGGGAAAGCTTAATTTATTTGTCTAAATCTGGAATTCCTGTTTTGGGGAATTTATCTTTTAGTTATGTTGAACAAAATTATAGAAAAGTGACAGATCGCGATGATCAACGCATTTTTACCCTGCGTTCCAGCCGTACTTTATTTGACAATTTAAGTATGTCTGTTGGATTTAGTTATGATGCAGGCGATCAAAATGACCATCGTATCGACTTATCGCTCAGTTATCGTTTTGACGATAAACATGCAGCGTATTTTAATCAGACTGATTCAGATTCCAGTAATCTAACTTTTGTTAAAAATACCTCCAATGCAGTTGGTGTAGATTATGCGATCGGGGCTGGACGAGCAAATGAGCAATATACCGGAAATGTGGCGACACGTCTTAAAACGCAAGTAGGTGATTTAGATTTACAGTATTTACAGACAGGAAGTAATAACAGTTATAGCGCAACGTTCCATGGTGCGTTGACCTGGCTGGGGCGTAGTGTGGATTTAACCAAATCCGTCAATAATGGATTTTCTTTGGTCAAAGTAACCGATAGTCCAAATGTTGATGTATATCGTAATGATTTATTTATTGGTAAAACCAACAAGTATGGTGAAATATTTGTCCATGATTTAATTGTGTATACCAACCAGCATCTTTCATTTAATGAGAACCAGCTGCAAATTGAAGACAAGGTAAACACGTCTCGTCAAACCATTATGCCACTGAACAAACGGGGGTATGTTGTGGAATTTCCAGTCGTACGTACACGTGAAGTCAGCTTTAAATTAGTCAATGCACAGGGGCAAAGTTTGGCTCAAGGCAGTCAGGTGACGGTAGATGAAAATAAAGAAGATATTTATCCGATTGCGAGTGATGACATCGTGACAATTTATGGTCTAATCAATGGGCAACATATTTTAAACGTTCAAATTTCAGCAACTGAATCATGCCATGTAACTTTAGATTTAAAAGTGGATGAATCCGGTGATATTCCACGAACTTTAGTGTGTAAATAGGTGAGCATATGAAATTGATAATCCTGAAAATTTTAGTGAACAGCACTTTTTATTTCATTTGTTCACAAGCTTTTGCTGTATGTACCATTTTCGATACGGGGGCTGGAACTATAAGACTTCAACCGACATCTGCAAGTACATCCACCGTACAGCTGGATATTAAATGTGATTCGGAATTTAATATTCGCTTTGATAGCCAAAATCTAGTGGATGCAAGTGGCAAAAGCACTTTAAAAAATGATGCTGCAGCAACACTTTCAAAGTTAAAAAATTATATTGATGTTCAGTATCAATTATCTGGTGATGCAGGTTCACAATGGCAGTTGTTAAAAAATCAGAAAGAAAAGGCCAAGCATAGCTATATTATCGTTGCCAATTTAGGCACGGTGAATTTGGCTAGCCTGGCTGCAGGAGATTATAGAGATCGAATTTCGGTTTCTATTGATTATTAATCGAATGATATTTTTAGAGCATGGGGTCAAGCATGCTCTAAAAAATTAAAGAAAATTGACAACAAAATGAATAATGCCGGGTCCCAGCAGCACCATAAATACGCCTGCAAGCACCATACTCAAACACGCCGCCACACCTTCCTCACGATGGCGCATAAAGGCTTTACTGGTCCCAAAACCATGCGCTGCATTACCAAAAGATGCACCTTGAGCAAAGTGTGAATTGAGTTTAAGTGCAAGCAGGAGCATATCTCCCATTGCAACGCCAGCAATCCCGGTAATCATGGTAAATAAAATCACCAGTTCAACTGAACCGCCTATATTTGCGCTTAATTCCATGGCAAAAGGTGTAGAAATGGAACGTGCCATTAAACTATAAGAAGTGGACTGGTCAAAATGAAATAATTTTGCCAGATAAAATGAACTGATCACACCGACAATCATGCCAACCACAATGCCTAAACTAATCGACAGTGCATGTGCTTTAATCACTTGACGGTATTCATAAATCGGAATGGCAAAGGCAATAGTTGCAGGCCCTAACATCCAGATCAGCCACTGATTTTCGACCATATAGGTGTCATAGGAAATATTGAACAGCAGCATCAATATCACCAGAATTAAGGGAACGAAAATACCCGGCGCCAACAGCATGTAGGGATATTTTTTATGCAGTTTTTTAACCAGTACATAACAGATGAGTGTTCCGATAAAACACAGAAGTGCAGTCAAATTCATATTATTTTCCCTGCTCTAATAGGTGTTTGGTATGCGATTTATGCTTGAAACGAGCTTCCAGTTTAAAACCGAAATATACGCTATAGGCTGTAGCGAGCATCACACAGAAAGTACCGATTACAACCGATAAAATTAGTTGCCAGCCTTGGGTCAAAAGCAGGTCTTTATATTTAATAATGCCAACCACACAGGGAATAAATAATAAGACCAGTTCACCGAGAATAAAATCTGAACCAGTTTTGATCCATTGCAGTTTAAATAGGCCACTCAGTAAAGCGATTAAAACCAGTAACAGGCCAATAACCCCAGCAGAAACCGGTAAATTAAGCGCTTGTTGAATCAAGGAAGAAGCCCACCAAATCAGGATCAGTACACTGAGCTGTAGCACAACTTGGGCCATATAAATCAATTGAGGAGAACGTAAGGAGGTAGACATAATCAGGAGGTATAAAAGCGTAGCTATATTTTAAATTTGACCCACTGTTTATATTATGAATAATAAAAAAAAGATTATGCTTAAATGGAATGATAGGTGGATATCAAGAGTCTGACCATGTTCGTTAAAATTGTGCAATTGCAAAGTTTTACCCGAACAGCTGAAGAGATGTGTGTTACCCAACCCACCATCAGTAAAGCCATACATCACCTGGAACAGGAAATTGGCGTGCCTTTATTTCATAAGGGCGATGCCGGTCGTAAACGGGATGTTACCTTAACCTATACGGGGGAGCAGGTTTATCAACATGCGTTGGTCATACTGGAACAACAACAACGAATCTTTGAAACGGTGTCTAAAATCCGGCAGCTGAAACAGGGAAAATTAACCCTGGGTTTACCACCATTAGGTTCTGTTTTACTCAGTAGTTTAATTGCCAAATTTCACAAGCAATATCCACATATAGAATTAAGTTTTCTGGAAGTCGGTGCTTCTGCGATTGAAGATGCAATTTTGGCGAAAAAAGTCGATGTCGGCATTTTACTGGGGCATTTAAAACCACTACTTAGCGGCATCCCGATTATGGATTCACCTTTATGTTTGCTTTCCCGGAAACAAACCCAGTGGAAAGACCGACAAACTGTGAAATTGATTGAATTAAAAGAAGAGTCATTTTTACTTTATGATGATTCCTTCAGTTTAAACAATATGATTATTCAGGCTGCGAATTACGTCGGTTTTGAACCGCATGTGGTGTGTAAAAGTAGCCAATGGGACTTCATCGCCAAAATGGTCGAGTCGGATGTCGGGATTGCTTTATTACCGAAAATTTATTGTGAACAGCTGGATCTGGAAAAATATAACATCAGCATACTGGAAAGTCCTCATCTGAACTGGACGCTGAGCATGGCCTGGAATACCACTGTTGCCATGAATCCTGCAACACGGGCATGGTTAAAAATTATTGAGGAAAATCAAAATGAAATACATTTTTAGTCCAGTTGGCACAGCTTGAAATATGAGAAATCTGTAGAAAAATACAAGGATTAATGAGCTAGATTTTTAAATAAGTTCAATCTGATCAAAGTCTTGTTTCGCTATTTACTGGATTAAGCATGCAATCCTTTTAATATCGCAAGGAATACGGTACTTTTCTTGCTTAAACTTTCTTGTTGATGTTTTTCTTTATGAGATGTTCTTTATGAAATGGGACGACATAGGCGAACAGCCTTGTTCAATTGCCAGAACCTTATCGGTGATTGGTGATCGCTGGACATTATTGATCTTACGCAATGCCTTTTTGGGCACCCGCCGTTTTGATTCTTTTCAGCAAGATTTAGGCATCACCCGTCATGTCTTGTCCGAGCGTTTAAAAAGACTGGTTGAAAATGATATTTTAGTGAAAACGCCCTATGTTCAAAGACAGGAACGTTATGAATATCGTTTAACAGAAAAAGGGTTGGCGCTGTATCCTATCTTAATGTCTATGGCGCATTGGGCAGATGAATGGATGCATGAAGGTTTTGGGCAGCCTTTGCAATATGTGCATAAAAGCTGCGGTCATAAAATGACGCCAAAACTGGTGTGTTCAGAATGTAATGAAACTATTCATGCCAAACAGGTGAAACCTGAAATGACGCAAGATTATTTTGATTATCTGGAACGATATCAAATACAGGCTTAAATCTTTTCTCAGGATTTATAGGCAATTCGGCGGTTTAGGGATGCCTGCCAGACGGCTTAAATGACGTGCCACCAAACCGGTATTAAATTGATCTTGTAAGACTGCATTATTGATGTCAGCACTGACGGTTTTCATCAGGAATTTGATCAGTGGACGGGTGGCTGGTGAATGTCCAAACTGTTGATAGAACTGGCGCACGGCATGTAAAACTTCAAAATGCCATGCTGTAAGTTGCAGCTCCAAAGTATTTGCCAATTCTTGAGCAACCGCTTCATTCCAGATAGTGTAATCGACTAAGTGACCATCTTGATCGAGTTCTAAATTCATTATTAATCTCAAATTAGTTCAAGCGAATACAGCGGTTATGATTCAGGCAAATATCTGCAAATTCTGCATAAGAAATCAGCTGTAAATTTTCGGTTTTTTGTCCCGCCAGGATTTCTGCATCGTTGTCCAGTACATACACCTTGTTCAATTGTTGCAGAAATGGATGTTGCAGTTGCAGGACTGATTCACCCATCATCACAACCGTATCTTCAGGGCTATAAACCTGTTGCAATTTGCTCAAAACATTCGGGGTCGCTGAAAAAGTACTTTGCACCAAATATAAGCTTTTATTCGACATAATCAGTTTACTCTTCAACTTTACCAGTACAGTACAAAATCAAAACTTTGAATGAAATCAGGATTCAACTCAACAAATTTAATATCCTGTTGAGCATTGGCCACAAAGTGTGAATGTTGATGTTTGTTTTCAATCAAAATCGGGCTAAGGTCATAAAATTCAAAGCTATCGACCATATTGGATGCCAATTTAAAGGCATGTTTAAGCTGATCGAATGGCAGTTCTGCATGGAGTAAACTTAAGGCCGCATCTTGCAGTAAGACTTTAACTTCACAGCCAAAAGTTGCTAGTACCATCGTGGCCGACAGGCTTTCATGCACCTGCAGATTGGCCAGATTGGCTTGGGTCAGAATAACGAGTACAGATTTCACACAATTTACCTTTTAAAAGCAACAAAGACCAAAAAATATCGTCTTAGAATTGAATCAGACGTTGTGTTGATTGCACTGCATCGGCAAGTTCACCCAGACCAACCAGTTCAAAGCCTTGTGCAAGATTGTGTTGGCTAATCTGATGTCGTTTGGCGTTTTCCTCATCGCTAATACCACGCGCCAAAGCAGCACTCACGCATACCGGTAAGCGAATCGCCAGTTTCTGCCATTCTTCCGTCAAGTTACGCTGATCATCCGGAACCCATTGCAAGGCATTTGCTACAGCTACACCGTCTTGATAGAAGAACACGCGGAATGCCTGGTTTTTAGCGTGCAAGACCTGAGCCAGACCCAAGGCATGCCAGGCATAGATTGAGGTTGGAGCAGAGGTAATTAGTAATAAGGTACTCATCGAAATTCACTTGAAGAATGCCCAATCCAATATTGATGCATCCAAACTTCATAAGAAAAGGGTAGTATACAATGATTTTAGGTAGTATCTAAAGAATTCAGCACCAAATGTTAAAATTATTTTAAAAATAATTATTAAAAAACAATATCTTATTTATTTAATGGGAAATGAGATGTGCTAAAACCTATTTTTAATCTGCATGAAATTCCCCGTATTTTCTTCCTTTTTTTACATTATCGATAAAATAAAAAGTAATCTGAACCAGATCTACACCAATGCTGACCTTTTCAGAAGAAAACCCATCACTGGGATGGGTGGGGGCGTTACTTCATTATTACATGTTATGGTTTCTTTGGTCTTGGCTTGATAGTAATTGAGCGTTGTAAAAATAAGGAGGGTGCTAAATTGTGATTTAAAGATGATATCTTGATTTTAATCTTTAATTAGTTTTTGAAATAGCTATCAAATATATATTTAATTCTAATGAAATTAATGTCTTAATATAAAAATAATTGTTATACTCTCGCCAACTTTGAGCACAGCCGTGCTTATTTACTTCTTTGAATTGTAAATACTTTTTATGAACCGTAAATTTTTTGCTGCTATTGCATTATTTTTTGGGCTAATCAATCCATTAGCTGCTATGCCATTCGATCCGTTAATCGGCACTTGGAAAGTTATTGATGATCGTACTGGTTATTATGTTTCAGACATCGTAATTCGTAAGAATTCTAAAACACAACAGTACAGTGCTGTCATTACTAAAAATCGACCTTTACCTGGTGTTGCTAGTTCTGAAGTATGTAGCAAATGCCAAGGTGAACTGAAGAATCAGCCAATTTTTGGAATGGAAGCTCTTAAAGGTCTTGTTGCTGATACTAGCAATAAACAATTTAACAAGGGTCTTTGGATTAATACGCAGGATGGGCGTATATATGATATTGATGCCAGTTTAAATGCTGCTGGAGACCAAATGAAAGTCTATGGTAAAGCTAAAAGTGCCAATGTAACCAGCATCATGACTTGGAAGAAGCTCTGATATAATTCTCAAGTAATTATTTTTATTGGTAAATAAATTATAAGCAAGAATAGGCAAAAGAAAACCCACTCATGGTGGGTTGTTGAGATAGGTCTTGCTTAGTTATTACAGGTATCGTCTTTCATATGAGACCTTGGGTAAAGAATAACCAGTTAGTGTTTCAGAAATAAGAAACCCACCGAAGTGGGTCTGTGCGATCGAATACTATCCGTAGTATTTGATCGTTAAGGTATGCTTAATATATTACTTTTTTATTTAAGCTTGTTTAACAACTAAGCGTATAGAATTTTTGGTGATGTTTCAAAAAGTATACTGGCGTTAAATAAACCCATTGTTGAGGTAAAAGAAAGTTAAATTAGAAAGGGATCGGTCAACTTTCTGTGAATATATTTTTTGGCTCAGTAAAAGCCAATGATGTTTGTTTCTGGTAACCCTTAATATCCGCGCGTTGCGCCATCCGGATTACGTGGATCAGAATAGCCATAGATGCCATCCGGCAGAATTTGGATGGTCTGGGTTCTGCCCATGGTGGATTTCTGCACAATCTTATGACCTTTTTGCTTTAATAATTCGAGGGTATCTGCACTGATGCCTTTTTCCACACGGATTTCGTCCGGTAACCACTGGTGATGAATCCGTGGTGCCGCCGCCACTTCAGCCGGGTTCATCTGAAAATCGATGCTATTGATCAGAGTTTGTAGCACGGTACTGATAATTCGGGAGCCTCCCGGACTGCCGGTGACCAGCCAGGCTTTATGGTCTTTCAATACAATTGTCGGTGTCATTGAAGACAGGGGACGTTTATGGGGAGCAATGGCATTGGCATCTCCGCCAATTAAACCAAAAGCATTCTGTACACCGCGTTTGGCTGAAAAATCATCCATTTCATTGTTGAGTAAAATACCGGTACCGGCTGCGACAATACCACTGCCAAAGTTGAAATTCAGGGTATAGGTCACCGAAACCGCATTGCCGTGTTGATCGACCACAGAATAATGTGTGGTTTGGTCACTTTCATAGGGGATTGGGTTGTTGGGCTGAATGGATGCCGAAGGACGGGCTGTGGTAGCGGAAATCTGCTGAGCC
The DNA here is from genome assembly GCF_044130285.1 of Acinetobacter sp. BSP-28. NCBI lineage: Bacteria > Pseudomonadati > Pseudomonadota > Gammaproteobacteria > Moraxellales > Moraxellaceae > Acinetobacter > Acinetobacter sp. BSP-28. Next base: position 41,464 of record NZ_JBIQOB010000010.1, read on the forward strand.
AGCATTTTCGCATATGGCTTTGAACTAAGACCTGCCACAGGCACATGCACAAAATCAGGGTCTCCCAGATATTTAGACCGGTCGGCATAGGCCAGTTTCATGCTTTCGACCAGATAATGCAGGGTCTGGGCACTATTTGCTCCCCACTGTTGCAAGGGGAATTGTTCTAAAATATTTAGCATTTGTACCAGATGTACACCGCCGGAACTTGGCGGTGGCATGGTGACAATCTGATAGCCTTTATAATTGCCTATGATGGGCTGACGTTCGATAATTTTATAGGCATGCAGATCACTTTTTTGCATGATGCCCTGATGCTGCTGAATTTGTGCAATAATTTTGTCGCCGATTTCACCACGGTAAAATACGCGGCTACCTTGTTGGCTAATTAATCGCAAGGAATGCGCCAAATCCTGCTGAACCAAACGTTCGCCATAGCGTAAAGGCCGATCGGCTTGAAAGAAAATAGTACGTGAACTGGGCCATTTCCCTAATTTATCTTCAGCTGCATTCAGCATTTTGGCCAAAGAATGGCTGACCAGAATTCCGTTTTCCGCCAGTTGAATTGCAGGGGCGATCACCTCTGAGAGGGGCAAGCTTCCCCATTTTTTCAGGGCATATTCTAGACCTGCGACTGTGCCAGGAACTCCGATGGCATCATGTGAATACAGCGATTTTCCGGCAATAATATTGCCATTTTCATCCAGATACATATCCCGTGATGCACGACGTGGAGCTATTTCACGAAAATCCAGTGCAATATTTTTACCAGATTGGGTATCATGCAAAATCAGAAAACCGCCACCACCTAGATTACCGGCATGTGGTAAAACCACTGCCAAGGCAAATCCAACGGCAACGGCTGCATCGACCGCATTGCCACCGCGTTTCAGAATGTCCAAACCGACCTGACTGGCGATTTCATGTTCGGAGGCGACCATACCATTTTGCGCCCGAACCGGATGGAAAATGTCATTGTCATAATCATAACTGCTGAGCGTTGCCTGATTGAGTGCGGTATTTGCATAAATTTCAGTGGAAAGGCAACAAAGTGTGGCCAAGCTGAGTTTCAGGGCAAAACGGATAAACATATTATTTCTCAAGCAAACGAACAGTCGAAGCCACACAGCATTTAGCGCACTATCCGCGCGCCGTTTTTTTGGTGCCTTAGTATACGCTTAAATTCATATCGGGTTGGGGATTGAAAGAAAAAGCAGGCCAAGCCTGGTCATTGATCTGGATTTTTTAATATTTACTATCAAAAGATAAAATTCATTTATTTTAGTAAAAATAGGTAAAAAAAACTGCAAACTCGATGTCGCACGAGCTTGCAATTAGGAATTTCACCGAGGTATTTTTTATTGTCAAATACAGATTACGGTAATAAAAAATTAAGTAAACATAAGTGTTTTTTATACAAGCATTTAAATTATAAATGATTTTTGTCTAAGTTTTTGTTTTATATTGAAAAATTAATAAAGTAAATAAGAATTTTTTATATTTGCGTATTAGATGATCAGTTAATCCCATAAAAATTTTATGGATTTTATTTAATCTGATCTGAATCAAGATTTATTCATGGGGAAGCAATGCTCTGATTCTTAAAATTTCGCTTTCATGGTGCAGTTGAAATTGATTAAAAAATGATGATTATTGTCTGATAAAAAACCAAAAAATAACTCAAAGCAAACAAGCGGAAACTATTTATACATATTTTTTATACTTTGTAATTTGCTTTGGAGTGGTAATTTTTTAACCACATTAAAGAGAAAGCACGTTAATAAAAACAATAAAATGGCGATCAAGAACTACACCCGCTTAATCACACCCCAGATTAAGCGGGTTTTTTAATATTAAATTAATCATTAATTGGTTTTTCATAAAATATTGATTTATATTGTTTTATTTTAATTTTTAGCATTTCAGCCAGTGAATGTTATTTGAAAATTGTGTGAATAATATAACAAAAAGTAAAATTTTGATTTAAATATTATAAATTTTTTGTTGATTAAATAGCCGAGCAGTATTACTGCATATAAACCGCGCGTGTACTAGGTCTACGGTGGTTTTTTTAATGGCTGAAATATATGAATCGACATTCGATACACATCAAAATTGGTGATTTTGCACCATCGTAGTCTTCACGATCTCTCACACCAGAGGGATTTTTACTTTGTAAGGGTGCAAAACTAGCTAAAGCCCCACAGGTACGCAATTACTCCTCTGAAGAGTTCGGTGGCATTCAGGGCTTCAAGGATGGTCAGCCATTTGGGGTCCATACCTCGGCTGCAGAATTATTCAGTAAAAAAACATTGCCAGCCTTGAAGGAATAGTATGATAGACCCAGTCTCAACAAAGAATTGAGATGCTGAACATTACAAAGTCTTGCGACTTACGCTTAAAATTAGAAATGGAAAAAATTATGTCAAATAAATTCAATAATAAAGTGGCCTTAGTTACTGGAGCTGGTTCTGGTATTGGCAAAAGTACCGCTATGCTTTTGGCCCAACAGGGCGCAAGTGTGGTGGTTTCAGATATTAACCTGGAAACTGTTCATAAAGTTGCTAATGAGATCGTGTCTTTAGGTGGGAAGGCTGTAGCAAATAAAGCTAATATAGCTGAGCCTGAAGATATGAAAGCAGTGGTTGAATTTGCTGTCAGCACATATGGCGCACTGCATTTAGCATTCAATAATGCGGGAATTCTGGGAGAGCTTAACCCAACTGCAGAATTGAGCATTGATGGGTGGCATCGTGTGCTTGATGTTAATCTAAACGGAGCATTTTATAGCATGCGTTATGAGATTCCTGCAATATTGGCTGCAGGAGGTGGAGCGATTGTTAATACCTCTTCAATTGCAGGCTTAATCGGGTTTAAAAATATTCCTGGCTATGTGGCTGCAAAGCATGGTATTACCGGATTAACAAAAGCAGCGGCATTAGAGTATGCGGATCAAGGTATTCGCATTAATTCAGTACATCCTGGTTATATTAAAACGCCTTTAAGTGCTGAGATTGATGAGGTAGAGATGGTGAAATTACATCCTATTGGTCGAGCAGGCTATCCGGAAGAAGTCGCTCAGGTCGTTGCCTTTCTGCTCTCTGATGATGCTTCATTTGTGACAGGCAGTCAGTATGTGGTCGATGGTGCATATACTTCGCAATAAAAAACAACAAAGATGGCTATCTGTGTTTAGTTGTTTGGCTAAGATCATGTCTTATCGTGTGTTCTATGTAAAAGTATTTCCATGTTTTCATTTTTATTCCTTTTGATGAGCCTCACCATTCATTGAATAAGTTTTTTATTTTTTTCATAAACAATATACAGTTCATAGCCATAACTGCAACACATGCAATATTCCAAATCTTTAAGATGGTGCTATAGTGCTCTTGCAGATTAGCCGACTCAAGAGAATTTTGAGTCGGTTTTTTGCTTTTAATATCTGTGGATAAGTTGTTGTAAACACCAAAATTACACCAATGAATTGCAAGGTACTGATTATTATAAGGAGTATCTATACAATGATTTTAGTGACTGGTGGTTTAGGCTTTATAGGCTCACATATTGCGTTAAGCCTGATGGCTCATGGACAAGAAGTCATCATTGTTGACAATTTATCCAATGCAACTTTACAAACCTTAGAACGACTTGAGTACATTTCCGGCATGTATGTGCCTTTTGTCAAAATTGACATCCGTAATACACCCGCCTTAAACAAAGTTTTTGAACAATATTCTGTAGAAGCCGTTATTCACACCGCTGGTTTTAAATCAATAGAAGAATCTGCGCTTAAACCGCTGGAATATTATAACGATAATGTCAGTTGTATTATGAGTTTGCTGCGATCTATGCAGCGTACAGGCATTCGAACCTTAATTCACTTATCCAGTTTGGCAGTCTATGGTCAGTCCAGCTTAATTCTGACCGAAGATACGCCGTTTAATTATTCCTACCCCAATCCCTATATCAAATCGCAGCAGATGACGGAAGAAATTATCCGCGATACCGCACTGACCGACAATGAATGGAAAATTGCCATTTTAAGATTGTGCAATATTGCCGGAGCTTTTGAACATGCCGTGCTCGGGGAGTTTGTTGCGCCATTGCCGAAAAACATTATTCCACTGGCTTTACAGGTTGCAGCGAGAAAACGTGATTATATTGAACTACGACAGCAGGCCCAAACCCTGGATCGTACTGTTGAGCGCAGCTTTTTGCATGTCTTGGATTGCTGTGATGCCATTTTCGCAACTCTACAATGGTTAAGGGCTCAGCCTTATACTTGTGATGCTTTTAATCTTGCAGGACAAAATATGTCCATTCGAGCCTTGCTCAGTGAAGTTTCAAAAGTCACCCAGACTGAAATTAAAACCATTGATGCGCCGTTTTATACTTATGCTGAACTGGATCAGGTGGGGGCGACCTCAGGCAAAGCCCATGAAATTTTAAAATGGCAACCTAAGCGCACCATTACCCAAATTATTGAAGATGCCTGGCGTTTTTATCAACAAACACTGAAGGGAAATTAAAGCAGCTGAGAAACAAAGTGCAGTATGTAAATAATAATCATTTACAATTATAATATGTTTGATTAAGATCATTAAATATGGCAAAACTAATGAATTGGCTTAAGTAATAACACTACATGGATATGAGGTTGAACATGCAAACACGTATTGAACATGACACCATGGGCGATGTTGAAGTTCCCAGTGAAGCAATGTGGGGTGCGCAAACACAGCGTAGTTTGCAAAACTTTAAAATTGGCCAAGAACGTTTACCGCGACCGATGATTCGGGCGATGGGTCTGGTAAAAAAAGCAGCAGCTATTACCAATGCCGAGTTAGATCAAATTCCGCATGAATTGTCACACTATATAGTCAATGCAGCAGAAGAAGTGATTGCCGGAAAGTGGGATAGCCAGTTTCCACTGGTGGTGTGGCAAACCGGGTCTGGTACGCAAAGTAACATGAACTGCAACGAGGTGATAGCCAATATTGCCAATCAGAAACTGGGCAATCCTTTAGGTTCGCAAAAACCGGTCCATCCCAATGACCATGTCAATCGTGCACAATCGACCAATGATTCTTTTCCAACCGCCATTCATGTGGCCGCAAGCCTACAAATCAATGAATTGCTGATTCCTGCGGTGCAACGTTTACGCGATACTTTAGAGGCTAAATCGCAAGCATTTTCTGATATTGTGAAAATTGGCCGTACCCATTTACAGGATGCAACGCCCTTAACACTGGGGCAAGAATTTAGTGGCTATGTGTCACAACTTGATCATGGCTTAAAACGTCTGCATTATGCCTTATTGGGTTTATATGAATTGCCTTTGGGGGGCACAGCAGTCGGAACAGGCTTAAATGCACATCCTGAATATGCAGTAAAAGCAGCGGCACAATTGGCGACTTTAACAGGTTTACCATTTGTAACGGCTCCAAATAAATTCGAAGCTTTGGCAGCACGGGATGCTGCAGTGTTTGCCTCTGGAGCTTTAAAAACATTGGCCGCAAGTTTAAATAAAATTGCCAATGATGTTCGCTGGCTGGCCAGTGGCCCGCGTTGTGGTTTTGGTGAAATCCTTATTCCTGAAAATGAGCCGGGTTCAAGCATCATGCCGGGCAAGGTTAATCCGACCCAAAGTGAAGCGATGACCATGGTGGTGGCACAGGTGTTGGGGAATGACACGACAATTAATGTCGCTGGAGCTTCAGGCAACTTTGAGCTGAATGTGTTTATGCCGGTGATTGCATTTAACCTGTTGCAATCGATTCAGTTACTGGGCGATGCATGTAACAGCTTTAACGACCATTGCGCCGTTGGCATTGAGCCAAACCGGGAAAAAATTGATCATTTCCTGCATAATTCACTCATGTTAGTCACTGCCTTAAATCCTGTTATTGGTTATGAAAATGCAGCCAAAGTCGCCAAAACGGCTTATAAGGAAGGCAAAACCTTAAAACAGGTCGCAGTCGAATTGAATCTGGTGACTGCGGAACAGTTTGATGCTGTGGTGATTCCGGAAAATATGGTTTCACCTAACGTGAAATAAGCATCTAAAGGCTGGAACAGCTATCAAGTGATCATCAGTGATTTTTATCTGGGGATATATGCGTACAATATACTTAGAAATTAACGGCTGATGATTGACTATGCTTGATGTTTTGACTTAAAAGCTCGCCAAATGGTGGGCTTTTTTCATCTTTATGTTAAATTAATTGCATAATTAAAAGCCCATGGGGGTTGTCTGTGAAAGAAGCACTAAAAGAATATCGCATTGAAAGAATTAAGCTTGAAGATGAAATACAAGAGTTTCTTACCCGAAAATTCGCAGAATTTAAAGACAAGACTGGGGTTGAAGTTATTCATTTAGACGTAAACATTGAAGTACTCGATGATCATGATGCAGATGCTTTTATTGAAAGTGTGTTTGTTGGTACAGATTTATAGTGAACAAGCAGAAAGTCGAAGCCCATCGAAGGTGGGCTTTATTTAATACGCATAAATTTACCTACCATACAAACAGTTATCAAATTGGGCTTGGAGTGCTAATCCTCCCATAAATAACCGAAGTTAAAAGTAGAAGTTAAGCAGCAATTAAAAGAGGCTTTCCTTTATTGGCCTGATGTGGTCTTTCATGATTGTAATGCCTGAGCAGCACCGCTGCATAAGGACTCATGCCATGTTCACGAGAAAGGGTAGCTACATGTGTGCCAGACTCCGCCTGTTTCAAAATAGACATGATCTGGCTGTCAGTAAATTTAGATATTTTCATGCAGAATTTTCTGCTTGTATTTTAAGAGAAAATTCTACTTTTAGGTCTTATTATTTTTAGGGGGGATGACCTAACCAGACCATACGTGTAGTCACAATTTTAAGTACGATTACATATTTCATTATTGGACACTTCTTAGCATTTCTACCCGGCAATTAGATAAAATGTAAATTAACAAACGACTTAAGAGCAGGAATGATAAAAAATACAGCTTTTATTTTTAAAAATAAATATTTATTGAATAATTTTAGCTAAACAATTTAGAATAAAAACTACACAGCTCTAGGTGTCATTCAGTCCGTGAACCTGCCAGATACCCAGTATTTTTTGTTAGTTTACCCGATTTGCTTAATGCTCATTGGTGCAGTCTTTATTGTTGCACATTTATGGTTTAAAGCTCCCAAATATTTATTGTGGATGGGTCTGAGTTGTATTTTGCCATCAGTAGGATTAGGTGCACAGACACTGATGACAAATGTACAACTGAAACTGACTGCCCCATGGTTTGCACTTTTCTATTTAGGCGGGGCTTGGGCAATTGCACAAGGAATGCTGTTAAAAGCCAATTCCAAGTTAAATATATTTGTAGCTTCTCTTTTTATAATAGTGGCTATGACTTCTCTTTTATATTTCAAATATATCGATGAGCAGTTATGGCCACGCATAGTTACAATTAATATTGTGATTTTATGCTTAGAGGCGTTAGCAATTCCGAAAGTGTATGCTTTATTGAAAAGAACAGACGTCTTGGAAAAGCTTTTATGCTTGAGTTACTTTCTCTTAGTTGCTTATGCTGTTATCAGAACTTTAATCGTTATTGTATACCTTCAAAATGTGCAAATGGTAAGCTTAGCCACAACAAAGTGGTGGATGATGATGATTGCTGTAAATATACTCATCAGTCTGTGGTTTGCAATTGTCGTTTCAGCTGTAGCTGTAAAAGAAAAGTTTAGTATCATTAACGAAGAAAGATTGAAAGATCCTTTAACGCAGCTGTATAACCGTAATGGTTTTTTAGAAAAAACAGAAGACTTATTTAAAAAATTGCAGCATGGTGAAGTTTATCTTGTGATGTGTGATATTGATCATTTCAAGATGATCAATGATACCTGGGGACATACCGTAGGGGACAAAATCCTATGCACAATTGCGGATATATGCAAATGCAATATTCGGCAAGGTGATGTTGTCGGCAGATATGGCGGAGAAGAGTTTATTATATTGTTGCAAAGTTCAGACGAAAAATCTTCATTAGCTTTAGTTGAACGCTTACGCAAAAAAATTGAAGATCAACTTTTTATTAATAATATTAGAGTTACGGTAAGTTTTGGAGCAGCTCGAATAGATGCGGAATCTCAGTTCATTAGTGCTTTAGAAATAGCAGATAAACGTTTATACAAAGCTAAAAATGCTGGCCGAAATAAGGTTTGCTTTAATTAAGCTTTTTTATTTATATGTCGAAATAAGGGCATATGTCCCAAAGGAGTGAGATTTATAAAGCTTAATTTGACGTTGAATTAACTGACATACTTGTTAAAATGCCTTTCTTTTTCTGTTTTCATTTCTATTTGACATTTGTTTGAATAAAATTTTGCAAGACAGTGTTTTATTTAAGGATCTTTCTCAATGCTCACCATTTATTTAACAGATATCCAAAAGCAGGTGCAATTTAAGGATTATCCGGGTGAGCATCCTGTTAAATTTATTTTGAATTTTAAAAAGATTTTTCCAAGTGTGATGGAATTATTACTTCCAGTTCTGCCTAGCGATGAAAATCTGGATGAAATGACCTGGGAATCGACCACTGAAGACTTTGAATTGTTCAAATTATTACTCAGTGGCTGGGGCGTGATTGAATTACGTTTAAATGCGATTTCTCAATTTAAAAATAAAAATTTTGCCGATCAGCTGGTTAAAACTGCGCAGCAAAAGCGTAAAGAGTTTGCTAAAGCCAATAAGATGCTGAAAACAGTAGAATTAGATTATTTATTTATGCACGAAATTCATGCATTGATTGATGCAGAACTGGTTGAAATTGGTGAAAAATTCTATTTACCAACATTGCGTGATCTGTGGAAGCATAAAGTTCCGCAAAATGTGTTGAATGCCAAATTCTAAAACACATTAAAATGCGATAACAATCCTCCAAATATTGGGGGATTTTTTATGTAGTTTTTGCTTGTAAAAAGACAGACTTAAGTTATCTGCCGGATTCTATATAAAAAATTAAAGATTTAATTATCAATAAAATGTACTAGAAATTGGAATTATTATTGCATATGGTAGAGCACAACAAATTTACATCTGCATTGTTATAAAAGTTGATAGTTCACATTTTCTTAACAGTGTTGGTGTGTTGTTTCAAATCTTCCCGAAGAAATATCACAGGATTTCATTCAATGTCGAATCAGTTTTTAGATTTAATTAATAAACGCCGTACTATTTATGCTGTGGGTAAAAATGTAGAGCAAAGCCCAGAGTATTTAACTGATTTGATTAAGCATGCCATCAAGCAAAGTCCATCATCGTTTAACTCGCAATCTTCACGTGCAGTCATTCTGTTTAATGAACAACATGAAAAATTTTGGGACTTGGTGAAAGAAAAACTGAAATCTTATGCCAAAGATGAAGAAGGTGCGGCAAAAACCAGTGCCAAAATGGACAGCTTTGCTGCAGGTGTAGGCACAGTTTTATTTTTTGAAGATATGGATGTGATTAAAGGCCTGCAAGAGCAGTTCCCATCTTATGAGGAAAACTTCCCTGTTTGGGCAGAACATTCAACGGCTATTGCCCAGTTCGCGACCTGGACTGCCTTACATACTGAAGGTTTGGGTGCATCACTTCAGCATTACAACCCGATTGTCGACGAACAGGTTCATGCAGAATGGGATATTCCAGCATCTTGGAAACTGCGTGCTCAGCTGGTCTTTGGTTCAGTAGAAGGCGAAGCTAAAGATAAAAATTATATTGATGATGCAACCCGTTTTAAAGTATTTAAGTAATTCATAATCTTCCGAAATCCCCCTTGATGAAATGGGGGATTTCTTGCATTTAGCCAACAGTTTTTAATTTTTCCTGGCGCTATCGTCAATATCGTTAAGCAGCTTTAATGGCGTTGCTTTTCACTTTATGTCCATGTAGCACATAGTAGAAACCGATACAGAACAAGGCTGCAATTGCACTATACATATAGAGCTGAGCATAATTGATATAATCCAGCGCCATACCAATAAAGTAAGGACCAAAGCCGAGTCCTGCATCCAGGAAGATGAAGAAGGTCGAGGTAGCAAAGCCCATACGGTCCAGTGTGGTACTTTTTACCACAACGGTTTGGCAAACCGATTGAATGTTGCCATAACCCAAACCAAGTAGACCTGCACAAAGCAACAGAGTGAACGGACTATGCGCCTGACTAAGCAGATACAGGGCAAGGCCCATAATTATAAATGCCGGATACATAATGATATTTTCACCTTTACGATCCATCAGCGGGCCGGTAAATGGACGTGAAAATAAAATGGCAATGGCATACATCAAGAAGAAAAATGAAGCTGCTTCCACCAGATCAATTTCTTTGGCATAGAAGTTAATAAAGGATAAAACTCCTGAATAACAGATAGATGCCAATAGCATGATGATCGAAATCGGCAAAGCTTTCATTTCAATAAACTGGGAAATAAAACTCGGTTTTTTCACATTGACTTGAGTTTCAATGGTTTTGGGATGTTGTGGCAAGTTAGGCACTTCAATCAGCAAAGCTACGATTAAACAGCTCATAGCGACCAGGCTAGATAAGGCGAAAATCGCAGTATAGCCGACGTGCAGCATCATCCAGATGGCCAGGAACGGGCCAATCGCGGTACCTAAAGTGCTGCTCATACTATAGTAACCAATACCTTCACCACGACGGGTCGGCGGTAAAATCTGGGCGATGATAGTGCCCAATACAGTCGATGCCATACCCATCATAAACCCATGCATGAAACGCACACCCAGCAAGGCAGTGACATTCATGGGAATAAAATAGAATCCGGAAAAAATCAGAAATCCAATCAAACCCACAATCAAGGTGGTTTTTTGGCCGAAATGCTCCAGAAACTTACCGACAAATAAACGACCAATCAGGGTGCCGACAATAAATAGACCTGAAATCAAACCTGCCTGAGCAGTGGTTGCACCCATTTCAGCGACGGCATAGCCGACAATGACCACCACCAGCAGATAAAAGGTCAGCACCAGCTGAAAGTTAATCGAACTGACAAGAATAAAATTTCTGGTCCATAAAGGGATATTTTCACTCATGACTGGCCACCTTTCATCTCTTGCAGATGTTCCATCAGTTTATGCAGGGTGTTTAAGGTGCTGTTTTGAGCAGCCTGATCTAAAGGCAATAACAGCTGTTGTTCAAACAGATCCAGTTTTTCAGAGCATGCGGCAAAAAGCTGTTGACCTTGAGTGCTCAGGATCAGTTTCTTTTGCCGTTTATCTTCAGTGTCGACCTGATCTAAAACCTGCAGTTGCATCAGTGCATGTACCCGTTTGGCAATCGAAGGCTTGGAAACATTCAGATATTCCGCAATGTTGATAGAGGTACAGCCTTGCTTAAGCTGTATGACATAGAGCACCTGCCACAAGGAATAATTCAACTGATGTGGAAGTAAAATGGTATTGATTTCATCGCTCATTAAGCGTGCACAGCGCAGCAATGAAGCACGAAATTTAAGGGGATTTGGCATAATAGTTAGCTAGGGTAACTAAATTAATTTAACTTTATGCCTCTTTAGTTGATTGTTCAAGTATCAAGCAATCAGAGAGAATGATTTATTCTTAAAATAGCTGAGTAAGCGCAATGTCACTTTAATTCACATTCATCAGTTGAATTCCAAGTTGGCTACAAAGCCAAGCAATAATAAATCAACATACTTTGTTTAAGATTTAAGGGTATTCTGAATCAGATTAAAACAACAACAGAGTACTATTGAGTAGCAAGGTGCTTAATCACCACATCAACGAATTAAAAAGGTGATGTTATGAATCTAGGACTAACTGCACTTGAACTGGCCCGAGTTCAATTCGCTTTCACTGTATCATTTCATATTATTTTCCCCGCTATTTCCATTGGTCTTGCAAGTTTTCTAGCTGTTTTAGAGTGGCGCTGGCTCAGAACCCAAAATCCGGTCTATCAGGACCTGTTTAAATTTTGGGTCAAAATATTTGCCATTGCCTTTGGTATGGGCGTGGTTTCAGGCGTCGTTATGAGTTACCAGTTCGGTACCAACTGGAGTGAGTTCTCGCGTGTTTCCGGTAGTGTAACTGGACCGCTGCTGGCCTATGAGGTGCTGACAGCATTCTTTCTGGAAGCCGGATTCCTCGGCATTATGCTGTTTGGCTGGGGGAGGGTAGGTCCTCGGGCACATTTCTTTGCCACGGTCATGGTGGCGGTCGGCACATGTATTTCCATGTTCTGGATCCTTTCATCCAATAGCTGGATGCAGACCCCACAAGGTTTCAGCATTGAAAATGGCATTATTGTGCCGCAAGACTGGTTGGCTATTGTGTTTAATCCTTCTTTCCCATATCGCTTGGCGCATATGGCAATGGCTGCATTTTTGGTTTCCGCTTTATTGGTCGCAGCGACAGCAGCATGGCATTTGCTTAAAGGTCGTAGAGATGAACTGGTAAAAACGTCTTTTTCCATGGCTTTATGGATGATTTTGGCTCTTACACCTTTGCAGGTTCTGATTGGAGATCTGCATGGTATCAATACCTTAAAGTATCAGCCTGCAAAAATTGCCGCGATAGAAGGGCACTGGGAAACCAATCGTAATGAAGGCATGCCTCTATATTTATTTGGAATTCCAGATATGCAGGCAGAAGAAACCAAATATGCGATTGGTATTCCAAACGTTGGAAGCCTGATTTTAACCCATTCCATGAATGGTCAAGTTCAGGGTTTGAAAGAATTTGCACCTGAAGATCGGCCAAATTCCACCATTGTATTCTGGAGCTTTCGGATCATGGTGGGTCTGGGCGTGCTGATGCTGCTATTGGCTCTTGTCGGTTTATGGTTAAGACGAACCGGTCGTTTCTATGAAAGTCCCTGGTTTCACCGCTTTGCTTTATTGATGGGACCCTCCGGTTTTATTGCAATGTTGGCTGGTTGGTTTACGACAGAAGTTGGACGTCAGCCTTGGGTGGTCTATGGTGTGATGCGGACTAAAGATGCCTTATCACCAGTATCGGCAGAACAGGTGGGATTAACCCTGATTATCTTTGTTGTAGTGTATTGCGTGGTTTTCGGAGTTGGTATTTATTACATGCTTCGAATCATGCATAAAGGTCCTGAATTTGTTCATTTCGTGCCGCATAGTGAAGAAAAAGTCATTCAAGCTTCACATCGTCCATTGGGTAGTACTGATGAAGAGTTGGATGGTCAGCCTCTCGACAATCACCAGGAGAATGACAAATGATTGATTTATCTTTTATCTGGATTGTAATTATTGCTGTCGGCGTGCTGATTTATGTGGTGCTGGATGGCTTTGACCTAGGGATTGGCATCTTGTTTCCTTTCTTTAAAGCGCAACAAGAACGTGATGTGATGATGAATACCGTTGCTCCAGTATGGGACGGCAATGAAACCTGGATGGTCTTGGGTGGAGCAGGCTTATTTGCAGCATTTCCCTTGGTGTATTCAACGGTACTTTCTGCACTCTACCTGCCCATCATTCTGATGGTGGTGGCCCTTATTTTCCGCGGAGTGGCTTTTGAATTCCGTTTTAAATCCAGACGTAACCGACATCTTTGGGATATGGCCTTTATTGGTGGTTCTATTTTAACCGGATTTTTCCAGGGCATTATATTGGGCGCGTATATTCAAGGGATTAAAACCACCAATGGAATATACACCGGTGGTGGTTTGGACTGGTTAACGCCATTTTCAATCTTCACAGGTATAGGTGTGGTGGTGCTGTATGCCACACTGGGCTGTGGATGGCTGATCTTTAAAACGGATGCAGACCTGCAAAATCGAATGTTTCAGCTTATGCCGAAGATGATTGTTGCCTTATTCATCATTTTTGGCTGTGTCAGTATTTATACGCCTTTGGCTCATCCTGAAATTGCCGAGCGCTGGTTTAGCCAGCCGCAACTGACTTATTTCAGTCCTGTACCCATCCTTGTACTGGTCTTTACCTATCTGGCTTTACGTGCCTGCAAGCAACGCAAGGAACTGAGTCCATTTATTTATACTTTGGCACTGGTATTTCTGGCTTATACGGGTTTTCTAATCAGTTTATGGCCATATATCATTCCACGTTCAGTGACTATTTGGGAGGCTGCAGCACCACAAAGTAGCCAGCTATTTACGCTGATTGGTGCATTGCTGCTGATTCCGATCATTATTATTTATACAGGTTTGTCTTACTGGGTATTCCGCGACAAAGTACGCATTGGTGATAAAGGCTATCATTAAGGAGCAAATATGAAACTCTCACAAACCCAGTGGTTTATTGTGTTGTGGCTAGGTGGATTTTTTGCTTTGGCATTGATTGCTGGAGCGTTCCGGCTGCTTGTTCAGTTGGCTTATTATATTTAATTCTACAAGATAGCTGTGGCCTGTTAGAAGCAGGCCACTTTTGTCCTTGCTAAGCAGTGATCTTTAATATGTTGAGATCAACTCAGCCCCATCTTTAGTGATTATTATCTTTTCTATTGGAATCCTATTTATTTTGTTTGCGATAAACACTCGGGCGTACAGGACGGGAATTTTTCCATAAACCTTTTTTTTGCTTTTTGGCTTGGTTTTGTAGGGCTAACCATTTTTGTTTTTGCGTGGGATTTTTAATATATTCCTCATAAACCCAAGCTGCGCCACGCTTCACCAGTTCCTGATTGATATTGCGTCTGAAACGATAAATGACTCCAACACAACGGCCATAACGATCGATATCGGTAATTTCGACCCTGACCAGTTTGTAATACACCATTTTTTTGACCAGGCGCTGTGATTCCTTGCCATAAGTTTGGTTCGATTCAGGGGCATCAACATAGGCAAAACGTAGTTTGGTTTCTGAGCGACGCAAGTTATAACGCGTACAGGTCAGGGTATCGCCGTCACTTACCGCAATGACTTTGCACCAGTATTTTTTTCCTTTTTTGAAGGGTTTAAATACATCATTAAGGTAAGCGTTAATTTTTCGGAAAATAAAAAACAACGCTACACAAAGCAGCATGCCCAAGACAATGAGCCAAATAGGGGAGAGGTTCGCCAGCATAAATAAAATTTGTAGAATTTGGCTTGAAAACAGCAGACAAAGTTCAACAATAAAAAGATAAAAAATGAGCTGTTATATTAATGGAAATACTAAAAAATGATGGGTTGAGAAATAGCCAAACAGCATTAAAAGCCTTGCCAGCTCAGCATTTCGGCTATTTATTCAGCACAAGGTTAAATTTAAATAAATCATGATTCAGATCGACACATCATAACAAAACCAGCCATAAATAGCCTAAGTAAATTAGTATTCCCATCAAAATAGCCTAAGCAAAAATTTTATAAATTTCGCTTCGCAAAAATTGATGCCGCGAATTCTCTTTCAAATCCTTATGCCAATACATCCCCATATTAATTAGCGGTAAGTCTACAGGAACTGTAAAAATATTTAATGCTGTCGAAACTTGTAAATGGCTAAGCAAATTTTGAGGAATAGTTAAAACCACTTCAGGATTTTGTAGCAAGATTTGCAACGCCGTTGAGTAATGCTGACAACGTAAAAAAATCTGACGGGAAAGTTGCTTACGATTTAGATAAATATCTTCCAGTAAAACACCAGTACGTCTGGAGGAAACACCAATATGCGGTGAAGCCAGATAGATTTTTTCATTCATGTTCTGCTGCTGGGTGCAGATCATAAACTGGTCTTGTACCAGTTTTTCAAATTGAATCTTTTCACCAAAGTTTTGTTCTAAATCAATCACAAAATCAATTTGCTGAGTCGCCAGGTCGGTGACAATGGTTTTACGGTCGAGTTTGCTACTGAAAAATTGAATCTCTAAATTCAGAGCTTGAAAATGCTGCACCAGTTTGGGGAAAATCATCGGCTCAATTTCATCATGCACTGCTATTTTCAAAGTTTGCACCATACTTGGTTCAAAACTTTGTTTTTGCATGGAAATGCTTTGAATCGCAAAAAGCGCATTTTTAATAATAGGATAAATCTGTTCAGCAAAAGGTGTGGGCAACATTTTACTGCCGGCACGCGCAAATAAATCATCCTGTAAATGTTGTCTTAAACGCTGTAAGGCATGGCTGGCAGCAGATTGGCTGATACACAAAATCTGTGCAGCCCTGGAAATGCTTTTTTGTTCATAAACTGCAATAAATAAGGGGTATAAGTTAATGTCTATGTGATGAAAAACACTCAGGTCAATCACGGCTTTATTATGAATACTGTTCATAGTGTGATATTGAATTAAATCATTTTATTCATAATAGTTTTCGGGTTATGTTGTTGTAAAGATCAGATAATATATATTTTGAGGGAATTGGCCATGTTTGAGTTATCAGCACGTGCACAGGATTATATTGAAAGAACAAAAAAGTTCATTAAGGAAGAAATTGAACCGGTTGAAACCGAGTTTTGGAATGATGTTCATGAGCTCAATCAAGGGGGAGACTGGACAACATGGCAATGGCCCACTCAACTTGAAATATTAAAAAATAAGGCCAAGGCAGCGGGTCTTTGGAATATGTTTTTGCCTGATCCTGTTTTAGGGCAAGGACTTTCAGTTCAAGAATATGCACACATTGCCGAGCTTTCCGGTCGTAGTTTAATTGCGCCAATCGTATTTAACTGTAATGCACCTGATAGCGGTAACATGGAAGTATTATGGCGTTATGGTTCTGAACAACAGAAGCAACAATGGTTAACGCCACTACTTGAAGGAAAAATCCGTTCAGTGTTTTGTATGACTGAACCTGCTGTGGCATCCTCTGATGCCACCAATATGCAGGCGACGGCGGTGATCGACGGTGATGAAATTGTTTTAAATGGTCGCAAATGGTGGTCGTCAGGTTTGGGGGATCCAAATGCCAAAATCATCATTTTTATGGCTCATACTCCTGATGAAAGCAAAGACCGTCATCATCAGCATTCCATGGTTTTAGTTCCGATTGATACAATAGGGGTAAAAATTGAACGCATGCTGCCTGTATTTGGTGATTATGATGCACCACATGGACACGGCGAAATCAGCTTTAACAATATTCGTGTGCCAGTAGCCAATTTTATTGGTGGTGCAGGTCAAGGCTTTGAAATTGCCCAAGGTCGTTTAGGGCCAGGTCGTATTCACCATTGCATGCGTTGTATTGGGGCTGCGGAAAAATCTCTTGAACTGATGATTGATCGTGGAATGAGCCGAACTGCATTTGGCAAGGAAATTTTAAAACTGGGTGGCAACCTGGAACGCGTTGCAGAAGCACGTGTCGCGATAGATCAAGCACGTTTACTTACACTTTATGCTGCTTATAAGATGGATACTTTAGGTAATATGGCAGCATTGACTGAAATTTCAGCAATTAAAGTGGTTGCGCCAAGTGTGCTGGAAAAAGTCGTGGATATGGCCATGCAAATACACGGCGGTGCTGGTGTATCACGCGATACACCATTAACGGGGTTCTTTGCTCAAGCACGTTCACTACGTTTGGCTGATGGTCCAGATGAAGTTCATAAAGGTATGATTGCCAAACTAGAGCTAATGAAACGTGGCTATGGCACACGTCGTAAAAAAGATTAAATTTAGTCATATTGGTCAATACTTCTGAGAACCTGCCTGAAACTTTTGCTGTTCATCAAAAAAAGAATCAGGCATATATAAGTGAATAAAGCAGTCTTTTGAAATTGAAGATTTAGGGAAATAAGAATGTCAGTTATTGATGTGGGTGGAAATGTTCGTAAAGGCGAAGAACTTGACGTCGTTGCGGTCGAAAATTGGCTAAAAGCACAAGGTGTTGATCTACAAGGTCAGGTCGAAGTCACTCAATATTCAGGTGGGGCATCAAACTGGACTTACCGTTTAAAATCTGACAATACGGATCTGATTTTGCGTCGTCCACCGAAAGGCACCAAAGCCAAGTCAGCGCATGACATGGCACGTGAATACAATGTGCAAAAAAATCTGGCACCTTTCTATCCGGTATTACCGGAAATGGTTGCACTATGTCAGGATGAATCCATCATCGGCTGCGACTTTTATGTGATGAAACGCGTTGAAGGTATTATTCCACGTGCCAATTTACCCAAAGAGCTCAACTTTAATGAAGCTCAGGTCCGTGAACTGTGTACCAATGTCATTGATAAACTGATCGAGCTACATCAAGTTCCTTATCAAGGGACAGAGCTGGAAAAATTGGGCAAGGGCGACGGATACTGTCGTCGTCAGGTCGAAGGCTGGGATGCCCGTTATGAAAAAGCCAAAACCTTAAATGTGCCTTCGTTTAAATATGTCCGCAACTGGCTAAAAGACAATATTCCTGCCGATTCAAAAATCTGCGTCATTCATAATGACTGGCGTTTTGATAATGTCATCCTAGATTCAAACAATCCAACGCAAGTGATTGGTGTGCTAGATTGGGAGATGGCAACTTTGGGTGATCCTTTAATGGATTTGGGTTCAGCCCTTGCATATTGGGTTGAAGAAAGTGACAACCAAATTTTTAAAGCCACCCGTCGCCAGCCAACCAATTTAAAAGGCATGTTCACGCGTCAAGAAGTGGTGGATTATTATCTGGAAAAAACGGGCTTGCAACCCCAGAACTGGACCTTTTATGAAGTGTTCGGCATTTTCCGTTTAGCCGTAATTGCACAACAAATCTATTACCGCTACTACCATAAACAAACCAATAATCCAGCCTTTAAGGATTTCTGGGTTGTGATCCATGCCTTGCATATTCGTGCGCTTAAATTAATTGGCCTACAAAAACTTGAGGCCAATGAACTGGCACAAAAATATATTGCTAAATTTAAGGAATTGATGCCAACATGACCACAATTTATCTGATTCGTCATGGACAAGCCTCTTTTGGGGCAGAAAGTTATGACCAACTTTCTCCCAACGGTGAATTACAGGCGAAATTATTAGGGCAATACTTTGACCAGATTCTAAAAGAGGCACCTTATGTGGTGTCAGGTTCGATGCAGCGGCATCAACAGACGGCCAATCTTGCTTTAGAACAATGTTTTCCTGAAGCTGAAATTCAGATCGACAGTGCATGGAATGAGTTCAATCACCAGCAGGTTTTTGCCAAGTACGAGCCACATCTTTTAAAACAGGATGTCTCCAAGGAAGATAATCCGCGTGCTTATTTGGCTAAAATTTTTGAAGGGGCAATCGAGCGCTGGACGGGTGGTGACTATCATCATGAATATGATGAATCCTGGCCACATTTTAAAAACCGGGTGGAAACAGCATTGCAAAACTTATGCGATGAACTGGCCAAAACCAAACCTCGTTATGCCGTGGTATTTACTTCTGGTGGGGTGATTTCCGTGGCTGCAGGAAAATTACTCGAACTCAATGCCAATCGGACTTTTGCCTTAAACTGGGCAATCGCCAATACTAGCATGACCACATTGCGTCTGGTGGGAAATGAACCGCAATTACTGAGCTTGAACGAACATCATTTTATCAAGGCCGAAGACTCCAAGTTACTGACCTGGATCTGATTAAAGAAAAATAGCAAAGGAAAAAACATGGCAAAAACAATTTTAATTACCGGGGCAAGTTCAGGTATTGGTGCAGGTATGGCACGTGAATTTGCACAAAAGGGTTATAACCTTGCCATCTGTGCCCGTCGTCTGGAACGTCTTGAAACTTTAAAGCAAGAACTCGAAAGCAAGTATGGCGTAAAAGTCATTGCAAAAACCTTAGATGTGACCCATTACGATCAGGTATTTGAAGTGTTTCGTGCGTTTAAGCAGGAATTTGGCACTATCGATCGTATTATCGTGAATGCCGGTGTTGGTGAAGGTCGCCGGATTGGTAAGGGTAATTTTGAAATTAACAAAGCAACGGTCGAAACCAACTTCATTTCAGCCTTGGCACAATGTGAAGCAGCAGTGGAAATTTTCCGTGCGCAAAACGCAGGTCATCTGGTGATGATTTCATCCATGAGTGCGATGCGTGGCATGCCGAAACATTTAACCGCGTATGGCGCGAGTAAAGCAGGGGTGGCACATCTGGCTGAAGGTATTCGAGCTGAACTGATTGATACACCCATTAAAGTCACTACCATTTTCCCGGGTTATATCCGTACAGAACTGAATGAAGGTGCGAAAAAACTGCCTTTTGAAGTGGATGAAAAAACCGGTTCACATTTACTGGTTAAGGCCATTGAAAAAGCACCGGTTAAAGCCTATGTCCCGCAATGGCCTTGGTTACCACTGGGTTTAGCAATGAAAGTATTACCGCTTAAATTGGTGAATAAACTGGGTTAATGGAAAGGCTAAATTTTAAAGGGTTTCATTGAGTCTTTAAAATTATGGATCAAATCATCAACTAGTATTCAGTGATTTGATCCATTCGAAATAAATCTAATTAAGCACAAGCCAGACCATTTTCCTGATTCAGACTTTTCACTTATTGATTCCCAAAGAAATGCAGCAAAGCATCCTGTAAAATCACTTGCCAAATGGCATAAGAATGTCCACCGACATAAATTTTATAGCTTACATCATGACCTTTGGCTTTTAAATCCTGTGCCACTATAGGCGAAGTTTCTAAAATACTTAGATCATTATTATTACGTGATGATTCATAACTATTTGCAGAAATATACCAATGCTGCTCAGGCTGGTTGGTTGTCTTGGCAATCAGCTGGCTCATGCCATTAACCTGATCTTCAGTCTTTGGCGCCCACCAAAAAGAACCCGACAAAGGTACAACGTGGCTAATCTGCTGAGGATTTTGCAGCGCCAGATAGGCAGAACTTAAACCTCCCAGACTTGAACCAAGCAATACAGTTTTTTGTCGATCACGTGAGTGAGGCACATGAGCATCGATCCAGGGCAGCAATTCATCCTGAAAAAAGGCTGAAAATTCAGGATTTGGTGTCAATTCATTTGGACGTAGCTGCTCATTGGGTGGAGAAACAAAAATGGCTTGAATCGGTGGAAGTTTGCCTTGTTCTACTAGAATATCCAGAGCTTTGGGGACATTCAGCAATTGGGCATATTGTTCGCCATCAAAGAAAATTGCAGTAATGTAAGCCTGTTTCGAATCTATTCTTCTGGATTGATAAACTTGAATTTTACGTTGGTTTTTTAAGATTTGACTGTTTAAGGTAAAAGTTTCCAGTTTGGGCTGGGCATGATTAGGAAAAAGTTTCGGATTGATATATTGCGGTGCCTGGGCTAAAGCCACAGTATTTTCATTTCTGAACTGGTTTTGAGTTAAATCCGCAAAAAAGCGATTTGGATTATAAGGATCCAGTTTTTGTACCTGTAAAACGGCACGGCGTTGACTACGAGATTCTTTTAGTTTCGGATTCAACTGGGGACAATAATGGCTCAAATAGTCATCAATCATGGGTAAATCCACACCAAAACTATAACTCCCAATAAATGAATCTTGAACAATCGCTTCTTTAAACCAGATATCACTATTTGGTAGACGGGTAAGCCATGCATGATCATTGCTTGGACCACCAATCAGAGGGGAATTATGCGCTGCACCACGCCATAAAAAAATCATGCGGCTACGTTCTGCATCTAGCTTTTCAATATAGGGCGTACCATGCTGTGCAACATCTTTCCAGAAACTGTTTAAAAGCTGTTCTTTTTCTTTAGGCTGATTTTTAAGTTGACCCTGGATTTTTTTCAGTAAGTTACTTTGTGGAATCACAGCTTCGCAGGGCGCGGCATATTGGTGTTGAAGGTGAGTAGTAAATTCCGCCTGAACCCAAGGTGAAAATAAAATGGCAGTACAAAATAGGGGGAAGCAAACAGATTTAAACATGCAGAAGATTAGTTATTTTTAAGTTTTTAAATGATAATGATTATTAATATAAATATCCAGCATTCGTACTGAAAAACTGAAATCGTTTCAAAAATTTAAAGCAGTTGAATTAAAAACAATATTTGCAGTACTTTGAGTATTTGATTAAAGGTGATTTGGTCAATGCTTTTCAAGCCATAACAACATATATTGATCATGACTTCGCAGTGACTTCAATGATTTATGTTATTAAAAATTTCAACCATCATTCTGATTCCATCGCTGATCATTCAAGGCAATGCCGTTAAGAAAAACACTCTACGTTTAGCAGAACCAGAAGGTCAACGTCAGGGGACTGTTGGAACTGGAAAAATGCTGTCTGTTTTAATTTTAGGAGATTCGGCTGCGGCTGGAGTCGGTGTTGTAACTCAGGAAGATGCTTTACTTGGTGCTGTCTTGCAGCAGTTAAAAGATGGCTATGAAATCAGTTATCAACTGGAAGCAACAACAGGTCATACCAGCAGACAAGTGATTCAGACTGTAAAGAATATGCCCAATCAACACTTTGATGTGGTCATTACTTCTGTCGGGGTAAATGATATTACCAAATTGATGCAGCCTAAAGACTGGATTCAAAAGCAGCAGCAACTGTATGCAGAAATCAATCAGAAATTCACGCCTGAATTGATTATTGCCTCTGGTGTGCCGCCAATGAACATGTTTCCTGCATTGCCTAATCCGCTGGCCTGGTTATTTGGACAATATGCGAAAGGCATGAATAAAAATCTTACGAAATTTGTTCGGCAGAACGGCAATATGCAATGGATTGAATATGATCTGCAGCGTTTTAAAAGCCTTAATCTGGAAATGGCAAAAGATGGTTTTCATCCCAGCAAGGAAATTTATACACTTTGGGGTGAACAGGTGGCAGATAAAATTCGTCAAATGTTTTAAATTATCTTCGATATTGATGAATAGATTGTTATGTTGACTGAATCAGAAATTGAAACCCATCCACTGAAACCTTTTTTGCCTGAACATGCCAAGTTGCTGATGATGGGTAGCTTTCCGCCCCCTAAAGCTCGCTGGAAAATGAAATTTTATTATCCCAATTATCAAAATGATATGTGGAAAATTTTTGGTCTAGTGTTCTTTGGCAATAAAGAACATTTTTTAGATATCGCCAATAAAAATTTCAGGGAACAGCAGATCCGTGATTTTTTAATGGAAAAGGGCATCGCAATTTTTGATACGGCGTATCAAATTATCCGTTTAAAAGGCAACGCTTCAGATAAATTTCTGCATATTGCTCAAGCGACTGATTTAGCCAAGCTGCTACAGCAGATTCCTGAGTGTCACAGCATCATGACAACTGGAGATAAAGCCACCGATACCTTGATGCTTTCAATGCCTGAAGCTACGGAAAAACCGAAAATTGGACAGTCCTCCAAAGCTTATTTTGCTGAACGCGAGTTGACTTTATACCGGATGCCATCTTCATCCCGTGCTTATCCACTTGCTTTGGAGAAAAAAGCCGAAGCATATAGTCAGTTATTTAAAGAAATAGGCTTACTATAAGTAAGTTTTAGCAAGTCTATTCTTAAGAGAAGGGCATCATTTTAGGATATTTGACCCATCTAAAAGAATGCACGCTAAAATCACGCACATGGCTAAAATCGGACCAGATGAGCTGACTGCCTTTCGTCCATTTTAGGCTTTGAATACGTCGTGAAATTTGAGCCAGTTCTTCGGTATTGGCAAGACGAAGATCACCTATTTCCACATATAGCCGAACGCCAGGAAAATCACTAAACTCACCTTTAAATAAAGATTTTAACCAAAATAAACGGCTACTATTGACTGCCTGAATACAGGCCTTGCTATTTTGTTGTAAATTCTGTTGCAATGATTCCGTATACGTATCAAAGAAAAAACCGCTTGGATTTTCTCTAAGAAACAAAGTTCCTATCGGAGTTACAGTAGGCTGCAAGTTTGCATCTACCGTAGCAATAGAACAGTGCATGGCAGCTTTTTGAGCGTCATTAACCACTTTACGAATATGTAGCCATTGTTGGGTCGTGATCATTGAAGTTATTATTTTTGTAGTCAGTTCAACTTTAATCTAACAGATTTATCCATTGAAGAATTGACAGAAATAGACTCATAGACGGGCAGAAAAATCAATTTTAACCTTTATCCATCATATTCCACATAATCCCATAAATTTAACCGGGCTTTAATCTCTTTACGGATATTCGGCAACATTGGCAGCAGGGTTCCGTCAATCCACAGGCTTAAGGCCTGAGCAGAAATCACCTGCTGATTGGCATCTATAATTTTTGCGCGTTTGATCATCACCAGAGTTTCTTCACTCGCTGCAGTTTCAATGCCTTTAAACAGGACTTGGAGTTCAAAACCGGTATCTTGAATCAGCCACTCCAGTTCAAGTTGCACATTTTCATTGGATTTTAAAACAGCCTGACCTTCAACGATCTCAGAATCTGACTGACAATCGTGCTCAACCCGAACTTTAGATAAAAACCATTCTTGAGAACCTAAATCCTCAAGCGTTTTATAAGGCGTTAAAATATCACTTAAATTGAATTGACGGCTTAAATCAAAAAATTGCATTACAGATAATCACGATAGGGAGATGTGTGAGTTAAATACTCGAAAAATGGAATGTTAAAGCAAAGCAGAGAGTGAGTAAAACCTTTGCATAGATTGATCGATTTTTGTATAAATAGTCTTCAATAAGCTATAACTCAGCATGAAGAAAAATGTCGATAAAAGAAGTACCGAGTCCAATTGATCTTAGAAACCCTGAAGATGCAGTGCAGTGGGCCAAAGAAGTCAATCTGAAAAGACCGTGGAGAGCCCAGTTTTTTGATTACTACGCTGAGCTGATCCAGCAGCATCAAATGATCGACATTCTAGACATAGGTGCAGGACCGGGAGATTTGGCAAAACATTTATTAGCACGTTGTCCTGATATTCGCTACCACGCTTTTGATTTTTCCGAAGCGATGCATAAGCTGTCTAGAAGTAAGTTACCAGCTCATGAGTTAGATAGAGCAGATTATATTGTGGGTGACTTTAAGCAGTTAGACTGGGCAGATACATTACAACAATATGATCTGGTGATTATCCACCAAGCCTTACATGAATTACGCAACAAAGCTTATGCACAGGATTTTCACAGCACTGTGAAAAACAAATTATTGAAAGCAGGTGCAATCTATTTGGTTTGTGATCATTTGTTTGCAGATGGTGCCATGACGAATCATGAACTTTATATGTCCAAACAGGAACACCTAGACAATTTACAGCAGGCAGGTTTTGAAATTGCCATTCC
This sequence comes from Acinetobacter sp. BSP-28, assembly GCF_044130285.1. NCBI lineage: Bacteria > Pseudomonadati > Pseudomonadota > Gammaproteobacteria > Moraxellales > Moraxellaceae > Acinetobacter > Acinetobacter sp. BSP-28. The sequence continues at coordinate 66,591 of NZ_JBIQOB010000010.1, forward strand.
AATGGAAATAAGAGGCCTCTGTTTATTTCAATGTCATTAATTTGTCATTACATCATCCATTCAATGGGAAGATAGGACACCGCTTGCATGCTAAAACGCTGAAATCTGGTCGATTGGGGATCATGTGAATACTCTGTGCGAGTTCCATCTTTATGATGCTCTATCCAAATCAATTCACCTTGTGGATTAAGTTTTAATTCATAGGCAATAAGCGGTAAGTATTTATCTAAAGAGTCGGAAATTTGTTGTTGTAAGATAGTGGATTCGACCATCAGTCCTACTTCGCTATTCAAATTGGCAGAACGGGGATCAAAATTGGCAGAACCAATAAACACCATGCCATCTATATCCAAAAACTTGGCATGCAAACTGGAGGCATTTTTACCTTTAGCTGGAATGACGTTACCTGTCATCACTTCATACCAGGTCCGTTTATTGCGTTCTATATAGGGCTTAAATTCATATAGTTTTATCCCGTTTTTCAGTAAATCATGGCGATATTGTCTATAAAAGGCATGTACCAGAGGAACGTCATTGGCGAGGAATGAATTGGTCAACACTCGAACATTCACGTTGTTTTGTGCTAAACCCGTTAAATAATCCCTGCCTTTCTTTGTGGGGACAAAATATGCAGAGACCAGTTCCAGATGTTGTTTCGGTTCTCCCATAATCTGGAAGATCTGACGGTAAATCATTTGATCATGAGATGCCTGACCGTGAATTTTATCAGGAGAATCTGCAACAAAGTGTGCTTTTGCCCAATTAATCGGACGATCTTTTAGATGTTCAGTGATCTGTTTTTCAGCCAGTTCAATCCGCCTTTTTAGCTGGTCTTTTTGTAAGGCAGTCAGCTCATAATATCGACGTAATTTGGCAAGCTGTTCTGGACGGCTTTTACCCAACAGCAGGGGTACAGGATAACTTAAATCATCACTCCAAAAGTCCTGAAATACTTTGTTGGCATGTTTCACGGCAGTGCCATAAAACAAAATGTCCATATCGGTAAACTGGAAAGACTCACTGGCTTCAAAGTATTCACGGCTAATGTTGCGGCCACCGGTCACCGCTATGGCACCATCGGCAATAATCAGTTTATTGTGCATACGGTGATTGATCTGCTTGAAACGAAAAACATAATCAAACACGCGTAATTTTCTGGCTCTAAAGGTATAAGGATTAAAGATTTTAATTTCAAAATTAGGGTGCTGTGCCAGTTGTTTTAAGGTTGCATCGAGTTGAGAACCGTTCTGGTCATCAATCAACAAACGGATTTTGACCCCACGATCTGCCGCCTTGAGCAATTCAGCCAGCATCAGATGACCAATCGAGTCATCTTCCCAGATGTAATACTGCAAATCGATATTATATTGTGCTTTATTAATCAGATGCAGCCTTGAAGCAATACTGCTAAAAGCATCATCTAAAGCGAGATAGGCGGTGAGGCCTTGGTTAATTTGTGCATCTACATTGGAACCGTTTAACCAGTGTTCGGCATGAACCTGAATGGGAGACTGCTTTTTTGATTCATTCATCGGCAAACTACACCCCGTCATCATAATGACCGTAAAAGAAAACATGACAGCACGCATGGATGTTCTAATCTGCATAATTGTTATGAAGTCATAAAGTTATAAGTACATATTATCATCATGTTATAGGTTGAATCGGACAATAAAAAGAGGTTACTGTAGCTCATCTGTTAAAGAACTAAACAAAGGATGAATCATTCATGAAATCACGTGCAGCTGTCGCATTTGGTCCCGGTCAACCTCTGGAAATTGTGGAAATTGATGTGGCTCCACCTAAAGCAGGTGAGGTTCTGGTAAAAATTACCCATACCGGCGTATGTCATACCGATGCTTTTACTTTATCGGGTGATGATCCTGAAGGCGTGTTTCCAGCAGTCTTGGGTCATGAAGGTGCAGGTGTCGTGGTCGAAGTCGGTGAAGGCGTAACCAGCGTAAAACCAGGTGATCACGTTATTCCACTGTATACAGCAGAATGTGGTGAGTGTTTATTCTGTAAATCGGGTAAAACAAACCTGTGTGTAGCAGTTCGTGCAACACAAGGTAAAGGCTTGATGCCAGATGGCACTACACGTTTTTCTTATCAAGGCCAGCCAATTTATCACTATATGGGCTGTTCAACCTTTAGTGAATATACCGTGGTGGCTGAAGTGTCTTTGGCAAAAATTAACCCTGAAGCGAACCACGAACATGTCTGTTTGCTAGGCTGTGGCGTAACCACAGGTTTAGGTGCAGTCAAAAATACCGCCAAAGTCCAGGAAGGCGATACCGTAGCCGTATTTGGTCTGGGTGGTATTGGTCTAGCTGTGGTTCAGGGTGCCCAAAAAGCCAAAGCCAGCCGCATTATTGCCATTGATACCAATCCTGAAAAATACAAACTGGCTGAACAGTTTGGTGCGACAGAGTTTTTAAATCCAAAAGATTATGACAAACCGATTCAGGAAGTGATTGTGGAAAAAACCGGCTGGGGTGTTGATCATTCTTTTGAATGTATTGGCAATACCAATGTCATGCGTTCAGCACTGGAATGTGCACACCGTGGCTGGGGGCAATCCATCATTATTGGTGTGGCAGGTGCAGGTCAGGAAATTTCTACCCGTCCATTCCAGCTGGTCACCGGTCGTACCTGGAAAGGCACCGCTTTTGGTGGCGTTAAAGGTCGTTCACAATTGCCGGGTATGGTAGAAGAAGCCATGAAGGGTGATATTCAGCTTGAACCGTTTGTAACTCATACCATGGGACTGGACAAAATTAACGAAGCCTTTGATTTAATGCATGAAGGTAAATCGATTCGTTCAGTGGTGCATTTCGAAGATTAAGGTTTTCAAATAAAAAACGGGCAATCTGCCCGTTTTTTATATCAGTTTGTTCAAGCGGTTGCTTTGATGACTTGGGCAATAGATTCAGCCACATAATCAATATTGCTTAAATTAAGGCCCGCAGCACACATACGGCCACTACGCACCAAATAAATGCCGTATTGATCTTTTAGAATATCGACCTGTTCAGCAGTCAGACCAGTATAGCTAAACATGCCTTGCTGTTTGACCAGATAGCTAAAGTCTCGCTCCGGTAAGGCCTGACTGAGTTTATCTTTTAAAATGTGGCGCATTTTAATAATACGTTCACGCATTTCTTTCAGTTCAGCTTTCCATAATGCTGTCAGCTGTTCATCATGCAGCACATTCTCCACCAATAATGCACCTGTAGTTGCCGGACTTGAATAAATACGGCGTACAGTCGCTTTGAGCTGGCCCAATACTTTTTGTGCAGTGGCCTGATCATCACAGACAAAAGTTAAGCCGCCCACACGTTCACCATAGAGCGAGAAAATTTTAGAGAAGGAATTGCTGACAATAAAATTCATGCCCGCCTGATCGAGTGCACGAATGACATAGGCATCTTCTTCTAGTCCTTGACCAAAACCTTGATAGGCAATGTCGAGGAATGGGATAAGATCCTGTTTTTTCAAGACTTCAATCACCTGATCCCATTCTGCAGGAGTTAAATCTGCGCCCGTCGGGTTATGACAACAAGGATGTAATAACACAATACTTTTTGCCGGAAGCTGGCTTAATTTTTCCAGCATCGCTGGCACATTGACGCCATTGGTCGCTGCATCAAAATAAGGGTAGAAGTGTGAGTGAATACCGGCACCATTAAAAATGGCAATGTGGTTTTCCCAAGTCGGCTGGCTGACCCAGACATCAGATTCAGGAAAATATTTTTTCATAAAATCCGCACCGACTTTCAGTGCACCAGAACCGCCTAGAGTCTGAATGGTGACCGCACGTCCATCACGGCGCGCCGGACTATTTTCTCCCAACACCAGGGCTTGAGTTGCCTGATTATAAGGTTTTAACCCATCCATCGGTAAATACAGCTTGACCTGGTCATTGCTCGCTTCAATATTCTTATACGCTGCTTTAACCGCTTCAAGTTGAGGCACAATATTGTCTTCATTGTAATAAAGCCCAATACTTAAATTCACTTTTTGAGTCCGTTCATCTTTAGCAAATTCTTCCATCAAAGAAAGAATCGGATCACCTGCATACGCATCAACATATTGGAACATGAATACATCCTTCGTTATATGGAGTAAAACAAATCAAGCCTTCGGTATAGAATACATTTTATCTTTTAATGCCAATGGATGGTCTTTTATTTTGATAGAAACTGCTCAGCAGTATTGAAATATTCAAAAATTATCTAAAGCACGTTAACAATAGAAAAGGATTAGATTTTAAGTCAGAAGCCAAGTTTTATTTGTAAACAATGTATAAGTAAAAGTTTAATGATTAATGTCTTTTTATTTTAAATAAAACTATTGTCAAATATGGCAATACAGCGTATTTTAATTTCAAGACACATACTTTTTTGAAGAAATAAAGATGTTAAAGCAACCGATGATCTCAAACGCAACTTATTATTTTTGGCAATTTAGATAATTGCCTGAACGCGTTCGGGCAAGAAAAGGTTGCCCACCAAGTTTATAACCTGATCGGCAACCCTGATCAGGTTTTTTTATGCTTTATTTTTCTTATACTTTTTGGAGTTCACTCATGCAAACATTAAATTATTCATATTTTAGCAACTCTTATTGGTTTTACTTTAGTCAATTGATGACTCTTGCCTTGCAATCCATTAGACCCATAACGCTCAAATAAAAGATCGGACTGAATAGTCCCCAGGAAAAACCAATGAATGCTTTAAATACTGCTTTACAACAAACTCAAACAACTGCAAAAGAAACCCTTTTAACTTTGCCTCAGCAATTGAAGGCGCAATTGCCATTATCGAATAAACTGGCGCAGCAAATTGCTGATCAGCGTCAAACCATTGAAAATATATTAGCAGGCAAGGACCACCGTTTGATGGTCGTAACCGGCCCATGTTCGATTCACGATCCCGTTTCTGCACTTGAATATGCACAGAAATTACAACAATTACAAAGTCAGGTATCAGATCAAATTTTCCTGGTAATGCGTGCCTATATTGAAAAACCACGTACCACCATTGGCTGGAAAGGCTTCCTCTATGACCCAAATTTAGACGGCTCATCCAATATGCAGTTGGGCCTAGAAAAATCACGTGAGTTGTATTTACAAATTATTGAAATGGGTTTGCCGATTGCAGCTGAAATTTTAAGCCCAATGGCAACAGCTTACTTCGATGATTTACTGGCATGGGGAGCCATTGGCGCACGAACCAGTGAATCGCAGATTCACCGTGAAATCTCAAGCCATATGCCATACAGCATCGGTTTCAAAAATGGTACCGATGGCTCCATTCAAATTGCACTGGATGCCATTCAATCTGCATCGCATCCTCATCAATTCTTGGGTATGAGCCAATCCGGTTTACCTTGTATTTTAGAATCGCAGGGCAACCCGAAAGCACATTTGATTTTACGCGGTGCAAATTCAGGACCTAATTACCAGCTGGCTGAAATTGAAAAGATCAAAGAAAAATGCAAAGGTGAATTACCGGCTTTGGTGATTGACTGCAGTCATGGCAATAGCCACAAAGATCCGCTTTTACAGCCCGAAGTACTGCGTACCATTGTGGCAGAACGCAAGCAAAATCATGTTCGAGGCGTAATGCTGGAAAGTCATCTGGTCGATGGTCAGCAAAAGATTTCTTGTGAGATGACTTATGGTCAGTCTGTAACAGATGGCTGCCTAGGTTGGGACAAAACTCAGCAACTTTTGCTGGAGGTGGCAGATTCACTACGTGTTTCTCAGTTAAAACGTAGCGCCTGATTTTCTATGAAAAATTTATAGATCATCAAAAATCTATTCATCATGATGCGAAAAAGCCCCTGAATTTAAGGGGCTTTTTCTTGCTACAGAACTATTTGTGTTATCTGGTTAATTTTAAATCATCTGTTTATTGATGCTGTTTGCAATTTTTATTAATACTTTTAACCAGTTAAAAATAACAAATTTGAGCAGTTTACTTTGTTTATGCACAATAGTGAAAAATAGCAATCAATAAAGCATGAATTGTTTCTTCAACTACTGAGATAAGCATTTAAATCAACAAACCAATCTCAGTATGAGCGAATCATAGGAACAATTTACATCGGGGAAAATATGTATAGTACAGAATTACTGGAAGAAGCACGTAAAATAATGTTCCATATGCTGACCAAGGTAGTGGAATATGGCGGCTCGGATTTATTTATTTCAGCAGATTTCCCACCCAGTATTAAGCATCAAGGCTTAATGAAACCGATTGGCCAACAGGCATTGACGGCAGACAAGACCAAGCTGTTTGCCTATAGTTTGATGAATGAAAAACAGCGGCAGGAATTTGAAACTGAGCTGGAATGTAACTTTGCCATTAGTGTGCCCAATGTTTCGCGTTTTCGTATCAATGTTTTTCAGCAGCAGTTACAAGTCGGTATGGTGATACGAACCATTACCGCAGAAATTCCAAATTTTACCCAGCTCCAACTGCCTGAATCCTTAAAGCATGTGATGATGGCAAAACGCGGCCTGGTACTTGTGGTAGGTGCTACTGGCTCAGGTAAATCGACTTCTTTAGCTGCCATGATTGATCATCGTAATGAAAATTCTGCCGGACATATTATTACTGTCGAAGATCCGGTTGAATATGTGCATAAGCATAAGAAATCGATGATTACCCACCGTGAAGTCGGGGTGGATAGCCATTCATGGCACAATGCCTTAAAAAATACCTTACGTCAGGCACCGGATGTAATTTTGATTGGTGAAATCCGTGATACTGAAACCATGGAACATGCCATTGCCTTTGCCGAAACCGGACATTTATGTTTAGGTACATTGCATGCCAACAATGCCAATCAGGCGCTGGACCGAATCATTAACTTTTTCCCGGAAGAACGTCGAAATCAATTATTGATGGACTTATCTTCCAATATGAAAGCGATTATTTCACAGCGCTTGGTGCGAACTCAGGATGGACGCGGACGTCGTGCAGCGATTGAAATTCTGCTGAATACGCCATTAATTGGCGATCTTATTCTGAAAGGCCATTTTCATGAACTCAAAGAAATCATGAAGAAATCCCGTGAATTGGGTATGCAAACCTTCGATCAGGCTTTATATGATTTATATAATGAGGGGGCGATCAGTTACGAAGAAGCTTTGCGTAATGCTGATTCCATGAATGAGTTGCGCTTGCAGATTAAATTGAAAAGTAACCGACAGGATGAAACGGTTCCAGGTTCAGCTGCATCTTTCAGTATGGTGCAGGACAAGGCTCCAGAAGAGAATCAAGCTCAGACTGACCAAGAAGCCTCTTAATTCAGATAAATCTTTTTATAAAAATAGGCATTAATCGCTTTGGGTTAATGCCTATTTTATTGATTTAAAGCTTTATTTTTGTATTATGCAGACTTGGGTTGATCGATAAAAAACTTATAGAAAACCAGACTCAGTGCGGTGATTGCTGCACAAAGCAGATAGGTAAAACTATAACCTTGATGGGCAATGACAATCCCTAACAAGATTGAACCAATTGCGATGCCAATATCGTAAAAGGTAAAAAAGGTGGAGGTGGCATGTCCAATGCGGTCTTTGGGTGAGCGCTGAATGGAAATGGTTTGTAAGCAGGGTTGAGCCGAACCAAATCCCATACCGACAAAAACTGCAGCCAGCATTAATCCGGTCACTGTATTGACTTGGCTTAAAACCATCAGCCCAATAGCAAATAAGGCAATAGCGGGATAAACCACGTAATTTGCACCTTTTCGATCATAAATTTTACCGGTAATAGGACGTAAACTCATCATCGAAATGGCAAAGATCACAAAGAATAAACTTGCATAAGCCAGTAAATTTTTTGACTCTGCAAAGGTCGAAATGAACGACATAATGCTGGCATAAGAAAAAGAGATGATCATGGCCATAATCGAAACCGGCAAGGCTTTCTTTTCCATAAAATCATGAATGGATAATTTGCGTTTCACTGCTTTAAGCTGCACTTTTGGCATTTTTTGAATTGGAATCAGGAAGCAAAAAGCAAAACCCAGACAAATGATGGCAGCCAAAATAGCAGTCACAGTTGAATAAGAAAATTGCTGAATCAGCGTCAGACCGATTAATGGGCCGAGTACAATCCCCAAATTGATTGACATGACAAAATATCCCATGCCTTCACCCTTACGCTGTGCAGGAATAAAGTCATTGGCAATAGGCACAGTGACCGTGGTTAAAATGCTGAACCAGATCCCATGTAACAGTCGAATGGCTAAAAGCACATTCAGGTTATCGGCAAAAATATAGGCAAAAGAAAACAGACAGAATAGCGTTTCAGAAATATAAAGTGCTTTCTTGCGTCCGATTTTTTCAATAATCAAGCCGCTAAAGGGGCGAACCGCAATTGAGGATGCCATAAACAGGGTCATGGCTAGACCGGCTTGTGCCAAACTGCCATGCAAGTCTTTTAAAATATAAATAGGTAAGATGGTGGTTTGGGCAAAATAAAAGATAAACAAAAATAAATTGTTAGCCAGACACAGAATAAAGGATTTATTCCATAAGGATTGAGTACTTACAGCAGAGGACATAATTTACCTAGATAATCATCAGTGTTAGACGACGCAGCAGACTTAAGGCAGGAATGAGGGTGACTCAGTTTTTTATAGTTATAAAAATAAGTGAGCTGGTCGAATGAATGCTCGAATTTTAGCTAATTTTAATGGAAAAGTATATCTATATAAGAATTAATCGATAAAAAATATTTATTTTTAAATTTATTTTATTGTTAATCTCATATTGTGATTTTTTGTCTTTTTATGCGAAATCTATGTCTCAAGAGTTATTATTTAAAATAAAAAAATCAGCCACAAAGGCTGATTTTTTTATTTAAAGCAGTCTTACAAGCCTGCTTCATATTCATTGCTTGAAAGTAATTTTTCTACATCTGCCATGTTGTTTGGCTTAATTTTATAAATCCAGCCCTTGCCATAAGGGTCATCATTGACAAAATCAGGATCATCTTCAAGTGCTGAATTCACTTCAACCACTTCACCTGAAACAGGCGCATGAATATCGGAAGCCGTTTTAACGGATTCCACCACACCTGCTTGTTCACCGGCAGTGACTTGCTGACCCACTTCTGGCGCTTCAACATAGACCAGGTCGCCCAAAGCATCCTGTGCATGGTCGGAAATACCGGTAATAATCAGATCACCTTCAATTTTGACCCATTCGTGAGTACTGGCGTACTTTAATTCTGAAGGGTGATTCATGGATGACTCCTTTAAAATATTCAAATCATTTTTGCCATGTTTTATACATGTTTTTTGATAAAAACAAAAGTTTATAGATAAGGATCTTTACGCCAATTGCTTGGACTACGCCCACTCCAACGCTTAAATGCACGACTGAAATTGGCGACATCACTGTAGCCAATTTCATCGGCAATCTGTTCCAGAGTGTAATCGGTACGTGAAAGCAGGGACGTCGCATGCCGATAACGCACTTCATCTACCAGCGTAGAAAAAGACGTTCCTTCAGCAGCCAGTTGACGTTTTAAGGTACGATCAGACATATGCAGCCGATCTGCCACATTTTCAATACTTAAATAATGCTGTTCCGAATTGGTCAAAATGTCACGCACCCGCATAGCCAGGCGGCGACGTTCGCCCAAGGCAGACAGTTCCGCTTCGCATTGGTTAATCGCAATCTGGCTGGCAATCGGGTCCGCATTGACCATTTTTAAGCCCAGATATTTTTTATCAAAACTGCTTAATAAATGCGGCTGTTCAAAACGGAATTGATGCGAAGGGAATTTTGCCATATAACGCTCAAAACCGGGCGGTTTGGGAAAATCAAAATCAATTTCCCCGGAGAGATCATCACAACCGGTCAGGGCTTTGGCCATGGTAATAATGCCAAAGGTCAGAGCAATGGCAATTTCAGTCCGTAAAGGTTCAAGGTCAAAATCACATTGCAATTGCAGCGTGGCTTTTTCACCAAAAGTAGAAAAATAAAGCTGTAAAAAAGGCAGACGCAGCTGAATAAAGCGGTTCGCTAGAACTAGGGCATCAGTAATGTCATGCGCTGTCATAATGGCATAACCAATAAAGCCATGAATCGAGATACGCATCTGGGTACCCAAATGGAAACCCAGAGTCGGTTCGCCGGTTAAACGTAGTGCATGTTTGACCAGTTCATTGGCAACTGGCGTCGGAATACGAAAGTTGGGGTCAGCCAATTGTTCACTATTTAAATGAAACGGAGTAAAGAGTGCTTCAGCATTGTAACCCCAACGGGAGACCACATCTAACAGCAGTAGTCCATAAACACCCGGTATGCCTTGATCCTGTCTTGGAGAAATCGTTTTCATGCGCCATCCATTGCATTCATTCGTTTTTCTATTTGCAGATGCCATATTGGCATGAGTTGAAACAGTATGCTATTAAAATTGTTGGACAATATTTTTAAAGCCCGAAAATTATTCAGGCTGATAATCTTTTTTAAAGACCACAATTTTAGTGGTTGAAATAAGCAATACATCATTATTTTGATTCAGGGCCTGGGTCACATAACTGACTATAGCGCGGTCAGTTTTGCTTTTTGATGGCGTAATTGCCACAATTTCGACCTCGACATGAATCTTATCGCCAGGACGTGTCGGACGTGGCCAGCGAAGAGTGGATTCCGAACCAATCAGACCGTAAGCTACAGGAAAACATTCAGTCCATAAACGCATGGTGACGGCACAGGTGTGCCAGCCACTGGCAGCAATACCCTGAAAAACAGGATGTTCTTTGGCTTGAGTTTCATCAGTATGAAAAACTTGAGGATCATAAGCATGCGCAAACTGTTTAATTTCTTCTAAAGTCATTTCATATTCACGGCTAATGAAACGATCACCCACTTTTATATCTTCTAAATACAGCATTAATGCATGTCCTTTTTCTTCAATGCCTGTTGTTCTATCAAAAAACTGCCAGTTTGTCTTTGCCATAAATGTGCATAAATACCGCCCAGCGCAACGAGTTCCTCATGCGTTCCTTGCTCTGCAATGCTGCCTTCATCAAGTACAATCAAACGGTCCATTTGTGCAATGGTGGATAGTCGATGTGCAATGGCAATCACGGTTTTGCCTTGCATCAGCTCATCCAGACTGGATTGTATCGCTGCTTCAACTTCAGAATCTAAAGCACTGGTGGCTTCATCTAAAATCAGGATCGGCGCATCCTTTAAAAACACCCGGGCAATGGCAATACGCTGACGTTGACCGCCAGACAGTTTTACCCCACGTTCACCGACATAGGCTTCATAACCGCTTTTGCCACGCAAATCGGTTAGCTGTGGAATAAACTCTTCCGCCTTGGCTTTGCGCACGGCTTCGAACATCTCTTCATCTGTTGCATCGGGGCGACCATATTTAATATTTTCAGCCACGGTACGATGTAACAAAGAAGTATCCTGAGTTACAAAAGCAATATTTTTACGCAAACTGTCCTGAGTCACATCTTGAATATTTTGGCCATCGATCGAAATACGACCATGGTTAATGTTATAAAAGTGTAGTAACAGTTGAATCAGTGTCGATTTTCCTGCCCCAGACCGGCCGACAATGCCAATTTTTTCACCGGGTTTAATGGTCAAATTAAAATGATCAATCACATTTTTATTCTGATAGGCAAAGCTGACATCTTCAAACTTGATTTCACCATGCTGCACCTGTAAAGGCTGAGCATCTGGTTTGTCCTGAATGTGGACTGGACGCCCTAAAGTCTTCATGCCGTCTTGAATTGTGCCGACATTTTCAAACAGTGCTGATGATTGCCACATCATAAATTCGGCAATACTGTTGAGTTTTAAAATCATGGCCGTAGTTGCAGCAATAATACCGAGTTCAGCCTGACCGTTAATCCATAACCAGATGGCCGTCCCTAAAACCCCAACATATAACACTACACTGAGTAAATTGATGCTGATCTCGTACTGTGCGCCCAGGCGCATTTGCTTATATACTGTGATCATGAAGTCTTGCATGGACTCTTTGGCATATTTGCTTTCACGGCCAGCGTGAGCGAACAATTTGACGGTTTGAATATTGGTATAGGCATCGGTAACACGGCCTGTCATGACTGCACGGGCATCGGCCTGTTGGCTTGAAATTCGGCTTAAACGTGGAATAAAAAAGCAGGCAGCGCAAATAAACAGCACCAGCCACAGCAGCAGAGGCAGAATCAGCAGTGGTGAAATTGCCGCCAACACCAGACTGATGGTGGTAAAGTAGATCAGAACATAGGCCACCATATCGCCCAAAATTACCCAGAATTCACGAACGGCCAGTGCAGTCTGCATCACTTTGGCAGATAAACGCCCGGCAAAATCATTGTGGAAAAAATCCAGGCTTTGCTGTAACAGTAAATTATGGAAACGCCAGCGTAAACGCATGGGAAAAGTACTGTATAAAATTTGATGCTTGATAATGGATTGCATGCTGGCAAATAAAATATTGGCCAGCAAAATACAGGTCAAAATGGTCAAATTTTGCGTATGTGCTGCTAAAAATGTTTCGGGTTGACTCTTGCTTAACCAGTTGACCAGATCGCCGATTTTTGAATAAAGAAAGGCTTCAAAACTCGCAGCCCCTGCGGTAAACAGCACCAGTAACAATAAATAAGGGCGCACTCCGTGAGCCGCCTGCCAAACAAAAGGGAAAAAGCGGGTAGGAAGTGGTTCGTTTAAACCTTTAGATGGATAGGGATCGACGAGTTTTTCAAACCACTGGAACATGCAGATTTCCTTGAGTAAATGCCAATGAGGCTTAATTTTATTGCAACTTTAATATTATAAATAATAATTTAACTAATATCTAAAAGCCTGAGTGAATCCGTAAAACATTTCATTTGAACTGTAAAGCTGGTGAGTTCAGCAAGCAAAAAACAAGTACAGATCCTCTATACGCTGTATGCCTAACAATAGAAGGCTTTGTAAAATATCAGGAAGTATATTTATTTCCTATAGGCGGAAAAGTAAAAAAATCTTTATTTTTCTGTTTGTTTATCAATTTTTTAAAACAAATCAATTTCTAAGAAAGTTGTGATCTATTTTTTTCATACTCTAAAGTTTTTTTATTATCTTGAGAGAACTTTTTCTTATTAAATGAGGCATACAATTGACATTAAAAATGTACAGTAACTATTTATAGATGGTTCAAAGGTATGAATTTACACAATATGTTTTTATAATATAAATAACGAATTTCTTATAAGTAATAATTAACAATTGGATAACAAACAATCTAATTAATTGACTCATTATTTCAAGTTATATTTTAAATTAATTAAATACTGTCTGGAATATTGAAAATGAAAAATACTGCTAATTTTCACATGTTACAGCAAGTGTATAATTTTATCGCTGAGCGACCAGAATTTAAAACCAAAGGAGAACTGGATCTCATGTTAGATTTTTTCTCGGTTATTCATGAAGATGACCAAAAAGGGATAAGACTGGACTCGCCTTCTAAAATTATTGGTAAATTTGGCAGTCGCCATATCGTGAATATTCAACTGGCACCGTCACCGAGAAATAAAAATGAATTTCTTACTTGGGTATATAAGCAGCTACATCGCTAGTCAGAAGAGATATGCTGTTATTTAAAATATTTAAAATATTTAAAAATCTTAAATATGATGATTGGTTCAGATTAAATTAATTGTGGCATTGATTTTTATTTTAAATATTAAATCTAAGTTTTATATAGATAAAAAATGTTTTTGTGGTTTCTTTAAAATTATTTAACCTTAAATATATATTTAAATACATATATGTATATAAATTTAACATTTTTTTAAAAGTGTTTTCCTATAATTTATTAGGCTTGATCACAATAAGAGCGAAAAAATGCCTAGAATACTGATTTTAAAAGAAGTGACTGCAAAAAGCACATGTGGCACCAAAATAATTGTTGAGCAGGTTTTCGAAAAGATTTTAAATCATGAAGGTTTAAGCTGGTTACCATTGCCCAAAATCGTTATAATTAAAAAGGTTATTGATTTAAATGAAGATAATGCTTTTACTCATCCTGGAACCGGGAAAATTTTTGAGGTGATGAAAGAAAAAGAACTATTCAAGTTTAAAAAAATGACTCAATCCTTGTATCAGGCTTAATTTATTTTCAAAATATTAAAGAAGATGAGCTTTTGACAATCCGAAATTATCATTTTAATAGCATTTTATTTTGTTTATAGATAACAACTATTGTCCTTTGTTTATCTAAAAAATAATCTAAAATTGCTGAATTATTTGACCAAGTAAACTTTATTTCAATTAAAAGGATAACAGCTTGAACACTGACTTTGGCTTCTCCTCGGCACTTTAGAACAGCATTCAGCAGAAATGAGTGGTAGATTGCAGTGATTTTGGGTTTAGCCCTGATTGAGCAGGGCAATTCTTTAAGTCTTTCTCAAATCAGATCGCCTTAAAAACCTCTATGGCACGTTTGCGCGATAAATTTAAATCCACGATTGCTCGTGGGTAATGTAATTCTTCCTCATGTTCATATGCATAAGGCTCATGTATTTTTTTTGCGTCCAGATGCGCCAGTTCTGGCACCCATGACCGGATGTAATCACCATTTTTATCAAACTTTTGCGATTGAGTGACTGGATTAAAAACCCGGAAATAGGGCACAGCATCTGTTCCAGTGGAAGCACACCACTGCCAGCCACCATTATTTGCTGCCAAATTGCCATCAATTAAATGCTGCATGAACCATTTTTCACCCAGATGCCAATCAATAAGCAGATTCTTGGTCAAAAACATGGCAGTAATCATACGGACGCGATTATGCATCCAGCCGGTTTGCAGCAACTGACGCATACCTGCATCTACAATCGGGATTCCGGTTTGACCTTGTTGCCAGGCATGCAGATCTTGTTCAGCATTACGCCACTGAATCTTTTGAGTATTGCTTTTCAGGGGTTGATGTTTGGAAACGGCAGGAAACTGATAAAGAATGTGTTGATAAAACTCGCGCCATAACAATTCATCTAGCCAGGTTTGTTGTCCCACATTGTCTATATGGAAATAGCCGTTTTGCTTTCTAAACGCGGCTTGTAGGCACTGCCTGATTGAAACTGCGCCGATATTTAAATACGGAGACAGTTGACTGGTTGAATTGAGATGAGGGAAATCACGCTCTTGTTGATAGTGTTCCAGTTTAGAGTTAATAAAATTGTCCAAAATATCCAGTGCATAATCTTCAGTCACCGGCCAAAGTTGCTGTAGTTGATCTGATACAGGACTTTGCAGATAAGTTGATGCACTGATGTTTGTATTTTCTAGCGCAAAGTCTAGATCTATTTTTTCCTGCTTTGCCACTGCAGGATAACATTGCGGCAGGCTGATACTGAGAAGTTCATAGCAGCGCTTTTTAAAAGCACTAAACACTTGATAAGGCTGATTAGATTTATTTGTGATTGAACCGACAGGAAAAATCGTCTGGTCATGATAAAGCTCAAACGGGATCTGATGCTTTTCCAGTTTTTTTTGCGTCTGAGCATCTCGTTTTAATTCATTCACTCCAACTTCAATATTGGCATGTACAGCGTCAATACCAAGTCGCAGACAAAGCTGTAGCATCTCATTGGGGACATCTTTCCATAAAGGAATATGTTTAATCAGCAATGGGACGTTCAGTCGATTAAGCTGTGCTTCGAGCGTTTCCAGTTGGCGTAAATAAAATATTTGTTTGGCAGGGCTGTCATCATGTCGTTGCCATTGCTCAGGTGAGAGAATCACCAAGGCAACACAGTTGCCAGATTGAGCCGCATGCCAAAGTGCAGCATGGTCTTGTATACGCAAGTCCTGTCGAAACCATATTAATTGCATGAACGGGGGATGCCTTATTTTCAGTTAAATCATTCAAGTACAAATAAGAATAATAGCAATACGTTTTAACTATTGCATCAGCCCGTTTGTTTTAAAGTTCGGCTTGATCTGCCGAACGTGCAGTGAATTGCCTGAAATCCGCACCGGATGGTGCCTGATAAACTCTTAAACCAAATTCTGGGACAATTGCAATCAAATGATCAAAGATATCAGACTGTATTGCTTCATAATCCTTCCATACCGTTGTATTTGCAAAAGCATAAATTTCCAGTGGTAAACCTTCGCTGGTCGGTTGTAATTGTCGAATAATCAGCGATTGATTTTGTGCGATGCCGGAATGCTGTTTTAAGTAAAACTCAACATAGGCGCGGAAGGTACCTAAATTGGTTAAACGGCGCTGATTGTATAAAGATTGGTTCGAGAGTTGCTGGTTAAAGCTTTCCAGCTCGTCATGTTTGCTATTTAAATATTGATCTAGTAATAAAAATTCTTTCAGCTTTTGCTGTTCAGACGGAGTCATAAAATGCACGCTGCTTTGATCAATAAAGATTGATCTTTTAATCCGCCGAGCTCCCGCATAAGCCATACCGCGCCAGTTTTTAAAAGTATCTGTCACCAGTTTATTGGTTGGAATAGTGGTTAAGGTTTTGTCAAAATTTTGCACGGTAATGGTATGTAATGACATATCAATGACATCGCCGTCAGCATTCAGTGAAGGCATCTCTATCCAGTCACCAATTCGCACCATGTCATAAGATGAAATTTGTACTGACGCTACCAAAGAGAGAATGGTATTTTGAAATACCAACATCAGTACTGCTGCCATGGCACCAAAACCTGCCAGCAGGGTAAAGACATCTTTTTTAAGGAAAGTACCTAAAATCATCAAGCCACAGACAATAAAGATAATCAGCTTAACCAGCTGTAAATAACCTTTAATCGGCTTATTTTTTGATTTGGGATTACGTTGATAAACCAGATTGAAAATACTTAAAAATTCACTGATGGCCAAAGCAAGGGTGAGAAAAATAAACGCCTGTGCCGCCATCTGAACAAAAACAATGACTTTTTCTGAAAGATGCGGAACAGTGACAATACCGTTCATAATCACAATAGCTGGCACAATGTTGGAAACCCGGCGGATAACACTATGCTGGGCAAAAATGTCCTGATTGACAAATTTCATCCTGGAAATCAGTTGGCGAATACCGCGGACCACTACTTGCTTGGCAATAAAATTTGCCAGGAGTGCCAGTAAAATTAAAATACTGAGAGAGGTGAGCATTTCTAGCCATGGATATTGATCTGACCAGTCCCGAATATTTTGTATAAATGCCAATTGTTCCAAAAACTTACCCTGAATTTTTTAAATTAAAGAATAGTGTATAGCGTTATTTTTTTATTCTTATAAAGATAACGTTTTATATACATGAACTAAAACAAAATTCACCAGCTAGGCTGATGCTGGAATTGCTTAATTTTTTATTATTATTCTGTTCTTGTAGTCTATGCCAATAAGAATACTGGCATAGTGAAGTACTTCAACTGTTGATGAACTGGACTTACCACATTAAATCATCAGGAATGACGTAAGCTGCATATGGATCGTCTTCATCAGTGGTCTGTTCATTCTTTTCAGAATTATTGACAATAATGAAGCCTTCCATCTTGTCGTTAATGCGCTCTGCCAAGGCTTTAGGCAAAACAGCATAACTATCTGCTTCTTTGGCAATGATTAATGAACCTGCAACCAAAGCATTGTAAATCTGCTGATTGAGATAAATCTTTTTGACTTTACTCTCATCAATAAATTGGTAAGCAACCTCGCCATCGGTATCTTTAATTTTGTGCTGATTGATCATTTGAACAATGGCAGCTTTTAATTCTTTACCTTGTAACAGGCGTTTTTTCTCTAAATCCAGTGCCTGATCGCGAGCCAGTTTTTCTTGCTGGTCTTGAGCAATTTTGGCCTTTAATTCAGCTTCGTTGCTTTGTCCGGTACGTTGCTCATGTACGGCCTGTTTTGACAGTTTTTTAGCCTTTTTATTATCGACTAAACCCGCTTTTAGCAATTGAGCCTGTAATGCATTTTTGACCATAATAAATTCCGATATTACTCTTGAGTCTGCCGATAACGATAATAAATAACCCAATAAATCGAGCTAAGTGTCCAGCTTAACATCACTGGAACAAGGTAGGCATGCAATTTTAAATAAGGATAAATCACGCTGGCAAGTAGACCGCCAATGAAAAATCCAAATAAAATGAGCAAGTGCAGAATAATGCGTCTACGTTCTACCTTTAGTCCCCGTAACCTGTAGCCTAAAGCCAAGCCCAAATCGGTCAAAACACCCGATAAGTGGGTTGTTCGAATAATCGTACCTTTATAATGACTGACCATAGCATTCTGGATACCCATGGCACCACATGCCCAAAGTAAGGCATAACGCGGGAAATAGGGAAGCAAAAGCCAACACAACAGGATAAAAAAAGCCACCAGGCTTAAAGGCAAACCGTAGCGGCTTCCTAACTTAAACTGACTATTTCCCAGTATAAATCCACTATAAAATGAACCAATGACATAGCATAGAATAACCAGAATTAAGTAAAGGATGGTTTCAGGTTGCCACTTGAGTAAGGCCATGGCCAACATGCTGACATTTCCGGTCATATGGGAAACGGACTGATGCAATACGGTCACCAGTCCGAGAACGTTAATCATTCCTGCATTGACTGCAAGAAAAAAAGCCCCTAATTGAACCCAGAGCGGTAAAGTTTGAAAAGGCATAACGTCACAAGAAAATACTTAATAATGACTATCTTAATCCAAACTGCGGTCAACGGCAGCAGTAAATAGCACATCTGTTGAAGAATTTAATGCAGTTTCTGTTGAATCCTGCAATACGCTAATCACCATACCAATGGCTACCACTTGCATGGCGATATCCGAACTGATCCCAAACAGGCCACACGCAACAGGAATCAGCAACAAAGATCCACCGGCAACACCAGATGCACCACAGGCTGAAACGGTTGCAAGCACAGATAAAACCAGCATGGTGGTGAAATCAACCGAAATACCCAAAGTATTGACTGTCGCCAATGTTAAGATGGTAATGGTGACTGCAGCACCCGCCATGTTAATCGTTGCACCGAGTGGAATAGCGACACTCGCTGTAGATTCATTCACGCCTAAACGCTTGGCCAGATCCAGATTCACAGGAATATTGGCCGCCGAGCTTCGTGTGAAGAATGCAGTGATACCACTTTCACGTAGACATTGAAAAACCAGCGGATAAGGGTTAGAGCGAGTAACAAAGGCCACCATAATTGGATTAATGACCAATGCCACAAAAAACATGGTCCCAATCAAGACTGCTAACAATTGTGCATAGCTTTCAAAGGTGCTTAATCCGGCTTCCGCAACTGTAACAGTGACCAGACCAAAAATACCGACCGGGGCAAAATTAATCACCAGTCGAATCACGCTATTGACTGCATTTGCAGCATCGGTGAGCAACACTTTTGTGGTGTCACTGGCATGACGGAATGCAGCACCCAAAGCAACAGCCCAAGCCAAAATACCAATAAAGTTCGCTTCACTAATTGCTACCACAGGATTTGCCACAAAACTTAAAAGAAGGTTTTTTAAGATTTCAATCAGGCTGCCCGGTGGTTGAAGGTCCGCATTTGCGGGGATATCCAGAAATAATGTACTTGGAAAAAAGATACTGGCAATCACTGCACTTAATGCAGCCAAGAACATCCCAATACTATACATCACAATAATCGGTTTAATGTTGGCGCTATGGCCGACTTTAAAATTGGCAATAGACGATAAAACCAGAATAAAAACCAATATAGGTGCAACAGATTTAAGAGCTTTAATAAACAAGTCACCCAATAGGCTTAAATAGGGAGCCACATTAGGGAACAAAACAGCAACACCAATACCTAAAATAATGGCGATAATAATTCGGGAGACTAAACTCAAACGCATTAAAGCAGAAAACATAAAGGTGCCTTGTCACACATACGAGGACTAAAAAAATCACAAAGATATGCGGCATTTTATACCTAAAAGTGATATTGCTAAAAAATAATTTCCATATAAAAACTAACTGTCTATTTTTAAAGTCGATATTTTTAGTTTTTAATCAAAATTTGGCCATTTTTTTAAATATTCAAATAATACAAATGCTTCTGATCATTCTGCTGTGTTGTATTCTGTTAAGCCATTCTATTTTATTTATTTTAATCTTTCATTAAAGCGTAAAAGCTATTTTTGAGAGCAACACCAGAAATGCAGTGTTGCTAACTTTATTTCATTCATCTTAAAAAACCTCTGGTGAAAGTTCTTGCATGGCTTGAAAATGAGACAGATAAATCTGCCCACTTAAGTGCTTCAGCAGTTTTGAATGTTGGAGTTTATCCATCACTGGACCCTTAATTTCGGAAAAATTCAGTTTAATGTTCAGTTTATTTAACTCGGCATTGAGGTCTTCCAGCATTTCCAGCGCGCTCAGATCAATTGCACTAATACTGGAGCAGTTAATGACGACATGCTCTAAATCAGCATACTGACTCACAGCATTAATCAGAAAACCTTTAAATGTATTGGCATTTAAAAAGGTCAGGTTTTCATCTATACGCATGGACAGAACTTTGTTTGAGGTTAGTACCTGATGACGCTGGATATTTCTAAAATGCTGGGTTCCTTCCACCAGACCAATGACAGCAATATGCGGGCGGCTGATACGCCACAGCAGCAGAATAAAGGTAGAAACAATCCCCAGCAGCAAACCGGTCGAAATATCGATGCAGAGCACGCCAAAGAAGGTAATCCACATGGCAATACCATCTGCTTTGGAATAACGCCAGGTTTCTATAAAAGGCTTGAAATCAACCAGTTTCCAGATCGAGACGATGATGGTTGCAGCCAAAATAGCCAAAGGAAGGTCACGGAAAAAGCCGGTAAAATAGAGGCTGACTACCACAATCAGTAGGGATGAAATCACACCTGCCAGCGGGGTTTTTGCACCGGCATCTGCATTGACCACAGTACGCGATAAGCTTCCGGTAACCGGAAATGCTGAACTAAGCCCGGCACTTAAATTGGATAAACCCAACGCGATCAGTTCCTGGTTACTATTTAAATGACTACGTTGTTGTAAGGCAGTCGCTTGTGCAATAGATAAAGACTCGACAAAACTGATCATGGCGATCATGGCTGCACCGGGCAACAAGGTGATGACCAGATCCATATTCCAGTGTGGCATACTCAGCGGGGGAAAACCTGAAGGGATTTCTCCTACCGTTTTAATGCCCACGGCTTTTAAATCTAGAAAATAGACCGCAGCAATTGAAATCACCACCAGACTTAAAGGCAAGGCTTTCGTAATAAAAGCAGTCGAACCTATTCGACTCTGCACAGCATTGGAATGTAAAACTTTAGGAAGATAAATCAGAAAAATGAGCGCAAGCATGCCAAACATCAAAGAGGCGAAATTGCTGTAACTCATATATTGCCAAACGCTGAGTACAAACTCAGGAATATTATTGGCCTTTAAAGGTACATCGACAAGAAATTTAAACTGGCCCAATGCAATCAGCAAGGCAGAGGCAATAATGAAACTCTTGATCACCGGATGACTAATCAGCTGAATCAGAAAGCCAAATCTAAAAATTCCAAGCAGTAGTGAAATGATCCCTACCATCACGGCCAGTAAGCAGGCAGCCTGTATATACACGGGCGAGCCAACCTCAAACAGGGGATTGAGGGTCGCGAAAGTCATCATGGAAATAATCGCGACTGGGCCAATAGAAAGCGTGGGACTACTTCCAACCATGGCATAAATGATCATGGGTAGAATACTGGCATACAGCCCCATAATTGGTGGTAGTCCAGCCAGCATGGCATAGGCCATACCTTGCGGAACCAGCATTGCGATAACAATCAGTGCAGAAAGAAGGTCAGATTTAAACTTGGCTGGATTGTAGGTGCGCAGCCATCGCCAAGCCGGTAATAGCGTTATTAAGCGAGAATTTAAATCTGACATATCTAAAACTAAATCACTATTTTAGATATATTATGCATAAAAAATGCTAAGAAGTCTTGTCAGAAAGAGAGAGCCTATTGACATTTGTTGTGCAAAAAATAGCGAGAACGTAAAATTAAATCGCTAAACCAAATTTAGCAGCAAGTGCAGTAATTTTAGCCCAGCTAGAAAGATGATCTTTTCAAATTCAGGAAGTAAGTGTATAGAAAATTCTTTGATTTTTGGGGGATATGGTGATTTTGTCATCCGTACATTCTTTTAAGAAAGCGGGGCTCCGAGAGTCTCGGTAGGGTTAAAATCGAAATTCATTATTAAATATTTGTTAATTTTATCAATGAATATGTTATAAAATGTAAATATAGTCACACTATTTTAGGATCAGGTTTTTGAAACAGATTCTTTTGGCACTTAAATTAAATCTTCGCAAACTGATCTTGATTTCGACTATCATCAGTGTTTCGTGCTTATTTACTGTTTCTGTATTTGTTCTCAATTATGTGATTAAAGAACAACTCATTGAGACTTCACTTTCAGTGAATGTCAAATATGCTTCAAAGGTTGCCAACAGTGCAGATCAGCATTTCGATGATATGCTCAAAGAGTTAAAGTATAGTGCTGACCTGTTAGGACAAGATTTTTCTAATCCTCAATTAATACAAGAAGAAACAAAACGTCTTAAAAATCAATCCAACAAATTTAATAGTTTATTAATTGTGGATCAGCAAAGAAGAGTCATCTCTTTTGCACCGCAAAGTTTAAATTTGAGTAGCCATATTTCATATAACTCAGTGGGGATTGTTGAATCCTTAAAGCATAAAACGACTTATATTTCTCCTCCTTATTGGTCAGTTAGACATAATCTGGTTGTGCTCCTGTCTCAACCGATTTATGACCAGAATAAAAATTATCAGGGCATGATTGGTGGCACGATTTATTTACAAAAAAATAATCTCATTCAGAAAATGCTTTCAACTGAGTATGATTTTAAGAAAAGTTATATGTATGTCATTGATCAGGATAATCGAATTATTTTTCATCCAGATCCGACAAGAATTGGTGAAAAAATTGTCAATAATACTGGCCTGGACTATATGGTACGTACACGGATGGGGAATGTCAGGTTAATCAATAGTCGGGGTGTCGAAAATTTGGCAGGTTTTGCCTACATTCCGAGTGTGAACTGGATTGTGGTTTCCCAACAACCGACCGAAGAGTTGTTAAAGCAGGCCAATGTGATTCTTTTAAAAGTTTCAGTCGGAATTTTATTTTTTTATATTTTTATATTTTTTATTGTCTGGAGAATGTCGCGCTTTATTTCTTCACCTTTAAATAGCTTGGCAAAAATGGCCAGCATGCTCAATCAGCCAGACATTCAAGATAAAATCAAACAAGTCGATCCTTGGTATTTTGAGGTTTTAAAGTTTAGAACTTCATTGCTGCTCAGTTCTCAAACGTTTAGTGAAAAGATTACTGAATTACGTCAACATGTAAATACGGATCCACTGACGGGTTTATATAATCGACGGGGGATGCAGATCTTCTTAAAAGAATTGGTGAGTTTAGGCAGAAGTTTTGCTGTTCTTGCGATTGATATCGATTTTTTTAAGCAGGTGAATGATAGCTATGGTCATGATCAAGGCGATGTCGTTTTAAAAACCCTAGCCAACGTTATGAAAAATAATTTCAGAGACGAAGATATTTGTTGTCGGATAGGAGGAGAGGAGTTTATTGTATTAATGACTACTTCTGATCCTAAGGTAGCTTACAATGCTGCGGAACGTTTAAGAAAAACAATAGAATCAAGTAACATCAATCCTATGGGACCAATTACGATATCTGTTGGAATTGCATTTTGGCCTAAAAACTCAGATGATGTGACCGAAGTTTTTAAAATGGCTGATAATAAACTTTATCAAGCTAAAAATAACGGACGTAACTGTATTCGTTATTAGAGAGCGAGCGGAACAGTCTTTATTTTCAGACTAATTCTACCAGCTTATAATTAAGCTTGAGCTCCGTAAGGGGAGCCGGTTTAGCAAAATAGTAGCCTTGAAAATAATCACATTCATATTTTCTTAGAAACTGGGCTTGAGCTTGGGTTTCAATACCTTCAGCAATCACTTGTAATCCTAGTTTATGAGCCATGACAATAATCGCTGCTACAATAGCGCCATCTTTCTCATTTTTAGGTAAATGTTCAATAAAACTGCGATCAAGTTTTATCTCATCAACAGGTAAAGTACGTAAATAACTCAGGCTGGAGTATCCTGTTCCAAAGTCATCGACAGAAACTTTGATGCCCAAATCACGAACTGCTTTTAAAATTTCTAAAGAACGGTCAGCACCCGCAATTAACATGGTCTCAGTGACTTCAATCTTTAATAACCCGGGCTGTAACTGTGTATCTGCCAGTGTTTCTTGCAAGTCATGTAAAAAGCCTGTGCGCTTAAATTGTAAGGGGGAAAGATTGACGGCTACACTCAGGTTAGCCCCATTTTTCTTATTCCACTCTACAATATCCTGACAGGCTTGCTGTAAAACCCATTGGCCAATAACGACAATTTGCCCAGTTTTTTCAGCAAATGGAATGAAGTCTGCTGGAGAGATAGAACCTCTTTGTGGATGCTGCCAACGGATTAAGGCTTCAACACTTTTTAACTGGCCTGAGTGAGCATCAATAACCGGTTGATAGACTAACCTAAACTGTTTTTCTTCCAGGGCAACCATTAATTCGTGGCGCATAAGCACGTAATCGATTTTCGGTGTTCGGCTAGAGTTAAAAGCATACCAATGCCAAGTATTTCCACCTTCTTTTTTGGCTTCATTCATGGCATGTATCGCATGATGAAGCAATTGGGTAGCTTTTTCTATCTGAGGGTCATCATCTGCAATGCCAATACTCGCACTCATATGGATTTTATGGCCATCGATATCAAATGGAACTGACAGGCTTTTTAATATTTGCTCTGCAATGACAGCGACCTGTTTTAAATCATGGCATTTATTCAGAAGTATGCCAAATTCATCTGCTGAAAAATGAGAAATGATATCCTCTTCCTGGATGATCTGACGCAGGCGATTTGCTACAGCAATCAGAAGTTGATCACCAATGATATGACCCAGACTTTGATTTAAAGGCTGGAAGCCATCTAAGTCAACATACATGACAATCAGCGATCGATGATTCTCATGTTGTATGCAGAATGCGACATCCAGTAGTTTTTCAAAGGTATGATGATTAATTAACCCGGTTAAACTATCGTGGGTTTGCTGACGGGCGATATACTCGCTATTTGCCCGCTGTTGAGTGATATCTTGCTGAATCCCAATAAAATGTGTGCAAGAATTTTTGTCATCAAAAACCGGTCCTAATATGAGTTGGTTCCAGAACCAGCTCCCATCTTTACGATAGTTTTTTAAGGTGAGCTGGATTTCTTGTTGTTCTTTAAGTGCATTATGTATTTTATTAACTGTTTCCGGATCTGTATCAGGACCTTGCAGAAAACGACAATTTTTACCAATGATTTCTTCTTTTTTATAACCGGTCAGGTATTCAAAAGCAGGGTTAACATATTCAATGGCTTGGTCTTTGGCTGCCTTAGTCAATACAATTCCATGAGGATTGGCATCGACACTTCGTTTAAGCAGACGTAACATTTCTTCGGTTTCATGTCGCTCGGTAATATCACGGGCGATACCAAATACACCAACCACGTGTTGAGCTTGTTTAATGGGTAAATAAGTCAAGTCTAACCAGTAACATTCACCTAAGGCATTCATTGCCTGGATTTCCAGGTGCTGACTATTTCCCTTTAGTGCCTGTTCGAATGCAGTTTGAGCTAGCGATTGAAATTCAGCACAAATAAATTTTGAGAAATGTAAGCCCCGAGCCTGTTCAAGACTAAATTTAGTAATAGTCTCAGAGGCAAGATTTACATCAATCACGATGCCTTCTAGATTATGTTCAAAAATGGCATCGGGATGGTAAGTGAAGAAAGAACGGTATTTATCATTCAGCGCTAGTCTCTGTTGCCGTTCCTCATGCAGATCCATACTTAGGGCAATTAACGATGCGGCATGACGAATTAATTTAATGTGCGTAGATGTTGGACATTTAGCAGAACGATAATAGGTTCCAAAGGTACCGTAGAGTTTTCCTTGTGCGTTAATAATAGGTGTAGACCAACACGCGTGTAAATTCTCTTCTTGAATCAGGGTGTTGAAAGCTTCCCAGTTCTGATCAGTGGCTAAATTTTCACAAATCACGAGTTTTCGGTGAAAAGCTGCCGCACCACACGCACCCACATCAGGTCCTATTTTTAGACCATTGATAGCTTCTTGATATGGGGTTGAAAAATGTTTGGTACCACTCATCAGGCTTAAAGTTTGTTCTGTCTCTGAGTACAACATAATGGATACCATTGAATCAGATATCCGGGCTTCTAACCATTCACTGACAGTCTGAAATATGATTGTTAAGTCGGCATGTTGCCCAATTAAATTAAAGATAGATTGAGTATCTAAATAACTCGCTGTTTGACTCATATAGCCGACCATCCTTGAGTTGTATTGCGCATTTTGGACAGATTCTCAACCGAAATTTTGTGTAAGTCAGATCTAAATATTAATTATTAACCTCACTTAAATACTATAACAAAAATGCGAAAATCTTCACATATAATTATCTGAAAGTCTTATAGATAGTGGGATTTAGCTCAAATAAATTGCAAAATGGTCATTCCCCTAAAAATAATAGCTATTCAAAGTAGAATGATTTCTTAAAAAGAGTAGGTTACGTATTCATGCGATTGCATTTCAATGGCATATTGTCCTGAAAATAGGGCCTGCTAATTGTTTCAAGATAAAGTCTATAATCGAGAGATTAATAAAAGAAGAAGATCAGTTGAGCATGTATTTGGCACTCTAAAAAATTTCAAGAGCCTTACAGAGTATGATTGAAACAGAGGAAAAGATTGTTGCTGAGATTCCGCTCAATTGCCGGGATTTATCATATGGATGGGTATTTATATAGAATCAAAATGCATTGGCAAGATTAAAGCCATTTGAGATATTGCAACTCGATATGACAAGCTAAAGCAAAACTACAAAAGTTGTTGCCCTAACTTGTATCTTTATCTGCTTACCATTATGAAATGTCAACGACTCTAATATCTTCTCAATTTTCTTTTATTTATATGATTAAATTAAATTTTTAGGGCAATACAGTTGATATAAGGTATTCAGCACCTGAACCAGTTTTTCATCTTTAATAGAATAAAAAATCTGTTTGCCATCACGGCGTGTGGTCACGACATCGCTTTTACGTAACATCATCAGTTGCTGTGATAATGTAGGTTGGTTAATTTGTGTCATTTGTTCGATTTGTGAGACATTTAATTCTTGTTTGGCAAGATGACATAAAATAAGTAAACGATCTGTATTGGCTAATGATTTTAATATTGTGACAACAACATCAATAGACTCATGCATAGAAGCAATTTCAAGATCGGTGTTCATACAGCATTTCCATACTACGCAACAGTAACCTAGGCAGTATACTGCCTGATTAATCTCATATAGGATGAAAATGTAACATTTTCAATGGTTTTTTATGAAAGTAATTATCAACTATTCTTATATCAATTAAAACAAGGCATTTAATCGAAATTAAATGCCTTGTTTTGGTGAAAATATAGCTTATCAATTTTTATGGGTTTGTTTAAATCCTTTTAATTCTTTTTCATTAAAATGAACGGCTTCAGTAATTGCCTGACGTGTTTCAGGATTATACCAGTTAAAAATTGCAGACATTTTTTCTTCAAAATCATCACTAATGACAAAATGATCCTCTTGAGTACTTATTAAACCATTCTGTTTAAGAATGGCAATAAAGCTTTTTAAGGTTGCACTGTCAAAATAATAACCACCCTGAATCTTTTTCGTTTGCGAAAGCTTGTTCAGTACAACTTTACCCATCCTCTCCAGTTCTTTCAGGCTAAGTGATTGCAGCGGAGCATACTGCTGAAGTAATGCAGCAATCATCGTCATGTTATTCAGGCTGGAAGCAGATAAATGAGCCAATGCCAAAAGCTGGTTTTGAGCCTGTTCATCAGACGAAAGAGCAATGGTCTGGTCCTGATGCTGGGTAATCCAGCCGAATTGCGCCAAACTTTCGATAATTAATGCAATTTCCTGATCTAATTCATCACTGTTCCATTTCAGGAAAAATTCTTCTTTAAAATATGGATAGATATTTTTAATGGTATCGATTAAATAATGAGTCGATATTTTTTTATAACTTTGAATCAGCATTGCAATTAATGCCGGTAGAATAAAACAGTGCAGAATATTATTACTAAAATAACTTAATAGAATCTTTTGACTTTCAGCGACGCGTACCCAATTTTGATTATTTTGGCTAAAGGTTTCAATTTGCTTTAATTTTTCTGCATACCGAATAATCTCTGTACTAGATAATTCTGTCATGATCATTTTGGAATCATATTGGGTCATTTTTAATAAATGACGATATTGATCTATTTTGGAGATTAAATCATTTTCAGTTAAAGCATGATAATCTGCATTCAATAAAATAAGTGAAATTAAAGCAATTGGATTAATTACCACTGCTTTATTAATATTTTCCAAAATAGAATTTGCAACTTGGTTCACAGTTTGAATAACAGGCTGGGGTAATTCATCGTTAATATTGAGTTTAATTTGCTTGGCCTGATGCTCAGATAAAACCTGATCCAGAAAAACCGGTTCACCAAAATTGACGTGCACCTGGCCAAAAACTTTTTCAATTTTACGGACTGAACTCAAAATGCCCCAGATCGATTCGGCTTCTTTGGGTTTACCATTCAGTTCATTTAAATAAGAGGTACCTTCAATCAGTTTTTCATAACCAAAATAGGTAGGAATAAAGGCAATTGGCTTGGTTGCACCACGTAAATGACTTTGTACCGTCATCGACAGCATGCCTTTTTTCGGTGGTAACAGCAGACCGGTACGTGAACGTCCACCCTCGATAAAATATTCCAAAGGGGTATTACGCGACAATAAACTATGCAAATATTCTTTAAATACAGAAGTATATAACTCATTTCCACTAAAAGTACGACGGATAAAATAAGCACCACCACCACGCATGATCTGACCGACCACAGGCAAGTTAAGGTTAATTCCTGCGGCAATATGCGGCACCATCAAGCCACGGTTAAAAATCACATAAGACAGCAATAAATAGTCGATATGACTGCGATGGCATGGGGTATAGACAATTTCGTAATCTTTGGCCAGCTCGCGCACGGTATCGAAATTATGCACTTCAATGCCGTCATAAAGTTGTGTCCAAAGTTTGGTCAGGGCCAGTTCCGCAAAACGCAGGGTAGAATAGGAGAAGTCCGAAACCACTTCGGTTAAATAACCTTTGGCACGATTCTCCGCTTCAAACATACTGATTTTATGATCAATGCTTTCTTTACGAATCGCATCCTGAACCGTTTCGGTTTTCATTAACTTATTAATGAGATTACGACGGTCGGATAAATCGGGACCTAAAATGGCTTCTTTGTATTTATTAAAATTCGAATTTAATTCTTTCACTACCGAATGTGCCGGAGAAAAGTTCGGATATTCCATCTTGGAATGTTCAATTGCTGATTTAAGAGAAATCGGTTTGTGAAATTCAATATAATTTTCACGGCTGTATAAAGAAATATTCAAGGCTTGTTTTAATTTGGAAGGTGTCGCCCATGCATCTGCAAATAAGGCTTTAAACCAGGAATTTTCATATTCGGGTGAGCGGCCCCATAAAACGGTTACCGGAACCAGTTCGATGTCGTATTCGGGATATTTTTCCAAAGCTTCAATCAGTCGAATAAGCTTTGCCGAATAATGATAGGCCTCATTTTTTGAGTTGGGTATATTCAAAGCCAGAATGGAATCATCTTCTTGAAATTCCTGAATGCTTAAAGGTGCAAAAACTGAAGGCAGTTTGCGTGCTTTGGCTTCGGTATCAATCAGGACTGTGTTGCTTAAGGATGCATCCTGTAATACATAACAAATAATTTTTTTATCTAACTGATTTTGTATATTTTTTTCTAATTCTTCAGTATTACCTAAGACTTGAGGAGTCACGATTTTATCGAGGATTTTCTGTGTAAATTGTCGATAGAACCGGCTATAACTCTTATGAGACATGTGATTCCCTAAATCAGTTTTCATTTGCTGGATATTGTGTGCAATTGCATGAATAAATACAAACTTTATTGATGACAATTACGTCATTTAAGTGGTAACTCTTTTGTCAATATTACAAGCTTATCGGTTTAAAAAGCATTGTTTTTTAGATTGAAATCACAACTTAAGTTGAATAAGCATAGCAATAGAAAAACTTATCTTGAAAGTCTAAATGGCTTATGATGAGCGCATGACTTTAAAATCAAAAGACAGCTCAAGGAGTTAAAATGAGTACTGATTCTGCTTTTCCAGCACCGAACAATTTAGCCATAGCGGTTTATAGTGATAATGCTGAAGCGATTGGCAATACACCTTTAATTCGTATTAATCGTGCCATTTCATCCAATGCAACCGTATTGGCAAAAGTTGAAAGCCGTAATCCGGCATTCTCGGTGAAATGCCGGGTAGGTGCCGCTTTAATTGCAGATGCTGAAGAAAAAGGTTTGCTTAAACCGGGCATGCATATTGTCGAGCCAACCAGTGGCAACACCGGTATTGCACTGGCATTTGTTGCAGCTGCCAAAGGTTATGACATTACCTTAACCATGCCGGCAAGCATGAGTGTTGAACGCCGTAAGGTATTGAAAGCTTTTGGTGCAAATCTGGTACTGACTGAACCGGCTAAAGGCATGAAAGGTGCGGTAGATGAAGCAGTACGTTTAGCGACTGAACAACCGGATGTGTATTTTTTACCGCAACAGTTTGAAAACCCGGCCAATCCTAAAATCCATGAACAAACTACAGGTCCTGAAATTTGGGAAGCCACAGGCGGTAAGGTCGATATTCTGGTGTCTGGCGTTGGTACGGGCGGTACCATTTCCGGTATTTCACGTTATTTTGAACAGGTAAAAAATCAGCCGCTTTATTCCGTTGCTGTTGAACCTGCGGAATCACCAATTATTGGTCAGGCGAAACGCGGTGAGCCTTTGACTCCAGGACCGCATAAAATTCAGGGTATTGGTGCAAATTTTATTCCGAAAAACCTGGATTTGGATTTGGTGGATGAAGTGATTGCCATTGAAAGTGCTACGGCTATTGAATGGGCACGCAAAACAGCCACCCATGACGGTATTCTAGTGGGTATTTCAAGTGGCGCAGCCATGGCAGCAGCCGCTCAATTGGCAGCACGTCCTGAAAATGCCGGTAAAAACATTGTGGTGATTTTACCTGATGCGGGTGAGCGTTATTTATCTTCTGTATTATTTGAAGATATTTCAGCAGAATAATTACTCACACGTTAAGGTTTTACTTAAATTTGAGAGGTTCAGGTTTAAGTCAAACCGTTTGAGTGATTTGTTTCTTTAGCGTTCTTTTATCATTCCTTTTATTTCTCTTGTGCAGACTGGAAATACATTTCAATACAGCTCAGGGAGAAAAATAAAGAAGATATCAACAATGATGAAAGAGATTTTTTTTGTGTGGTGATTTTTATTTATAGAATTTATTTTGTAAGATTAAGATTATTCGCACGACATGCTATTTTCGGTATAAATGGACATTGGAAATAGCACTCAAAAGGCAGATGATGTATTGCCTCTACAAATTAAAGATTTAGGGATTTGAATCGGTGTTTGAGCTCGACTGTAAATTACTCAGTGTTTTTCTTTATATTTATAAATATAAAAGTGTTTCTGTCGCGGCTGAATATCTGGCCATGAGCCAGCCCACAGTCAGTAATATCCTGAATAAAATCCGCCAGCATTATAATGACCCGCTTTTCTTAAGAATCGGCAATGAAATGGTGCCGACTGAACTGTCGAAACAGCTGTTCCCACTGGTCAGTGAAGCCTTAAGTAAAGTCGAAATCATCAATAATTTCACCGTTGATTTTGACCAGACTACCTCACAACAGAAATTTACCATTGCTATGACCGATGTGTCGCATTTGGTGTTATTACCTAAAATTTCCCAATATTTAAAACAGCATGCTTCAAATATCCGTTTAAATGTTCGCGCCATTACTTCTGAAACCAGTTATCAAATGGCCAATGGAGAAATTGATCTGGCGATTGGTTTTTTACCCCATCTGGAAAACGGTTTTTATCAGCAAAAACTGTTTGAGCAATATTATGTGGTGATTGCTTCGAAAAACCATCCACGACTCAGTGAAAATAGCTTAACGACCGAACAATATATCAGTGAACCCCATATCGATATTGATGCCGGAATGGGGCATTATCATATTGAAAATGAATTGTTAAATTTAGAACTGAAGCGCAATATCTTGATGCGCTTGCCCAGTTATCTGGGCGTTGGTCTGGTGGTACAGGAAACCGATGCAATTGCGACCGTACCTTATTATTTAAGTGAGGTGTTATTGTCGCGCGGCAATTTACAGATTTTTGATGCACCGATTACTTTTCCCACCTATGCAGTCAAGCAATATTGGCATATGTCCTGCCATCACAAGACCAGCCATCAATGGCTGAGACAGATGTGTTATGAATTATTCTCGAAAATGAATGACCTGGATGACCCTATGCATAAAATCATTCATCAATAATTGATTTATTGAAACCCGGACATCAAGAAATTTTATCAGGGGTCATTAAGGCCTGGTTAATATACAGTTTAATCAGGCGTTCACGTGAACCAATGGCTTTCTGGTAATGGGTTGAATTAAGCAACAAGGAAGCACCATAGGTGACCGTCCAGATATAAGACAAATAATCGCGAATCGACATGGCACTATTAAAGGATTTCAGATATTCGTCGGTCATGTCCTTAATTTCAATAATCCGCTCTTCACGTACCCGATAAAGCTGTTCAAATAATTCTTTCAGCTTGCGTTCATTATTGGTTAAGCGTTCTTCAATAACATGCAATAAAATGGTCCGGTTGGAATTTAACATGTTGTAGAGCATGTACTGTGAAACATAGGTTTTAATATTATTTTTATACTTTTTTGAAATTTCCAATAATCTTTTTTCATTCAAGATGATCAGTTCTAAATAGAGCTGATTCTTGCTCTTAAAATGTTTATAAATGGTCCCTTTGGCAATATCCAGCTCACACGCAAGTTCTGCAAGGGTAATGTCCTGATTATTATCCAGCAACAGTGTTTCTGCCATGGCTAAAATTTTCTCTTTGCGTAATTGAAAATTTTGTTGGCGTACCGTATTCATCGCAAGTCCCAGAAAGACATAAAAAAAGCCAATTTAAAATATACCGATATCAAGTCTATGACAACCCAACTAATGTCTGATATGAGCTAAAAACAAAGCACTGCTTTGTTTTTGACTCAAGAGAAAATAGAGCTCAATTATTCTCCGACTTGAATTAAATTCGGTTTAGATTTGCGATGGCATAGCCAAAATTAAAAGTCAATCAATGAGAACCTGAGAGGTCAATAATCATCAATAAAATTCCAATTGGACCATAATTATTTTATTGTCTTTTTGCGTTGAAAAAAGGGACTAACCCATAAAACGCAAAGAGCAGATATGCTGATTTAACCGTATATCATTCACGTATTTAAGCTTCAGTTTGATGGTGAATGGTTCAGTTTAAAGTGATTTACAGAAACCATGTTTTATTGGTTGCTCATACGAGTGATGATGAAATGATTCTTGACACTTGAGCTGATGAGTAAAGTGTTGAAACCCGGTTTTCGCTGCATTCATTTCTCCTCATGGATATTGAAAACCACGTGAATACCCAGATTTTACTTAGAGAGATGTACGTTGGAATAAATCCGTTATTTCAGTATAGGTTCTTACAACTTTAAAAAGCACTTCAATATTTTTAATGCGAAGTCTTCACATAAGGAAAGCAATATGCCTATTTATAACGCCCCCCTTAAAGACATGGAATTTATTTTAAATGATGTATTTAAGGCGGATGAATTCTGGCAGGGCAATGAAAACCTCGCTCATTTAGATATGGCAACGGCGAATGCGATTTTAGAGGAAATGGCGAAGTTTTCTAAAAATGTCATTCTGGATTTGAATCGCTCAAGTGATGAAGAAGGTGGTGCACAGTTCAATAATGGTGTGGTGACTACACCTAAAGGATTTAAAGAAGCATTTAAACAGTTTGCTGAGGGTGGCTGGGTAGGTTTGGGTGCATCTGAAGAATGGGGCGGTCAGGGCATGCCTAAAATGCTGACGGTACTGGCTGATGAAATGATCTGGAGTACTAACCCGTCATTCATGTTGTACCCATTACTCACTGTAGGTGCAGGTATGGCCATTAATGACCGTGCTTCTCAAGAACAAAAAGAAACCTATCTGCCAAAATTCTACACTGGTGAATGGTCAGGTACCATGTGCTTGACAGAGCCACATTCTGGTACTGATTTAGGCATTATTAAAACCAAGGCTGAACCGAATGAAGATGGTTCGTTCAATATTACCGGGACTAAAATCTTTATTACCAGTGGTGAACATGACCTGTGTGAAAACATCATCCACCTGGTACTGGCAAAAACACCAAATGCACCTGCAGGTTCACGCGGTATTTCCTTATTCATCGTGCCGAAATTCCATGTCAATGCAGATGGATCGGTCGGTGAGCGTAATGCCGTATCTGCCGGTTCCATCGAACACAAGATGGGGATCAAGGGTTCTGCGACATGTGTCATGAACTTTGATGGCGCTAAAGGCTATATCGTCGGTAAAGAAAACGAAGGTCTGGCAGCCATGTTCGTGATGATGAACTACGAACGTTTATCAATGGGTATTCAAGGCATTGGCGCGGCTGAATTTGCCTACCAGAATGCCGCGCAATATGCGACGGATCGTTTGCAAGGCCGTTCGGCTACTGGTGCAAAATCTCCAGAAAAACCGGCAGACTCAATTCTTGTACACGGTGATGTACGCCGTATGTTACTGAATGTCCGTGCCAATAATGAAGCTTCGCGTGCTTTTGCTGTGTATGTGGGTCAACAGCTCGACATCACCAAATACTCAACCGATGCTGAAGCAGTACGTAAAGCCAATGACCGTGTTGCACTTTTAACCCCAATTGCAAAAGCCTACTTAACCGACAAGGCACTTGATTCAAGCCTGGAAGCGCAAATGGTGTTTGGTGGTCATGGTTATATTCGTGAATGGGGCATGGAACAATGTATTCGTGACTTGCGTATCTCACAAATTTACGAAGGCACCAACGGTGTTCAGGCCATTGACCTGATTGGTCGTAAGACCATCAAATGTGGTGGTGCATACGTTGCTGAATACATTTCTGAAATTCGTGAATTTGTGCAAGGCCTGGATGATGCCTTGTCGATTAAAGCCGCTGTATTGGATGTGTGTACACAGGTTGAAGACATTACTACCTTCATTGTAAACCAGGCTAAAACTTCACCAGACTTCAGCAATGCAGTTGCTGTAGATTATTTACATGTGGTGGGATTACTCAGCTTTGTTTATATGTATGCCCGCATTAGCCAGGCCGCTCAACCTAAACCAGAAAGCTTCTTCCAGAACAAACTAGTCTTGGCAGACTACTATGTAGCCAAAGTCTTACCTGACCTGGCAGCACGTGTACAACGTATTCAAGCCGGTGCCGATGTGGTGATGCAGTTACCGGAAGAATATTTTACTGCTCAATCTTAAGATTGAGCACCTGAGTTTAACAAAGATGGAAATGACATGGGCTAAGTGTATAGCTCATGTCAAACAACAAGATTTATAAATTAGGATGGAAAAAATGATTGTTATCGTAAATGGTGTTCGTACTGCAATGGGTGGTTTCCAAGGCGCTTTTTCTTCATGTACAGCACCAGATTTAGGTGCAGCAGCAATTAAAGAAGTTGTTACGCGTTCGGGCTTGCAACCAACCGATATTGATGAAGTGATTTTTGGCTGTGTACTTCCGGCCGGTTTAAAACAGGGTCCGGCACGCCAAGCCATGCGTCAGGCAGGTTTACCTGACAGCACGGGCGCAACCACCATTAATAAAATTTGTGGTTCAGGTATGAAAGCGGTGATGCAGGCTGCCGATGCAGTAAAAGCTGGCTCAGCAGAGATTGTGGTTGCTGGCGGTATGGAATCGATGAGTAATGCGCCATATCTACTGGACAAGGCGCGTGCTGGTTATCGTATGGGACATGGCAAAATTACCGATCACATGTTCCAGGAAGGTCTGGAAGATGCTGAAACCGGTTTGTCGATGGGTATTCTTGCACAAGAAATGGCAGATAAAAAAGGCTATACCCGCGAACAGCAAGATGCCTTTGCGATCAGCTCATTAAATAAAGCAGTCACTGCCATCAACAATGGTTATTTTAAAGAAGAAATCGTGCCTGTAACCGTGTCTTCACGTAAAGGCGATGTAGTTGTTGAGCAAGACGAACAACCGCTGAATGCCAAGGCCGATAAAATTCCAACTTTACGTCCTGCATTTAAAAAAGACGGCACCATTACCGCTGCCAATTCCAGCTCGATTTCAGATGGTGCTTCGGCATTAGTCATCACTTCAGAAGAAATTGCGGCAGAGCGTGGTTTACAGCCTTTAGCGAAAATTGTTGCCTATGCTTCAAACTCGCAACATCCTACAGAGTTCAGTATTGCACCGGTCGGCGCGATTGAAAAAGTGTTGAAAAAAGCTAGCTGGGATGCTCAGGAGGTTGACCTCTGGGAAATCAATGAAGCCTTTGCCATGGTGGCGATGGCAGCTATGGATGCTTTCAATCTGGATGGCGCAAAAGTGAATATCAACGGTGGTGCTTGCGCATTGGGTCATCCACTCGGTTCATCAGGTTCACGTATTATCGTGACTTTATTGCATGCCCTCAAACGTACCGGTGGTAAAAAAGGCATTGCGACTTTATGTATCGGTGGTGGTGAAGCAACCGCTGTTGCAGTCGAGCTGATCTAAAAAGTCTCTATCAGCGTAGAGCGATAAGTAACAAATTAGAATTTAATAAGCAATAACAACTACCATTCCAGCACGCCGGGATGGTGGACAACAATATGTTTATTTTTGAGATTTTTATTATGAATGGTTTAGATCGCATTCGCTTAGTCTCCCTTCGCGACAAAGTTATGTCTGCTGAACAAGCGATTAAATTGATTCAAGACGGTGCTGTAGTCGGTTTAAGTGGTTTTGGTGGTGCAGGTGAGGCAAAAGCAGTACCGTTGGCTCTGGCTGAATATGCCAAAGAGCATCCCTTGAAAATTACCCTGGCGACAGGTGCCAGCTTGGGCAATAAAATTGATGGCCGTTTAAATGAAGCCCATGCAATTGAGCGCCGTTATCCTTATCAGGCTGATCCCGGTCTGCGTAAATCCATCAATGCTGGTGAGGTGATGTATATCGATCAGCATTTGTCTGAAATGGCAGATAACATCCGTCATCACAACTTGCCATCGATTAATGTCGCGGTGATTGCAGCAACGGCGATTACTGAAGATGGGCAGATTATTCCAACTGGTTCATGCGGTAACTCGGCCAACTTTGTGGAAATGGCAGATCATGTGATTGTTGAAATTGATAACACCATTAATCCGGTGCTGGAAGGCGTACATGACATTTATGTACCGAAAGCCCGTCCGAACCGCGCACCGATTCCGTTGATTCATGCGGGTGACCGGATTGGAACGGTTGGGATTCAGGTCAGTCCGGAAAAGATTTCAGCGATTGTACTGAATGACATTCCAGATACCTCTTTCAATATGGACGAACCGGATCAGGATACTTTAGCCATTGCCAAGCATCTGATTCAGTTCTTTGAAGGCGAAGTGGCTGCAGGGCGTTTACCGGAAAATTTAGGCCCATTACAGTCTGGAGTCGGTTCGATTGCCAATGCGGTTTTTTCAGGTTTTGAACATTCCAATTTTCATGACTTGGAAATGTATTCGGAAGTTTTACAGGACTGTACCTTTGAGTTGATTGATTCAGGCAAAATGACCTTTGCTTCAGGCTGTTCAATGACCCTGTCAGATTCTTGTGCACAACATGTGATGCAGAATTTTGAACAATATAAAGACAAGATTGTGCTGCGTCCGCAGGAAATTTCCAATAATCCTGAAATCATCCGCCGTTTGGGGATCATTGCCATCAATACCGCACTGGAGTTTGATATTTACGGCAACGTGAATTCTACCCATGTCACTGGCACTAAAATGATGAACGGTATTGGTGGATCAGGTGACTTCACCCGTCATGCGCATTTAGCAATTTTTGTGACCAAATCTGTGGCCAAAGGTGGTGCGATCTCTTCTGTAGTGCCAATGGTGAGTCATACTGACCATACCGAACACGACATCGATGTTTTGGTGACAGAAAACGGTCTGGGAGATTTGCGTGGTCTTGCACCGCGTGAACGTGCCCGCAAAATTATCGATTTATGTGCACATCCAGATTATCGCGATGCCTTAAATGATTACTTTGATCGTGCTTGCCAGCGTGGTGGACAAACACCGCATCTTCTTGAAGAAGCCTTGTCCTGGCATGCAAAATTTGAAGAAACCGGAAGCATGCATAAAACCGCATAAACGGTACTGAATGCATAAGAGAGAACCCATCATCGGATGGGTTTTTTGATTTTATGAATAAAATGTGGATACGAATTTCAAAAAATCACTAAAGCAAAACAGATGCAGTACGGCTGAAACGCTTTGTCAACAAGATCTGGCTTAACCTGAATAGGGTTCTTTCTATAATGACCGCATCGTAACACTCAAGGTCTTAAGTTTTGAAATATCTTCAATATTTTTCAGCAATCCCATTATTACTGTTATTAACTGCTTGTACTACTGAAGCACCGGATTATCAAGGAACCTGGAAAAACACCCTGGAAAACCCCAAAATTGAAAATTCGCTCGTGATTGTCAAAAATGGTGACAATTACTTCATTACCAATACCTTAAAAGATAAAGAGACGGGTAAAACTGAAAAGAAAAATCCTGTTCCAGCTTCAGTTGGAAAGAATGGTTTCCTTGAGGTAAATGCAGGTGCAGGCATCGTGGATTTTGCAATTGACGAAAAAACTGGCAATCTGGTGGGTTCAGGCTCAATCTATAAAAAAGCAAAATAACGCATAAAAACAATAATTAACAAAACAATGTATCCCTACAGAAGATGTCATGAAATCTATGATTCATGACATCTTTTTTTAGTTTAGAGAACTTAATAACGCTGCAAAATCTTCTACATAATAATTCGCTTTGGATTTGATCAGGTCGCTTTCATGGGCAGAATATTGATCATAGAGTGCAACGACATCGATGCCGGCATGATTTGCAGCTTCCACCCCAATCAGTGAATCTTCAACAATCAGACATTGTTCTGGCTTTAGATCAAAATGTTGCAGTGCCTTTAAATACACTTCTGGATGTGGCTTGATGTTGTCGACATTTTCACGCGTTAACATCAATGCAAAATCGTTGCTGAAATCAATTTTGCTATTGATGAGTTTATTATTCTCTTGATAACGCTGGATATTATATAAACTCGTCGTGGTGGCTAGCACCAATTGAATACCACGTTGTTTCAACGCCTGAATCAAATTTTCTGCTTGCGGTTTTAGCTCCACGACATGATCGAGAAAATGCCGTGAAATGGTATAACGGCGTAACTTTACTTGTTCTTTTGTTAAATTAAAACCATACAATTCATTCAGATAAGCACAATATTCCAGATAGGGATCAGCAGACTGTCGAAACTTATTCAGCTGGGTATCACGCTGCTGCTGAATGCTATGATGATCAATATCAATTTTTGCTAACTGTTGAATCAGGGCTGCATCCACTTGATTCCAGATGCCTACGGAATCAATCAAGGTACCATCCAGATCGAAACACACCAGTTTTTTATCTTTAAACATGCCGAATCCATTTTATTGCTGGCCGCATTATCAGGCTTTATCTGGCAGATAAAAAGTCCAGTTTAGGTGCAAATACGGCATCGGATTTCGATTTCACAACCAAGATGATCTCTTTTTGCTCATTTTTAGTATTACAACTATGTAAATTCGTAATACTGTTTTGGCACAGCCTTTGCATTTATTAACACAATCATAAAGTGATCTAGGGTTCCGGCAGTTATTTTTTAAAAGACTGTGTCTGAGACCGAGAGTTCACGGCTAGGTTTGTTAAAACCCAAGCTACACGGAGGGATAAAAGCCCGGGAGGTTGTAATTTAAACCTTAAAGAGGTCATGCACATGGGCGCAAAAGATAACAAGTACCATAATAATCAATCACTTTGGACGGAACTATTACCGGGTGGGCACCATTGGTCTGCACGCATTCAGCGTGGAGGAGTATTACAACTTAAAGCATTAGGTGAAAATGCCAATGTTTCACTTTTTTGTGTCAATGCTGAAGATAAGCTTGAAGCCTATAACATGCCAGACAGTCTAAAAGCACAGCACACGGCATTTTTAAGTACAGGGCATATTTTAGCGTCAGATCTTGGACGTGCCATGATCTCGATTGTCAAAGATGACCACGGTTGGAATGATGCTTTCTGTGCACCAAGTACAGCAGGGCAAATTGAAGCACAATTCGGCACCAAAACCTTCCAAGATGCACGCAACGACATGTACCGCAATGGCAAAGACAGCTTACTGTTAGAGATGACCAAGTTTGGTTTATCTACAACCGATCTCAGCAATACACTCAATTTATTCTCAAAAGTTCAACCTGATGACAACGGTAACTTGTCTTATGTGGTATCAGACAATACTGACCAGATTATTGAACTGCGCTTTGAAATGGATTGCTTGGTGTTTTTATCCAGTGCACCACATGCCTTAGATAACAGCAAAGAATATGCACCAGCAGATATTCAATTGTCATTATTTAAAGCATTGCCTTTGGGCGAAACGGATGTCTGCCGTGATTCATGCCCGCAAAATCAGCGTGCGTTCCAAAATAATAACCGCTACTACGCTTTAACTGCTTAAGGGGAATAATCATGACTGCATTAGTAAACCTAGAAAAATCAGTACTCAGCGAAGTATGTCCTACCGGTGAAGCGTGGATGTGCGAAGTCAAAAAAGGGCAGTATTTCCGTATTGTTGACCTTGAAGGCAACCAAGCGGTAGATACCTTATTTATTTCTGCACACAACCCTGAAGAGCGTTATAGCGCCACTGATACTTTAGCAATAAACCGTCAAATTTACCTTGAGAAAGGTACAACCTTATATACCAATTTCGGTAATAAAATCGCCACCATCCATGATGATAACTGCGGTCGCCATGACACTTTAGGCGGTGCATGTTCATGTGAAAGTAATACCGTGCGTTATGCGCATAACAAATACCCAATGCACAGTTGCCGTAATAATTTCATGATCGCGCTGTCGCAACATCCAATTGCCAAAAAGCATGGTTTAAACGTGCGCCACATTGGGCCAAACATTAATTTCTTTATGAATGTACCTGTAACTTCAGACGGTCACCTGAAATTTGATGATGGCATTTCTGCACCGGGTAAATATGTCGAAATCAAAGCAGAAATGGATTTGATCGTGCTGATCTCTAACTGCCCACAGCTAAATAACCCATGTAATGCCTATAACCCAACCAAAATTCAATTGATCATCCGTGAAGGCGAGGAATAAGCCATGTTTAATAAAGTTCTCATCGCCAACCGTGGTGCAATTGCTTGTCGTGTCATTCGTACTTTAAAAAAATTAGGCATTCAATCGGTTGCCGTATATTCAGAAGCAGATCGCGATTCTCTACATGTCACTTTAGCCGATGAAGCAGTCTTTATTGGTGATGCACCTGCCAGCCAAAGTTATCTGAATGTCGAGAAAATTCTAGAAGTTGCCAAACAAACCGGTGCGGAAGCGATTCACCCGGGTTATGGTTTCCTGTCTGAAAATGCCGAATTCTGTAATCTATGTGAAGCACAAGGCATTGTGTTCTTAGGGCCAAATGCAGAGCAAATGAAAGCCTTTGGTTTAAAACACACCGCGCGTGAACTTGCGATTCAAG
Source organism: Acinetobacter sp. BSP-28 (assembly GCF_044130285.1). Lineage (NCBI taxonomy): Bacteria > Pseudomonadati > Pseudomonadota > Gammaproteobacteria > Moraxellales > Moraxellaceae > Acinetobacter > Acinetobacter sp. BSP-28. Next base: position 108,669 of record NZ_JBIQOB010000010.1, read on the forward strand.
CCAATGTGCCGTTACTTCCGGGCAGTCAGTTATTGGCAGATGAAGCGGAAGCACTGCTTGAAGCTGAACGGATTGGCTATCCTGTAATGCTGAAAAGCACCGCAGGCGGTGGTGGTATCGGTATGCGTTTGGTGTGGAATGCAGAAGAGCTGAAAGATGCCTATGCAACTGTGTCCTATTTAGCGCAAGCCAACTTCAAAGATGCAGGTTTGTACCTTGAGAAATTCGTTCAAAATGCCCGTCATATCGAAGTGCAAATTTTTGGTGATAGTAAGGGTTTAGTCTTAGCACTGGGTGAGCGTGATTGTTCGGTGCAACGTCGTAACCAAAAAGTGATTGAGGAAACACCTGCACCACACCTCAATGATGAACAACGTGCATATCTGCAAAATGTCGCGATTCAATTGATGCAATCGGTGAATTACCGCTCGGCAGGTACGGTTGAATTTGTGATGGATACCGACACACAAGAATTTTATTTCTTGGAAGTGAATACCCGTCTACAAGTGGAACATGGCGTGACTGAGCAAGTCTTTGGTGTCGATCTTGTTGAATGGATGGTGACTTTAGGCAGTGGTGATTGGAAAGCACCAACTTCACAACTTGAGTCGCAAGGTCATTCGATTCAAGTTCGTCTCTATGCCGAAGACCCAATTAAAAACTTCCAGCCAAGTGCAGGACTTTTAACGCATGTTGAGTTTGATGAAAATGCGCGTAATGAAACATGGGTAGAAACGGGTTCAAACGTTTCATCATTCTATGATCCGATGATTGCCAAAATCATTGTGACAGCAGATGATCGTGATTCGGCGATTCAAGCCATGGCTGATACGCTCGCTAAAACCCAAGTGGCAGGCATCGAAACCAATCTTGAATATCTACAAAACATTATCGACTGTGATGTATTTAAAGCAGGTACGCAAACCACACGCTTCTTAAATACATTCGAGTGGAAAACGCAAAAGATTGAAGTGTTGCAAGCCGGCATTCAAACCGCCGTGCAAGACGTTACAGGTCGTTTGGGCTATTGGGATGTCGGTGTGCCACCATCGGGTGCGATTGATCCGCTATCATTAAATGTGGCGAACCAACTGTTGGGCAATGCACCGAATACCGCAGGTCTGGAATGTACGCTTCAAGGTCCAAGCTTGAAATTCCATTGCGATAGCCAAATTGTACTGGCTGGTGGTGATATGCCATCGACTTTGGATGGTGTCGCTGTACCAATGTGGCAAACCGTGAATGTGCGTAAAGGTCAGGTGCTGAAATGTGGCAAGATCGCCACAGGTTGCCGTACTTACATCGGCATTAAAGGCGGTCTAAATGTACCTGAATATTTAGGCTCACAAGCGACCTTTACTCTAGGTCAGTTTGGCGGTCATGCAGGGCGTAACTTGCTGATTGGCGATATGCTTCCAATCACGGCATTTACATCAGAGGAAGTCAAAGCCTTAACAGAAGATCAAACCCCATCATTCTCAAATTCTTGGGAAATTGCGGTGATGTATGGCCCACATGGCGCGCCTGATTTCTTCACCAAAAATGATATTGATACCTTTTTTGCCAATGAGTTTGAAATTCACTTTAACTCAAGCCGTACCGGTATCCGTTTGATTGGACCTAAACCTGAATGGGCGCGTCAGGATGGTGGAGAAGCAGGTCTGCATCCATCCAATATTCATGATAATGCCTATGCCATAGGTGCGATTGATTTCACCGGTGACATGCCAATTATCTTGGGTCCAGATGGTCCAAGCCTAGGTGGTTTCGTTTGTCCTGCGGTAGTGATCAATTCTGAACTTTGGAAACTCGGGCAGCTCAAAGCCGGTGATAAAGTCAAATTTGTGCCTGTCAGCTACCACCAAGCAAAACTCTTGAATGAAAAATATCATGCACAGTTGGCATCTGCAGATACGCAAAATGTGACTTTTGATGAAGCATTCTATCCTGAAATCAGCACCTTAAAATCAGCTATTTTGGATACTTTAAAAGGTCAAAATGGTACGCCTGATGTGGTATATCGTCCTGCGGGCAATAACTATATGCTCGTTGAATATGGCGAGTTGGTTTTAGATTTAAACCTGCGTTTCCGTATTCATGCACTGATGCAATGGGTCAAAGATCAAAACATCCAAGGCATTATCGACCTGACACCGGGTATCCGTTCGCTGCAAATCCATTTTGATTCGACCCAGCTCGATCAGATTGATTTACTGCGTATGCTTCAAGTGGCGGAAGAGCAATTACCTGATGTCACAGAAATGCAAGTGCCATCCCGTACCGTATATTTACCACTAGCTTGGGAAGATTCACAAACTCAGCTTGCTACTGAACGCTATATGCAAACCGTGCGCCCTGATGCGCCATGGTGTCCGGACAATATCGAATTTATCCGTCGTATTAATGGCTTAAAAGACAAACAAGCTGTCAAAGATGTGGTCTATAACGCGAGTTATTTGGTCATGGGCTTGGGTGATGTGTACTTGGGTGCGCCCGTGGCGACCCCGCTTGATCCGCGTCAGCGTCTGGTCACTACCAAATATAACCCGGCACGTACCTGGACACCTGAAAATGCCGTCGGTATTGGCGGTGCGTATATGTGTGTGTACGGTATGGAAGGTCCGGGTGGTTATCAGTTTGTCGGTCGTACGTCGCAAATGTGGTCACGCTACCGTAAAAATCCTGATTTTGAACAAGGTATGCCGTGGTTATTGCGCTTCTTTGACCAGATTAAGTTTTATGAAGTGTCTGAAGCTGAGCTTATGCACATGCGTGAGGACTTTAAAGCAGGTCGTTTAAAACTGCGTATTGAAGAAGGCGTACTCAACCTGAAAGAATACAATGACTTCTTAACCGAAAACCAAGAATCCATTTCGGCATTTAAAGCGGTGCAACAAGCCAACTTTGATGCGGAACGTCGTCGCTGGCATGAAGCAGGGCTTGCAGAATATGTCTCTGAAAGTCTTGATGCTGTGGATGATGGTGAAGGCGTTGAAATTCCAGACGGTGGTTGTGCAGTTGAATCGCATATGCCAGGCTCAATCTGGAAAATTGAATGTCAGTCGGGCGATATTGTGGAAGAAGGTGCAACCTTAGCCGTGATTGAAGCGATGAAGATTGAGATTCCAATTATTGCGCCTGAGCGTATGCGTGTCGATGCGATTACGATTGAAAAAGGGCAAACAGTTAAAACGGGGCAAGTTTTGTTTACGTTGGCGCCAGTGGCTTGAAGTAAATAATTTGTATTAGGGAGTAGTTTCTACTCCCATTTTTCATTATAAATGTGTAATCAATTAAGTTAAATAATTTATACAATATATGTTTGATTACCAAAATGATTTCCCTTTATTAATTAATTCTTTGCCTGAACGTCTTCAGAAATTATTGCGTTTAGAGTCTATTGATAATCCTTCAGCTGAAATTGAAGTTGCAACAAGGTTTGAAAAAAATAAATATGAGGATGGTTATGAATACGTCCATATGATTATGGCTTGTGTACCAGAAACTGACTTATCAAAAATCACCGTGTTTGGTGAAACAGCATCAGGACTAGTTAAAGAAAGTACCCCCGCCATAAATAGTAAAGGTGGGTTAAAAGACATAACATTAGATGTCTCTGGATATGACTATATAGTGGCATCTTGGGGAGATGGTTCCAGATATAGTTATAACTTAGCGGAAAAAGTATGGATGACATTAGGCCTGACTCCTCGGCTAATTGGTAATACTGATCAAAGGATTATTTATGATGATTTGGCATCTCCGGTATTGAATATTGCGAGTGGAGATGTTTGTTGTGAATATGAGTTTATCCAGTCTAAAAATATAAAATGGACTATGCGGAATGACTACTTAAGAAATTTTTTATGGATGAGAAATTGCTATGCTTTCAGAGTTTTCTACTATGAGAGTTACATTGAAGTAACTAACGAAGTTAATCAATTATTAGGTAATGAAGATTTTTATAATAAAAATATTTCCAATTGGGGAGAGCTTTGCATTCGCCGTATCGAAGATAGAGTGTTAATTCAGCTTCATGCAGTAGCATGTGCCGTAGAGCCAGATAAGTGTGATTCAATTAGTGCTGATAAACTTATATGGCCAAATCAAACTCAACCTTTTACAAGACAAGAACTCGCGGACTATGCAACCCAAAAATTTGTTTATGTAAAAGATGAATTTTTAGAAAAATATGAGAAAGATGCATTGTATGAAGCAATCCCATTTAAACAATATGGCGATCATTTTTACTGTTCACCTTCATATAAAGGTCAATGGTCATTTCAAAATTGTTTAAGAGAAGGACGTAATTTAGTTAGATTATCCTTATACGAATTATATAAAAACGTACCTGACGAAGAAATATTTCATGTATATCAGTACACATTAACGAATACAGAGACAAAACAATTTAATTTGGCTGAAGAGCATATTGTGAAAAAGACTGAAAGGTTTTTATTACAGTTATGTAAATTAACTACTAACTTGGCTGAAATAGAAAGAATTTTGACGAGTAGCTATAATCCCTATAGTTTTTCAGAATATATAATAGATAACTATAAAAATGAGGGTTTTAGAGCATTTCCTATTTTGGCAAGGTTATACCAAGTCGCACCTATTTACATGTACGAACAAGATTTTTTGAGTAGATGTAAAACAATTAACGAAATCTTAATGCGACTGAAACCAGGAAGCATAAAAAGTTTGTTAGCAAAAATGGGGGTAGATAGAAAACAAATTAATGATTTCAAAACTCTAAAACTATTGCAAGTTTTATTAAATTTAATGGAAACACTTGATAATGATCATGAATCAAAAGAAACTTTGATTGGTTACTCCATAGATTTTAATGTATTAGAAAGCAATCCTAAAATGGCACCATTATTTATAAATAATGATTTAAGAAATGCCGAAGCTCATGAATCAGTTGGTGAAGCATTAGAACATCTAAAGAAATTAGGTTTCGACTCTTCTTCAGTACAAGATGGTTATGGAAAAGCATTGGATTTTATGTTTGATAAAATTATAGATACTTTAGATACATTGAATCGTCATATTGAAAATATTTTAAATAGATAAGCTTCGATATGAGACCAATTTAGAGGTCTTTTAAAAGCTCATTAAATTGGTCATCATTTCACTATTGTTTGCATATCTAGGACATTGCCAAGATGAACAATATTATCTACTCACGCTTTGTCGCAAGCATATCAGACTTCAAAAATAATCCAGTGGAAGTGGAACGGCTTTGGTGAAGCAGTTGCTATCCTAAACCGTAACAATCCAGCATTCTATTGCGTTCCTGCGGACATGTATGAACGTCTGATGGATCTGATTGAAGACAAAGAACGGCTCAAACTTGCAGAGGAAGCTGAAACTGAAGAAACCGTAAAGCTAAGTATTGATGACCTACGAGCTAGAGTTCACAAAAACTGCGTTTAAAAAATTTGATAAGCTCAGCCACCCTTTGATGCACGAGTGAACCCCAATGGTGCAATCTGGTACATTTTTTAAGCATATTTAAAGTGGGTAAATCACCCTCGTATTGTCTCACTAGGCTTTGGTGAGGCTTTTTATATGCCATTGCGACTTAATTCAATTAATTTTAAATTTTGGCACGCTTTCTGCTTTTATTTAGATACAGCATAACTAGAGGAGAGCAACCCACTTGATTACTCAATCACAAACATCGGTTAATTCCAACATGTATAAAAAGAATAACCAGGACATGAGCAATAAAAATGGAATAAACCAGTGAAACACTCAACTAACTCTGCTTTTAAACAAGCCCCATCTCAACCTAGTGGGGCTTTTTTTTGCCATTTTATTCAAGTTTATTTTCAAAATCCCAATAGCTAAAAATTGGCATGCTTTCTGCATCCTCCAAGGTAATACAAAACATAATTTTCGTAATACTGAAGGAGATGCATATGAATACGGTTCAAGCTAAAAAAAACCTGCATCCGTTTAAAAAGTTCCTGATCGAATTACTCAGCGTACGCGCTGGCTTATACATCAAACAAGACCCAACTTTTAAAGGATCAAACCGTGCCTAAACAAAAATTGGCACGAATCAGTGTGACTGTGCCGGAATCGACCCTGACGGCTTTAGATCAGCGCATTGTTGAAGAACACTATGAAAACCGTTCTCAGGCCATTGTCGACATGATTAACAAGCATCTGATTGAAGACCTGGAACAGCGCAATGAAGTCATGGTGGGGACTTTAACTTTGTTATATGACGTGAGTTTGAAAGTACTTCGGACGCAATTGATTGATTTACAACAACAGTTTTTAAGTCAGGTGATCAGTTCACTGCATATTCAGCTTGATGATAACAAGGTGATGGAAGTCATGCTGATACAAGGCTTGAGCTCAGATCTCAAACACATTGGCCAGCAATTTACCGCATTAAAAGGGGTCATTAAAGGCCATCTGGAATTAATGGATGCCGTCATGCCTCCCATTCCACAAAATGAAAATAAAGCAGGAGTTTAGCCATGCATAGCTTATGGACAATTCAAGATTGGCAGCAGGCTTATCAGCAGCAACAGATTCAGATTCAAGACTTGCTGAACTATGTGGCAGCTTTTGAAAATGAAGACCATGCCTGGATTTCAATTGCCACAGCTGAACAATTACAAGCGCAGATTGATGCCTTAAACGGTCAATCACTGGATAGTTTGCCGCTCTACGGCATTCCATTTGCAGTGAAAGACAATATTGATGTTGCAGGTTTTTATACCACTGCAGCGTGTAAAGAAGCGGCATATTTAGCCACTCAAGATGCAACCGTAGTGGCAAAACTGAAAGCGGCCGGTGCAATTGTCGTCGGTAAAACCAATCTGGATCAGTTTGCGACAGGTCTGGTTGGCGTGCGTTCACCTTATGGGGTAGTGAAGAACAGTTTCAATCCTGAATATATCAGTGGCGGTTCAAGTTCCGGTTCAAGTGTGGCAGTTGCAAATGGGCAAGTACCATTCAGTTTAGGTACAGATACTGCCGGTTCAGGTCGTGTTCCAGCAGGACATAATAATATTGTCGGTTTAAAACCCACCAAAGGTTGGTTTTCAACTTCTGGACTTATTCCTGCCTGCCGAACCATCGACGTCATTTCTGTGTTTGCTTTGACTGTAGATGATGCCTGGCAAGTGGCTCAGCTAATGCAAGGCTATGATGCAAGTGATGAATATTCACGCCAGCATCCAGCCAATGTGCCGATGCAATTTTCCAAAGGCAAAATCGCGATTCCTGCCCAGCTGGAATTTTATGGTGATGCTGAAACTGAAAAAGCATTTGAGCAAGCCGTTGAACGGGTGCAAAGTCTAGGTTATGCAGTTGAAGCGATAGATTTTACAATCTTTAATCAATTGGCTGCTGCATTATATAACAAAGCATGGGTGGCGGAACGAACCAGTGCTGTCGCACAACATGTCAGCCGTGATCAAGCGCATCCTGTCATTGCACAAATTGTTGCGCAGGCCGACCAATTTAGTGCTGTGGACATGACTGAAGCAGAATATGAACGTGCCAAACTGGCTCGAGAGATCAATCTGGCGCTGGAACCCTTTGATGCCTTAATGGTACCGACAGCAGCAACCATTTATACAATTCGTGATGTTGAAGCTGACCCGATAGTGAAAAATAGTCATATGGGCGCTTATACCAATTTTGTCAATTTTGCCGATTTATCTGCTTTGGCACTGCCAAATAGCATACGCGCGGATGGTTTGTCGAGTGGCGTCACCTTTATTGCACCCGCATGGATGGATCAGGCTTTAGCGCAATTTGGACAAACCTGGCAGCAATCTGTTGACCTGCCTTTAGGCATATCAAATCAAAGCTATAAAAAATCCTTAAATATTTCATCGGTACATTCAGTCAAGCTGGCGGTTGTTGGCGCGCATCTAACCGGGATGCCACTGAATTTTCAGCTCACTACGCGCAAAGGTACTTTGCTGCAAAAAACCAAAACGGCGCCGAATTACAAACTTTTTGCTTTAAAAAATACCACGCCACCTAAACCGGGCCTGCAATGTACACAACACGGTGGTCATGCGATTGAAGTGGAGGTTTGGGACATTCCATTTGCACTGTTCGGACAGATTGTTGCTGAAGTGCCAGCACCTTTAGGGATTGGCAATGTGCAACTGGCGGATAGCAGTTGGGTCAAAGGCTTTATCTGTGAAGGCTATGCCTTGGAGGACGCGACTGATATTAGCCATTTTGGCGGTTGGCGTGACTATATTCAATCCAAACAAATTACCAATACAAAATACACATGCAATTGCATAGGGGAAGTTGCACAATGATTAAAAAAGCATGTTTATCGGCATCTGTCTGTTGTGCCATTTTATTCAGTGGCTGTGACAATACAGCCAAAATACCAGAACCGACCAATCAGGCCAAGGGTAGTGTCAATACCCAGCCAATCACCATCGGTTATAGCGACTGGCCGGGTTGGGTGGCTTGGCAAGTTGCCATCGAAAAAGGCTGGTTTAAAGAAGCGGGCGTAAATGTCGAATTTAAATGGTTTGATTATTCTGCGTCCATTTCAGCATTTTCAGCCAATCAGCTGGACGCAATTTCGGTATCCAATGGTGACAATCTGGTGATTGCATCCGGTGGTACCAAAGGCATCATGATTATGGCAACCGACTATTCAGCCGGCAATGACGTGATTATTGCGAAAGGTAATATTAACTCGCTTGCTGACCTGAAAGGAAAATCCGTTGCGGTTGAAAAAGGTCTGGTCGATCACTTGCTGTTATCTACTGCCTTGGACGATGCCAAAATTGCTACATCTGATGTGAAACTGGTCAACTCGATGACCAATGAATTGCCACAAGTCTTTGGTAGTCCTGATATTGCTGCGATTGCTGTCTGGCAACCGGTGGCGAATCAGGCTTTAAAAGCAGTTTCCGGTTCTAAAATTATCTATAGTTCCAAAGACAAGCCGGGTCTAATTTACGATACCTTGACCGTGAACATGACACATTTGTCTGCACATAAGGAAGAATGGAAAAAAATCATTCAGGTGTGGGATAAAACCGTGAAATATATTAATGATCCGGCTACCCATGATGATGCGGTTAAAATCATGGCCAATAAGGTCGGGGTAGATCCGAAAGCCTATGAGCAGTTTATTGGTGGGACACATTTACTCGACCTTGCTGCCAATAAAAAGACATTTACCAAAGGCACAGGCTTTGATTCTATTTATGGCTCGACCTACCATGTCAACAAGTTTAATGTCAGCAATGGGGTCTATAAAACAGAGCAGAATGTCGATGGTTTGATTATCCCGACTTTGCTGGATGAACTGAAATAATGATCTAAATAATCTAGACATAAAAAGCCCAAGTTCAACTTGGGCTTTTTAGTGGTAGTGCCATTTTGAAGCAAACTGAGCAATAACAAAGTGCAGCTTGTTTTACAGTACAAGGTTTGGCTGGGGCAAATGTATTTTTGATCTTATGTGGTTATAAACTTTGAATGTCGATATGAATAATAAATTGAAAATTTTTAAATTTCAGTACTGTTGGAAAAAAGATGAATAATCAGAATGCCCGTAATCATAAAAGCTAAACCAATAATGGCAGCCAAATCCAAATACTGCTTGTAGTAAATCCAGCCCACCAAAGACACCAAAATAATGCCAGCACCCGACCAGAGTGCATAAGTAATACCAACAGGAATCACTTTCATGATGAGGGACAGAAAATAGATCGCAACCGCATAGCCTAAAATGGTAATCACCGAGGGCACCAGCAAGTTAAAACCATTGGATGCTTTCATAGCAGAGGTTGCGATAACTTCAGCAATAATGGCAATGATTAAATATAAATAAGACATATTTAGAAACTTAGAAATAGAAAAAACAGGCTTTAGCAATGAACTAAAGCCTTAAAGATTCATGCAAAATTATTTTTGGCTACTGACTTGGGTCATCCGTGGAATTTTCGGTAAGTCTTCCAGTGCAGGGTCGAGTTCATCTTCCTGTGCGTGCACCAGATAATCGACCCGTTCACGTAGCTTTTTAAATTCCGCTGTGAGCATCAATTCAGGGCTGCGTGGTCTAGGCAGGTCAACCTCAATAATTTCTTTGATTTCACCCGGATTGGCTTTTAAAGCCACAATACGGTCAGCTAAAAGAATGGCTTCATCCATATCGTGCGTCACAAAGATGATTGTAATATCAATGTTTTGCCACAAATCCATCAAATGGCGCTGCATTTTTTGCCGGGTATGCGGGTCGAGTGCACCAAAAGGTTCATCCATGAGCAAGATTTTCGGTTCATTGACCAGGGCACGGGCAATCGCTACGCGTTGTTTCATGCCGCCAGACAGCTGATGTGGATACTGGTTTTCGTATTTGTCCAGCCCAATGATATTGATCCATTCACGTGCCTGTGCTTCAGCTGTCGCGTTGCTGGCACCTTTCATTTTCGGACCAAACATCACATTTTCTTTCACCGTTTTCCATGGAAACAGGGTATAGCCCTGAAACACCATGCCGCGTTCCGGACTTGGGCCAGTAATGGCTGCACCGTCCACCAGCAATTCACCACTGCTATAGGGGTCTAGACCTGCCACCACACGGCTGAAGGTAGATTTACCGCAGCCTGATGGCCCAATTACACAGATAAACTCGCGTTTATGAATTTTCAAATCCAGCTGATTCAAAATTGTGCGTTCAGTTTTACCATGCTTAAACACCTGGCTGAGTTTTTTCGCTTCTAGAATGACAGGGCGGGCATAAATCGCATCAAAATAAGCTTTGGCATTAAATTCTGTGGTTGTCATTATTTTGCTCCTGCTTTCCATTTAAATAGCTGTTGTCCCAGTTTCATCAAGGCTACATCACAGATCAGTCCAATCACCCCGATAATCAGGATAGCAGCATAGACATTGTCAAAGTTTTGATAGCGCGCTTGTTGGGTGATAAACCAGGTGATCCCGGAGGTAGTGCCAATCAATTCAGAAACAATTAGATAGGTCCATGCCCAACCTAAAAGTACGCGTAAATCGCGATAAATATCTGGTAGTGCAGCAGGAATCACCACATGAAACAGGCTTTTCAGCTTGTTGGTGCCCAGGGTATAACCGGCTTCAATCAAACCGCGATCGACCATGCGGGTGGTATTGGCAATGATCAAAATTTGCTGAAACAGGGTTCCAATCACAATAATGGCAATTTTTGGTGCATCGTTGATCCCTAAAATAGCCACAGCCAGTGCACCAAAGGCTGGTGCAGGCAAGTAACGGAAAAACTCGACAAAGGGTTCAGTCAGCTGGGATATTTTTTGTGAAAAACCGCACAGGATACCCAGTGGAATACCGATTAACGAAGCAATGAAAAAGGCACTAAACACCAGCTTGATACTGTGCCAAAGGCTTTGATGAAACCAGGGTGCATCCGCTTGAGCCGGTGGCGTAATAAAAGCAGTTACTAAGGCTGTGGCGACTTCATGCGGCGCAGGTAAATAGATCGGATTGACCAGTTTACCTTGTGGTGGCTCGGCACCTGCATTGACCGCATTTTGCGCTTCTGCAGCATAAATACTTCTGTCAACACGGCTTTCGACCTGTAAATAGGCCACACTGCCGGAGTTGGTAATTTGTACTTGTGGATGCCAGATGAAGGGTAAATAACTCACTGCGCACCAAATCAGGATGGGGATCAGGAAAGAACCTAAGCCAAGTAGTAGCTTATTCTTTGGACTGAGTTCTCTTGCAACATAACCCATATTTATTTTGCCCCAATATTACTATTTTTATAAAACGTAATACTGTTAAGCAAAATGGATGCCACTTTTAAATCAATTTTTAATGAATATGTAGCAGTTAAAGTGATTACTTCAAATTTATGAGACTTTTAAAACCTCGAATAATTTTGCTTTGATGGCTTGCCAATTGGTAGAAATCCAGCAGATGAAAGAACCGAAGGTCACTAAAATGACACCTTGCCAAAATTCGATAGATAGTTGGGTTTGTAAAATCCACATCGAAATTAAAGTTGAAAAGATCGGGCTGAAATAGGACAGAGTCACCAAAATCGTGATATTGCCTTTAATGATTCCGACATTCCATGCGGCATAACCGAGCGCAGTAACACAGGAAACCAGCAACAAATACAGGCAGGTGCTCGGGTCAAAGTGCGGGATTGCTGAGAAATCATGAGTGAAAAATAATTTAATCCAGAGCACCAGGCTAATGGCAACAAAGAATAGGGTAATCGGGTTATGACCCTGGCTGTATTTTTTGGTAATTACACAATAAAGTGACCACAAGCTTGCACCCAAAAATGCCAGCACATAACTGGTGGGATTGGCTTGAATATTATGCGAGATGGTCGCCCAGCTCATTGAATTATTGCCCATTTGTGTCAGCACAATTCCCAACAAACTGACTACTAAACCCAAAATAACAAAGACGTTAAACTTGACCTCTTTAAAAATAATTAGCATGACAATGGTTAAACTGGGCCATAAATAATTGACCAGGCTCACTTCAATCGCTTGTTGTGGCGTTTGCGACAGGGCAATCGCATAAGAAAAACACAGCTCATAAATGACAAATAGAACGGCGGCAAAAACGAGATAACTTTTGGAAATCTGCTTTAAATTGGGAATACGAAATAACAGCAGCAGGATGCAGGCACTGAAGCTATACATCAGGGTGACAGCCAAATCTGCACCGATACTTGCACTGATTTTTTTTAGCAAACCCACAATTGAAGACCATTGCAAAATTGCACTAAAACCGATCAATGTTGCAAGATTTCTAGACATATGAAGTGCTAAGAAGCTGTCAGGACAGGTTCTGGAAAGATAAAAAGATTGATGATTATAGCAATTTACTGAGCCTACTGTTGATAAGTTAAATCCAGAGATGAAGTGCTGAATTCAGGTTTCGATCGACAATAAATACAATTTACACGGGTCGCATTTTAAAGGCTGTTTTATTTAGCCACTTCGACTCCATGCCGAAAAGAGCTTGCCCTTAAAACATTTCATTTTTAAGGGCTGGGTGGAGCAGGTGGATCAGGCAGCGTTGCGAAGTAAAGATACGCCAGTGACTTTCTGAATTTCCTCAAAACTCACATCTGGCGCCAGTTCAACCAGTCGAATCCCATCAGGAGTGACATCCAATACTCCGAGGTCAGTAATAATACGGTTGACGACAGCCTGACCAGTCAACGGTAAGCTGCATTGTGGAACAATTTTAGGCGTGCCATCTTTGGCGCAGTGTTCCATGAGCACCACAACTTTTTGTACACCTGCGACCAGATCCATCGCACCGCCCATACCTTTGACTTTTTTACCTGGAATCATCCAGTTGGCCAGATCGCCAGTTTCCGAGACTTCCATGGCACCCAGAATGGCAATATTGACATGACCGCCACGGATCATGGCAAAGGAGTCGGCACTGGAAAAGAAGGAAGCACCTTGGCGGGCAGTCACAGTCTGTTTACCGGCATTGATCAGGTCGGGATCTACGGTTTCAGCTGTAGGAAATTCACCAATCCCCAATAAACCATTTTCTGACTGCAGCCAGACATTGATATTTTCCGGAATATAGTTCGCTACCAATGTTGGCAGGCCAATCCCTAAATTGACATAGAAACCATCTTCAAGTTCTTGTGCAGCGCGCTGCGCCATTTCATTACGTGTCCAAGCCATGAGATCAAGCCTCCGCCTTTAAAGTCATCTGTTCAATGCGTTTTTCTGGTTGGGTATTTAAGACAATTCGGTTCACATAAATACCAGGTAGATGGATTTCGTCCGGATCCAGCGCGCCAATCTCGACAATTTCTTCCACTTCAGCGATGGTAACTTTACCGGCCATGGCACAGACCGGATTAAAGTTCTGGGCGGTTTTGCGGAAAATCAGGTTGCCTGCTTTATCTGCCTTATAGGCTTTGACCAAAGCCACATCGGCAGTCAAAGACTCTTCCAGAATGTAGGATTTACCGTTAAATTCGCGAACATCTTTACCTTCAGCAATCACGGTACCTACACCAGTCGCGGTAAAAAATGCCGGAATACCTGCGCCGCCAGCACGTAATTTCTCTGCCAAAGTCCCTTGCGGGGTCAGTTCAACTTCCAGTTCGCCGTTTAAATATTGACGTTCAAACTCTTTATTTTCACCGACATAAGAGGAGATCATTTTTTTTATCTGTTTGGTTTCTAGCAATAGCCCCAGACCAAAACCGTCTACACCGGCATTATTGGAAATACAGGTCAGGTTTGTAGCACCGGTCTGTTTTAATGCGGCAATTAAAACTTCCGGAATACCACATAAACCAAAACCGCCGACCGCCAGGGTATGACCATCTTGCACCACACCTTTTAAGGCGGCTTGAGCGCTGTCATAGACCTTGTTTGACATCTTGTCACCTCTATTGTTGTTGCAGCAGATTTGGGCTGCTGCTTATATCCTTATGGTTGCTTGAGGTCATTTTACTCAAGCATGATTATTTTTAAGCACAGGCTTTTTGCCAATAGGCATTGGCATAATTGGATGGATTATTACGTTGCAAAACTTCACTGATATTACGGCTGGCTTGCATCAGGGCGTCCAGCTGAATTCCGGTTTCAAAGCCCATCTTGGAGAGCAGGTAATACAGGTCTTCGGTTGAGACATTACCGGAAGCCCCTTTGGCATAAGGGCAACCTCCTAAGCCGGCAATGGAGGAATCAAAGACCCGAATGCCTTGCAACAGTGACTGATAAATATTGGCAATCGCCATGCCGTAGGTATTATGAAAATGACCTGCCAACACTTTGGCATCAAGTTCAGCCAGACAGGCCTCCCAGACGTTTTTCACCCGATCTGGTGTCGCTGTACCAATGGTTTCACCCAGAGACACTTCATAACAGCCCATCTCCAGTAAGCGCTGAGTAACTTTCACCACTTGTTTGGGACCAATCGCGCCTTCATAAGGGCAGTCGACCATACAGGACACATAACCACGCACCTTGATATCATTGGCTTTGGCTGCTGCCATGACATTGGCAAACTTCTCAAAACTTTCATCAATCGAGCAGTTGATGTTTTTGCGGGTAAAGCTTTCAGAAGCTGCGGTAAATACCGCAACCTCTTTGCAGCCCACAGCCAGTGCAGACTCAAATCCTTTCATGTTCGGGGTTAACAAACTGAACTGAATATTTGGATCTTGAGGTAGGCTGGCAAACAGTGCATCACTGTCTGCCATTTGCGGCACCCATTTGGCTGAGACACAGGAGCCAACTTCAATTGACTGCAAACCGGTTTTCATCAGGTCTAGAATCAGGTTTTTCCGGTCATCCAGGGTCAGTGGCGTTTTTTCATTTTGCAGGCCATCGCGTGGCCCGACTTCTACGATTTTGACAAAATCCGTCATGCGACTTCCTCCGCCAGCGGCTGGAACTCGACCAGTTCATCACCGGCTTTGACTTGATCACCCTTTTGGAAATATGAACTTGCGATGATGCCGTCATGTGGTGCACGAATCGAATATTCGATTTTCATGGCTTCCAGCGTCATCAGCACATCGTCTTTTTTCACCTTGTCATTGGCTGCCACCAGTACCTGGGTAATTACACCTGGCATCGGTGCAGTCAGGTTATTTTCAGCACCTTGTTCATCCTGACTGTTAAAGTCATTTTTCAGATAAGTAAACTTGTAGCTTTGGCCTTGATGGAACAGGGTAATGCCTTGTGCAGTCTGACTAAAGGACAGTTTTTGCTGTTTGCCTGCCAGTTGCAACGCTAAGGTATTTGCATCAATAAGCTGGCCCTGAATTTGAATCTGCTGACCGTTATAGCTGGCAATGAAGCCTTGATCCTGAGTATTGAACTGAACTTTTAGGGTAAAACCATTACGTTGTAATTGCACTGTATGGCTATTCTGCTGGTTCAGGCGCCAGAATGCTTTTTGCTGCCACACCGGATTGCTTGGAACGGGATTCTGTGCTTGACGTGAAAGTAGTTCAATCAGTGCAGCACTGACCACCAGTTCGGCACTGATATCAGCAGAAGGCTTGAGCAAGAATTCTTCTTCACGCTGGATCAGGCCAGTGTCTAGGTTTGCATTTTTGAATGAGTCGCACAGCACTAGCCGGTCAAGGAAAGCAATATTGTTGCCCAAGCCATCGACATGGAAATGACCCAGCGCATGATGCATCTGGGTTAAAGCTGCTTCACGGTTTTTACCCCAGACAATCAGTTTGGCAATCATCGGATCATAATAGGTGCTGATTTCATCACCTTCGACAATGCCACTATCAACGCGGACATAGTCATTTTGTTCTGGATAATGCAGATAGCTGATCTGGCCAATCGCCGGGATAAAGCCTTTTTCCGGCTCTTCAGCATAAACACGGGCTTCAAGCGCATGACCGTGAATCTGCAATTCATGCTGCTGTTTCGGTAAAGGTTCACCAAAAGCTACGCGCAGTTGCCATTCCACCAGATCCTGTCCAGTAATCATTTCAGTGACCGGATGTTCAACCTGCAAGCGGGTGTTCATTTCCATGAAATAAGCAGTACCATCCTGCTCAACGATGAACTCTACCGTACCGGCACCGACATAGTTCACTGCACGAGCGGCATCAATTGCCGCCTGACGCATCGCTTCAAGTTTGTGTTCTGGCATTTTTGGCGCCGGGGCTTCTTCCAGTACTTTCTGGTGGCGACGTTGTACCGAGCAATCACGCTCAAACAGATGCACATAGTTGCCATGCGTATCACCAAAGACTTGCACTTCAATATGACGTGGTTGAATCACATAACGTTCTATCAGCACATCCTCATTACCAAAGCTGGAACGGGCTTCACTCTTACATGAGGCTAGTGAACTCAGGAAATCTTCGCTGCGTTCCACCAGACGCATGCCTTTACCGCCACCGCCAGCACTGGCTTTAATCAGCACCGGATAACCAATACTGTCTGCCTGCTGTTTCAGAAAATCAGCATCCTGATTGGTACCGTGATAGCCGGGTGTTAAAGGTACACCGGCTTTTTCCATGAGTGCTTTAGAGGTGGCTTTTAGACCCATGGCTAAAATGGCATCCACCGGCGGACCAATAAAAGTGATGTTATTGGCTTGGCATGCTCCGGCAAACTGGTCATTTTCAGACAGGAAACCATAACCCGGGTGAATCGCCTGGGCACCAGTCATTTTTGCTGCCTGAATAATACGGTCAATTTGCAAATAGCTTTGTGCGGCTGGTGATTCACCAATATAGATCGCTTCATCGGCCAGTTTCACATGCTGTGCCTGCGCATCGGCATCGGAGTAGACAGCAACGGTGGCAATCCCTAATTTCTTCGCTGTACGAATGACACGGCAGGCAATTTCACCACGGTTGGCAATTAAAATCTTTTCAAACATTGTAGGATCCTTCTCGTTGTTATGCCGTGGTCTTGATCCAAGCCGGGCTTTGTTTGTTTAAAAATGCATTCAGGCCATTTTTCGCCTCATCTCCCTGGCGAACATGGGCAATATGCTGTGCTGTCTTGAGTAGCAGTTCTTCGGTCAGGACTTGCTGGTCGACCAGCTGGATCAGCTGTTTCGATGCATTTTGTGCAGCAGGTCCACCGAGTAATAATGCTTCAACAATTTCATCAATTTTGTTGTCGAGCTGTTCCGGTGTGGTGACTTCATGTGCCAGTCCGATGGTTTTTGCCTGTTCCGCGGAAATCCGCTCTGCAGTCAGAAAATAACGCGAAGCCTGACGCGCACCAATCGCGCGAATCACATAAGGACTAATGGTGGAAGGGGCTAGTCCTAAACGTACTTCTGAAGTGGCAAATTTGGCATCAGTACTGGCAATGCAGATATCACAGGCAGAAGCCAGTCCCATGCCACCGCCGAAAGCAATGCCTTGCACACGGGCAATCGTTGGCTGTTTCAAGGTTGCCAGGCTTTGCAACATCTTCGCCAGTTTCAAGGCATCTGCTTCGTTATCTGCCTGTGATGCCTGACCCGCCTGTTTCATCCAGTTCAGATCAGCACCAGCCGAGAAGCTTTTGCCACGCCCAGCCAGAATCACCACACGCACATCATCACGGGTATTTAGGTGTTGAAAGCAGGCGTGTAATTCTTCAATCACCTGGGTATTAAAAGCATTGTGCAGTTCGGCACGATTAATCCAGACCGTAGCGACCTGATCCTGCTGTTCGAGCTGTAAAAACTGATATGTCATTTTTGTCACCTCTTACATGCGGAACACGCCGAATTTGGTTGGCTGGATTGGTGCATTCAGGGCTGCAGCAAGACTGAGAGCCAATACTTCACGCGATTGCGCCGGATCAATCACACCATCATCCCATAAACGTGCAGACGCATAATAAGGATGGCCCTGACGTTCGTACTGCTCACGAATTGGTTGTTTAAACTGGTCTTCTTCTTCCGCTGACCAGTTGTCGCCTTTTTGCTCAATTTGATCACGTTTTAAGGTCGACAAAACGCTAGATGCCTGTTCACCGCCCATCACCGAAATACGCGAGTTTGGCCAGGTCCACATAAAGCGTGGTGAGTAGGCACGGCCACACATACCATAGTTACCGGCACCAAAAGAACCGCCAATCACCAGGGTCAGTTTCGGGACATTGGCATTGGCCACCGCCATCACCAGCTTGGCACCATTTTTGGCAATGCCTTCATTTTCATACTGGCGTCCGACCATAAAGCCGGTAATGTTTTGCAGGAAAATCAAAGGAATATTGCGCTGGGTACACAGTTCAATAAAATGCGCACCTTTTTGAGCTGATTCGGAAAACAGAATGCCGTTATTGGCGATAATCCCAACTGGCATGCCATAGAGCTTGGCAAAACCAGTCACTAATGTAGTGCCAAAACGTGCCTTGAACTCGTCAAAACGTGAACCATCGACAATGCGGGCAATCACTTCGCGGATATCGAAAGGCTTGCGTGCATCACTTGGCACAATGCCGTACAGTTCTGAACTGTCAAACAGCGGCGCTTCAATTTCATCTGTGGTCTTGTTTGGCTTTTTGTTCAGGTTTGCCACGATATTGCGGGCAATCGCAATCGCATGTTCATCATTCTCCGCCAAATGATCAGCCACGCCAGACAAGCGGGTATGCACATCACCGCCACCTAAGTCTTCACTGGAAACGAGTTCGCCAGTGGCTGCTTTGACCAGAGGAGGGCCACCGAGGAAAATGGTGCCCTGATTACGCACAATAATGGTTTCATCTGACATGGCTGGTACATAAGCACCACCCGCGGTACAGCTCCCCATCACCACAGCAATCTGGGCAATGCCTTGGCTCGACATACGTGCCTGATTGTAGAAGATACGGCCGAAGTGATCACGATCCGGGAAAACTTCATCTTGTAAAGGCAGATAAGCACCGCCAGAATCGACCAGATAGATACATGGCAAATGGTTCTGTTCGGCAATTTCTTGGGCACGTAAATGCTTTTTCACGGTCAATGGATAATAAGTCCCACCTTTGACCGTAGCATCATTCGCCACGATCATGCAGGTTACACCATTCACCTGACCCACACCGGCCACGACACCTGCTGCAGGAACATCATCCTGATAGACCTGATAGGCAGCCAATTGTCCAATTTCAATAAAAGCTGTACCTGGATCGATCAGATGATCAATACGGTCTCTTGGTAATAATTTACCGCGAGCTAAATGTTTTTGACGAGCAGTTTCACCACCACCCAGGGCAATTTTTTCGACTTTTTGTTTAAGATCTTTTACCAGCGTTTGCATAGCCGCCTGGTTGTTCTTAAATTCTTCGCTACGGATATTAATTTTGCTCTGTAATTGATTCATGCCGAACATCCTTGTTTATGTGCTTATGATTTATCTTTAGGCTGTTTCATTAAACAGTTCACGACCAATCAACATACGGCGAATTTCTGAAGTACCCGCGCCAATTTCATACAGTTTGGCATCGCGCCATAAACGGCCAGCAGCAAATTCGTTGATATAACCATTTCCACCCAGGGTCTGAATGGTTTCACCCGCCATCCAGGTGGCTTTTTCAGCGGCATATAAAATGGCACTGGCAGCATCTTTACGTAAGCTACGGCTATGATCCGCTTTATCACACTCTGCACCAACGGCATATACCAAGGCTTTACAAGCTAACCAGGTAGAATACATGTCGGCAATTTTTCCCTGCATCAGCTGGAATTCACCCAGCGCCTGACCAAACTGTTTACGGTCATGAATATAAGGAATCACAGTATCCATACAAGCATCCATAATGCCCAGTGGACCTGCACTTAAAACTGCACGTTCATAGTCCAGACCGCTCATTAGGACCTTGGTGCCATTACCGACGCCACCCATGACGTTTTCTTTCGGTACTTCCACATTGTCAAAGAACAGTGGATAAGTGTTTGAACCACGCATGCCGAGTTTGTCCAAATGGGTGCCGTGGCTAAAACCTGGCATATTTTTCTCAACCAGAAACGCAGTCATGCCTTTGGCGCCGGCTTGCAAATCGGTTTTTGCATAGACCACCAATACATCGGCATCGCCTCCATTGGTGATCCACATTTTTGAACCGTTAAGCAGGTAATGATCGCCTTTATCTTCAGCTTTGAGCTTCATGCTCACCACATCCGAGCCGGCATTCGGTTCAGACATTGCCAGCGCACCAACATACTCACCAGAAATCAGTTTTGGTAAATAACGCTGTTTCTGTTCTTTAGTACCATTTCGATTAATTTGGTTCACACATAGGTTAGAATGTGCGCCATAGGACAAGCCAATGGATGCTGAAGCGCGGGAAATTTCCTGCATGGCAATGATGTGCGCCAGATAACCAAAATTTGAACCGCCATATTCCTCACTGACAGTCAGACCAAGCAGGCCCATCTCGCCAAATTTTTTCCAAAGGTGAGCCGGAAATTCATTGTCACGGTCGACCTGTTGGGCAATAGGGGCAATTTCCTTGGCGCAAAAAGCGGCCACTGAATCACGAAGCGCTATAAGAGTTTCATCCAAACCGAAATCCAAGCTTTGTAAATTCATTCTTCATCCATCCTGAGGTTATATTTGTTGTGTCCAAAAAAGCATTTTTGTTGTGCTTGTTTTCTAACATACAACGAAAAAATAAAAAAGTGAACCTATATTCACAAAATGATTTACAATTCATTTTATCTTGTTGAGAATAATATTATGAGTTATAAAAGATCATCACTGATGCAGGAACGAATGGAACAAAATCGCTTGTCGATTTTAAAATCTGCTCGTGAACTGATTACTCAGGGGGGCTTTAAAGAGGCATCGATTCAGGCGATTGCAGAGCGCGCAGGCGTTTCTACAGGCTTGGTATATCGATATTTCGAAAGCAAAAGCCAGATTTTGATTGAGGTTTTATCAGAAGCCATTCGGCTTGAAGTTGAAATTTTAAATCACATTGCTGCTTCAGATTTATTGCCAAAACAGAAATTGCAAAAATCTGTTACAACTTTTGTGAAGCGAGCCATGAACAGCCCCCAACTGGCTTATTCGCTGATGTTTGAACCGGTTGATCCGGAAATGGAACATGAGCGTTTTCGCAGTAAGCAGCTGCTCAAGCAGAGCATTAAGGAGATTCTGGCCGAAGGAAAGGTCAATGGAGAATTTGAATTTGAAGATTTGAATACGGCAGCGTTGGGTGTAGTTGGCGCTATGACCTTCGTCGTAATCGAACCTTTGAATCCGTCCCGTAATGTAATGTTTGATCAGAAGTATAAGGATCACTTTGTCAAACAGATTGCCGATTTTTGTGTTAACGCAGTACGTCGACAGGAGGAAAACCCAGCAGCATAAGCACACAAAAACAGGCACACAGACAAGGTCGTCGTGATCATAAAACAATTAGTAAAGTTGAAAATCAGAATTACAAAGAATCAAGGAGATCGATTCAATGACACAAGTACGGTTAAGTTATGCCTATGGAACCAGCAGTCAACCCTTATTGGGCATGACCATTGGTGAAAAGTTTGATCAGGCATGCGAACAATATGCACATTCTGATGCAATAGTCAGTTTGCATCAGAATGTGCGTCTGACTTACCAGCAGTTGCAACAGCAAGTGAATGCTTTTGCTTGCAGTTTGCAGAAATTGGGTCTGGAAAAAGGTGACCGTCTGGCCATCTGGTCGCCGAACTGTGTGGAATGGACCATTACCCAGTTTGCAGCCTTTAAGGCGGGCATTATTCTGGTTAACCTGAATCCTGCCTATAAAAGTAATGAGCTGGAATATGTGCTGAACAAGGTTTCCTGTAAGGGATTGGTGATTGCATCGCAGTTTAAAACCACCGATTATCAGGAAATTTTGAGCAAAATTGCACCTGAGCTGAAGAATGCGGACACTAAACTACTCCGGGCAGAACGACTGCCGCATTTAAAGCATGTCATTAAAATTGATGATCAAGAATATAGTGGTCTACATCGTTTCCAGGACTTACTGGTTGAACCGAGCGAAAAAGCCTTAGCAAAATTACAACAAGTTGCGAGTGAATTGCAGTTTGATGAAACCATTAATATCCAGTTCACTTCGGGTACGACTGGTAACCCGAAAGGCACCATGCTGACCCACAACAATATTTTAAATAACGGTTACTTTGTCGGCGAAGCGATTCATCTGGGTCCGGAAGACCGAGTCTGTATTTCGGTGCCATTGTTCCATTGTTTCGGTATGGTCATGGGCAATCTGGCTTGTATCACCCATGGTTCTGCCATGATTTATCCATCTGCGGTATTTAATCCACTGGAAAGTTTGAAAGCCATCCAGCAGGAAAAATGTACGGCGGCTTATGGTGTGCCAACCATGTTTATCGCCATTCTTGAGCATGAACAGTTTGATGAGTTTGACCTGTCCAGCTTGCGTACCGGGATTATGGCCGGTAGCCCATGTCCGCAAGAGATCATGCAGCGTGTAATTGAGCGCATGCATATGTCTGACATTACCATCTGTTATGGCATGACTGAAACCGCACCTGTCAGTGCACAAAGTTCGACCGCAGACAGTGTCGAGCGTCGTGTTACCACAGTTGGCCGGGTACATCCGCATCTGGAAGTGAAAATTGTCAATGAAGAGGGCAAGGTGGTTCCGCGTGGTCAATTGGGTGAACTGTGTGTACGTGGTTATTCCGTGATGCTGGGTTATTGGGAAGATCAGGACAAAACCCAGGAAGTCATTGATCCTGCACGCTGGATGCATACCGGTGATATTGCCGAAATGGATGATGAAGGTTTTGTCAAAATCAAGGGCCGAATCAAGGATGTGGTCATTCGTGGTGGTGAGAACCTGTTCCCGAAAGAAATTGAAGACTTCCTTTATACTCACCCGGCAGTTTCGGATGTACAGGTGATTGGTGTGCCAGATCCTAGATATGGTGAAGAACTGTGTGCCTGTATCATTCTGCACGAAAATGATCCATGTACTGAAGAAACAATCCGTCAGTATTGTCAGGAGCATATTTCGCATAACAAGGTGCCGCGCTATGTGCGTTTCTTCCATGAATTTCCGATGACGGCTTCAGGTAAGGCGCAGAAGTTCAAGTTACGTGAATTTATGCAGGAAGAACTGAACTTGAAAGAAATTGCATGATATGAACTGAATATTTTGATATTGATGTCTCCCTCTTTATTTCCTCAGCAGAAATAAAGAGGGGGTAGCTTTTTTAAGTCATTTGACTGCATATCCAACATTTATCTCTTCGAATTTAATATATGCCTGATCCGTCTTATACAGGACAGCATGTTGAATGCATATTTTAACAATCAAAAAAATCATAGTATTACGTTCTTTCTAAACTGAAATGTAACAGAATTGGTCTTCGTTATTTCTTATGATCATTGCTAACAGCTTTTATTATGCAAATGTATAAAATCAGTGAGATAGGATATTAAATCCGAAAAATATAATTAATCTTGAACAGAAGTTAAGCGCAAAATTAGATCACTTATTAGCTTTGTTTTAGGAGAATAATGATGACAGATAATCAAAATCGCGAAAAATTATGGAAATTGATTAAAGAAGTACGGTTTTCCATGATTAGTCACACCACTGATACGCAGGAAATCCATTCACAGCCGATGACCCTGCTCAATTCTGAGCATATGAATGAAAGCCATAATCTTTATTTTATCTTGAAAGACAGCAATGATCTGGTCAATGCGGTTAATTCTGGCCGTAATCACATTGGATTATCTTTCGCCAAACCTTCTGACAGCATTTATGTATCCATTAGTGCACATGCACATATCAGTACAGATCCAACCTTGATTGATCAACTTTGGAATCCGTGGGCAGAAAACTGGTTCGCTGGAAAAGAAGATCCAAGTGTGCGGGTTTTGGTCGCTGAAGCAGTCAGTGCCGAGTATTGGAACATCACTGATAATAAAGTGACACAACTTTTTAAAGTGATTAAAGGTAGTCTTAGCGGTAAAATAAATGAACCAGATGCAGAGCATCAAAAAATGAATCTGTAAACTTTTAAAATCTGATGATTGAAGATAAATTAAAAATAATGAAATCTTGATGTTTAAAACCAAGCCTTTTAGCGTAAAACCTGGAGGGCTTTTTCTTTATCGGATTATCGAGATGATTGAATAATCATTTTACTTTTCAAAGGAAAATTGAAAGGTATTCACTAACTCATAAAGACAACCTGACTTTATGTCGAAACAATAGCTAAAATTGCCTTCACTCACAGAGGTATACGCTTGCCATAAAATTAAAATATTGAATCGTTAGGTGATTTTAAAAATAAGTCTTATATCTTATAAAATAAGTATAAAAAATAGTGATAGATAACAGATCTAAATTTAGTTTTCCTTTTAAATAGTCACAATAAAATTCTCTGATAAAAAGTCAAATAAGCTTCAGGATGTTTTTTAAAATTTTTTCAAATATATTATTATTTAGATGTAAATATAATTGTAAATTATTGTTTTATATTGGTTATTTTAATTGGTGTTGAAGTTTTATTGCCTATTTATTATTTGGTCTCCCAAGCTCATTAGATCCCTCTGTGAGTTACAAAATATTTTTTAAAATTTCTAAAAAATAGGATTGGTTTACTCTTTTTTTGTGTATAATTTCGCCAAATTAAAGCCCTTGTAAATTTATAGAAAATTTCTATAAGTATGCAGGGGTTTTTCTCTGGGAATCATCCTGAAAAGGGACGGCCAAAAAACCTATTTTTTGTGGTGGCACACATATGTTTTTAGCTAAAACAGCACATCTGGATCATGCAACTCGGCACTCTGCACAGCGTTTATCTACATTACTGAGCTTCTTTAGTTTAGGTCTAAGTACTGCAGCGTGGGCACCACTTATTCCCTATGCACAGCAGAGACTTCATCTGAATCATGCCGATTTCGGTACTTTATTGCTGTGTATCGGTGCAGGTTCCATGCTGGCGATGCCTGCGACAGGTTTATTGATCCAAAAAGTGGGTTGTCGTGCCATTATTTCCGTAGCAGTTTTATTGTTACTCATGGTTTTACCAGCCTTTGCCTTAACCAGCAGCATATTGATCATGGCCATTGCTTTATTCCTGTTCGGTACAGCAGCAGGTAGCTTGGGCGTGGCCATTAATCTTCAAGCGGTCATGGTTGAAAAAAACAGTGCCAAAAGCATGATGTCACAGTTTCATGGCATGTGCAGTTTAGGTGGACTTGCCGGGGTAATGACGGTCACTGCCTTACTTGCAGCAGGTGTGAGCCCTTTGCTGAGTGCTGTGGCAATTTGTATTTTATTAGTGGTTTTGAGCGTAATTGCTGTGCCTAACAGTTTAGCGGTCATTGAAAAGGAAGCAAAAACCGATACTGCTGAAGTTAAAAGCCAGACTAAAAAATTGCCGAGTCCGTTGATCATTTTGATGGGTCTGGTGTGTTTTATTGCCTTTCTTTCAGAAGGTTCGGCAATGGACTGGAGCGGGATTTATCTGATCAATGAATATGGCGTAAAACCTGCTTTGGCTGGTCTGGCTTATACCTGCTTTGCTATCGCCATGACTTCAGGTCGTTTTGCAGGGCAGTATTTAATCAAGGCTTTGGGTGAAAAGAATATCATCATCTACAGTGCAATTTGTGCAGCGCTTGGACTGTTTACGGTGGTTGTTGCTCCTCACTGGATTGTGGTTTTATCAGGCTATGCTTTACTGGGTTTAGGCTGTTCCAATATTGTTCCCGTAATGTTTTCACGTGTAGGCCGTCAAAATGTCATGTCTAAAGCAGCCGCATTGTCATGTGTTTCTACCATGGCGTATACAGGCTCCTTATTGGGACCTGCTTTGGTTGGAATCACCAGTGAAATGATGGGCTTGTCTGTCGTCTTTGGATTTATTGCGACTCTACTTTTAACCATTGCTTTCTTAAACTATTTTACTCAAGTCAAAACTGCTTAATTTTTAATTTACTTTGTTCAAGTTAAACAGGCATATCCAAAAGTTGATATGCCTGTTTTTTTATAGCTGGAAAATAGAAGATTTTCATTTTCAATAATTCGCAATTTTAGGATAGATTTTTTTGGCAGCGGGCGGGAGGTTATTTACTTTTTCAACGCCTTTCAGATCGGCTAAAAATGCATTACGCCAGTCATTGATATCAAAACTTTTTAATCCATTCATTAATTGCTGATAGCGTTCTAAACGTTCCGATTTTGCCATAGTTAAAGCCTTTTTCAATGCCTGAATCATACTGCTACAATTTTCAGGGTCGACCATTAATGCTTCTGACATTTGCGCTGCTGCACCGGTATATTTTGAAAGAATCAGTACCCCTGGATTTTCAGGATTTTGTGCAGCTATAAATTCTTTGGCAACCAGATTCATCCCGTCACGCAAAGAATTTACCCAACAAATATTGGCCTGCCGATAAATTTTCATTAATACATCATGTGAAATGGTGGCATGAGTACAGTTAATCGGTAACCAGTCGTCTTGAGAAAATTCCTGATTAATCAAATCGACCTTCGACTGTAAATGCTCAAATAAATCTTTATACGCTGCAATTTCCATACGGCAGGGGCAGGCAATTTGTATGTCTGTAAGATGCTTATGATATTCAGGATTGTTTTGTAAAAATGTTTCCAGGGCATTAAACCGTTCGATTAATCCTTTGGAATAATCAATACGATCAACACTGATAATGGTTTGTTGATCACCTAGACTATCAAATTCAAAGACAGCAGAAGTATTTTCATCTTTTTGCTGTGCCACTTTTTGTATCAGTTCCGGGTTAACCCCAATGGGATAACATTGCACAGTGACCGGATGATGATTGCAGTTCAACATATGGCTATTGACGGGTTGAGTTGCCAAGTAATGACTACACACTTGCATACACTGCTGTTGGTCATGTTCAGTTTGTAAACCCACCACATCATACTGGCAAAGGTCTTGAATCAATGATTGTGCAGTAGGAATTAAATTCCAGATCTTTAAGCCGGCAAAGGGAATATGCAAGAAAAAACCAATTCTATTTTTCATGCCCATTTCACGACAATAACGTGCCACACTTAAAAAATGGTAATCATGCACCCAGATCAAATCGTCGGGCTGCACGATTTGTTTGAGCTGTTTAGCAAATAGGTGGTTAACTTGTTGATAGGTCGCGTATTGCTGAGCTTGGTACTCAATTAAATCAGCCCGATCATGCATTGCCGGCCATAAGGTATTATTTGCAAAACCACAATAATAATTTTGGTACTGTTCCTCGGTTAAAGGGCAGGTAACGTATTCCACACCCTTATATTCGGTTTGATTAAAGTGTGGCTCTTGATGTTTTGCAATTTTTTCACCATTCCAGCCCAACCAGATTCCGCCAATATCAGCTAGTGCATCTTGTAATGCCACTGCCAATCCCCCAGCGGTAGATTTATCTGGGTTGGGTAAACTGACACGATTCGATAATACGATTAATCTAGACATGCTTTTTCTCCATTTGATACTTGAGACAGTCTCAAACAACGTGCTTGCAAGAATTGTGAAAATAAACCAAGAAAATCTGCAGCATCTTCAACATTTTTCAGTCGGTAATGGGCATGGGTGGGTTCTGATCCAACTTTTATACTGATACCTTTCAAGTGATTGATGACTTTAAAACCCGATTCATCGGTTTTGTCATCTCCTATAAAAAGAGGTAAAACTTCATCAAAATTTAAATATTCCAATATCGTTTGAATCGCCTGTCCTTTATCAGCCTGCTTAGGTAGCAATTCAAATACACACTTGCCTTCATTTATTGTTAGGCCTGCGTATGTACTCAGGACTTCTTCAGCAATATGTTTTGCAATATCGGCAAGTTCGGGGCATTGACGATAATGAATGGCAACAGAATAGGTCTTGTTTTCAATCAACAATTGGGGATAGGGATGACAACGTTTTTGAATATCCTGTTGAAGTAATGAAAAATTAATATCATCTGTAGCAGTGTTCAACTGGGTGTTGTCATCTATTTTTATTTCCAGGCCGTGCGTACCCGCTATGGGCATTTTTAAAGGAAACAATAATTGTGAGGCTGCTCTGACTGAACGACCGGTAAGGAAAATGACCGAAACATTAAAAAGACTTAACTGCTGTAAAGTGTTTAATGTTGTGAATGGAATAAAACTTTGAGAGGGATCAGGATGAAATTCTGAGATTGTCCCATCAATATCCAAAAATAAACAGTACTTTTTATCACTGGATAAATAGGGGAGTATAAGCTGTAACAAATTATGAGAATAATATTGAGTATGGGAAGAAAGAGGTCCTGAGCTAAACATATTTACTATCTATTAATTATTTGATTCATTCATAAATATCATTAAAAAAATAATGAGGGTGTAAAAATATTATTAAAACTACATAAAATAAATAAATTTTACATAGTTTATTCTTATTTTATTTTTATCAAATTTTTATTGAGTGAATTATTGAAATGAAAAAATAAAATTTAAGTCTTGATATTTTGTAAATATTATGGAGAAATGAAAAAATATTTTTATTGTATATCTTAATCTTATATAATTTTTTTACATTAATGCACATTGACTGATATTTATTGTAATGCAATATTTTCACTATTAAAATATATGAGATTATATGAGTTATAATAGACTTCTTTCATAAATCATTTTTTACTCAGCTCCAAGTTATAGATTCCAGCAATTAAATTGAATCTCAAACCGAGTCTTTTCCCTCTATTTCGATAACGTTCGGCAAGGATCTTG
>NZ_JBIQOB010000011.1:0-127628 GCF_044130285.1 Acinetobacter sp. BSP-28
TTCAAGATCCTTGCCGAACGTTATCGAAATAGAGGGAAAAGACTCGGTTTGAGATTCAATTTAATTGCTGGAATCTATAACTTGGAGCTGAGTAAAAAATGATTTATGAAAGAAGTCTACTATATAAAAGACTTTTTCCCATTTTAAAATTTCAAAATCCATTTCAAACCTTACAATTATTTTATTTTTTAACAACTTATCATACTTATTCTATCTTCCATAAAAATTCATACACAAAAAAAACCGCAGTTAAACGGTTTCTTCCAGTTTTACATGTTCCAAAATTCTCATTTTTTAGATAAGTCATCTCAACTTATCTCACCGAATCAAATCATTCCACCAAGCAATGACGTCATCATTTGACTTCTACCGTACCCGTTTTGACTGTACCTGCCCGCTTGTAGTACGTGTACACAACACCACTTGACGTGACCAGGCTATCGCTTAACGCAAAAGCCGCAGGAGTCAAACCTTCAGCAAATAAACGCTTGCCTGTACCCAGGATAATTGGAAATGTCATCAAACACAGTTGATCCACCAGATCATGTGTAAAAAGCGTCTGTGCCATATTGGCACTGCCATGAACCTTGATATCCCCGCCTTCTGAAGCCTTGAGCTTTTTCACTTCATCCACATTTTTCAAAAAAACAGAATTTTGCCAGTCCGAGTGATCCAGGCTATTCGACATCACATACTTGGTGACCTGATTGATTCCCGACCACATCTCGGCATGCCTTGGCCAGTAAGGCTCCCAAATCTTAAAAGTATTTTTTCCCAGCAGAATATCGGTGGAACGCATCCATTGTTGCATGATCCTGTCGAACACAGGGTCGGTATTTGCAAAATAAGGAGCAACCCAGCCTCCATATTTAAAATCGCCTGATGAATCTTCTTCTGGTCCGCCCGGTGCCTGCATCACACCATCTAAAGTGATAAATTCCTGAACAATGATTTTTCTCATATTATTCTTCTCGTATTTGGCCCTTTATTTTGTTTATTCTGTCGCCTGGTACTTATTTTTATTATTGCATTTATTTTAAACATACAAATTTCAGACACAAAAAAACCGCAATTAAGCGGTTTCTTCCAGTTTTACATCTGTCGATGTGTTCAAGTTGGTGCGCTCAGAGAGATTCGAACTCCCGACCCCTTAGTTCGTAGCCAAGTGCTCTATCCAGCTGAGCTATGAGCGCGTACTTGAGTTGCCTTTCAGCATTCGTTACATTTACGTTTAACTTGATTGGTGCGCTCAGAGAGATTCGAACTCCCGACCCCTTAGTTCGTAGCCAAGTGCTCTATCCAGCTGAGCTATGAGCGCATTTCAAGTTATTCGTGGCGGTGAGAGAGGGATTCGAACCCTCGGTGGGCTTTAAGACCCACGCTCCCTTAGCAGGGGAGTACCTTCAGCCACTCGGCCACCTCACCGTAACGAGCCGCCATAATACAAATTAAACTTCATTTCTTCAAGTCAGATTTCAAAAAATTCTGATATTTTTAATCAATCATCTATTTTTTAAACAATTTCCGACTTTGCTCTACCCTTTTCTGTCTGTTTTATGGCTGGTGACCGTGAAATATTCAACTTCACCCTAAAATTTGAACTGAAAAACACATTATTGCAATCATTTACGTGCAGTCTGTTGCAGCATGACTTATGCTAATCCTATCTTCTGACATGAAGCCAAAGACATTATGAAAAATTGGGTCGATCCTGAAGCGAAAGCCGAAGCTGAACGCTATGAAAATCCTATTCCCAGCCGTATTCTTATTTCTGAAACGATTGAAAAATTACAAGCACCACAATCACATGCAGATTTAGTGGAACATTTTGAAATTGCAGATCAAAAAAGTATTGATGCACTCAGCCATCGCCTGATCGCCATGGTTCGCGATGGCCAGTTGATGAAAGATGGCTACAAATTCCAGCTTGCAGCCAGCCAACCGACGCATGAAGCTACCGTGTATATCAATTCCAAAGGTCTGGGCAGTGCCTCAATTGCCGATCATGAAGACCTTTTACTGCCTGAACGCGAGCTGCGTCTGGTGTTTAATGGCGACCGCGTCAAGGTTCGTCAAACCTCGGTCGACCGCAAAGGTAAGCCTTGGGGTTTTATTACCGAAGTGGTGCAACATCGGGTGAAACAGATTATTGGTAAAGTGGCCATTCATGACGGCGAATACTTTATTCAGCCGGCCAATCCGAATGCCCATCAACCGATTACCCTGGAAAAAGAACTGATTGAACATGCCCAGGTCAAAGTGGGTGATTCAGTTCGCGTGGCGATTGATGATTATCCAACGCGTGAAGAACTAGCGACTGGTCATATCGTGCAATCGATGGCAGACAAGGCCGATACCGAAATCATTATTCCACAAACCATTTTAGAATTTGGTTTGCCTTATGAGTTCCCGGAAGAAGTGGTTCGCGATGCAGAACACTTTAAAGAACCGAATGAACAGGATCGTCAAGGCCGTATCGATTTACGTGATTTGGCCCTAGTCACCATTGACGGCGAAGATGCCCGCGACTTTGACGATGCTGTGTATGCGGAAAAACGCCCAGGTGGCGGTTACCGCGTGGTCGTAGCCATTGCTGACGTCAGCCATTATGTGCGTAACGACAAACCACTGGATGATGAAGCCAAAGAACGCGGCACTTCAGTCTATTTCCCGCATTTTGTCTTGCCAATGTTGCCGGAAGCACTTTCCAATGGCTTGTGCTCGTTGAATCCACATGTAGACCGACTATGTATGGTTTGTGATTTAAAACTGTCCCGTGCTGGTCGTGTCACAGGTTTTGAATTCTATCCTTCTGTAATGCATTCCAAAGCACGTCTCACCTATACTCAAGTGGCGCAGTATTTTGATGGTGACAGCAAAGCCGTTCCTGAAGATCGTGAGGTGCGTAAATCGCTGAACACCCTGTTCCAGCTATATCAGATCTTGAAAGGTTTACGTGCGCAGCGTCATGCCATGGAATTCGAAACAGTCGAAACCTACATGACCTTCGATGAGCTAGGTGGTATTAAAGAAATTCTGCCGCGTACACGTAACGAAGCACATAAACTGATTGAAGAATGTATGTTGCTGGCCAACGTCGCTGCTGCAGAATATGCCTTGGAAAATGACATTCCAATGTTATACCGTGTGCATGAGCCACCTGAATTTTCACGTATCCAGAAAGTACGTGAATATGTGAAATTGCTTGGCCTACCTTTCCCGGAACAACCAACGCAAAAAGATTATCAAGCGGTGATTGAAGCCACCAAAGACCGTATTGATGCACCAAGCATTCATGCCGTGTTGTTACGTTCGATGATGCAGGCCTATTACGGTGCAAGTAATGCCGGACATTTTGGTTTGGCCTATGAGGCCTATACGCATTTCACCTCTCCGATCCGCCGTTATCCGGACTTGTTATTGCACCGTGCCATCAAGGCACATTTAAAACAAAAGCCGTTCCTGCTTTCCGGTGCAGCTTTGGATGATGCCGGTGAACATTTCTCGCAAACCGAACGCCGTGCCGATGAAGCTTCCCGTTCCGTCACCACCTGGTTGAAATGTCACTATATGCAGCAGCATTTAGGTGAAGAGTTTGTCGGTGTGATCAGTGCCGTGGCTGAATTTGGCCTGTTCGTAACCTTAAAAGACCTCTATGTCGATGGCATGATCCACGTCAGCCAACTGGGCGATGACTATTTTGTCTATGACCAGCCAAGCCAAAGCTTAATCGGTCAGGCACGTGGTCAAACCTTTAGTCTGGGCGATGAAGTCAAGATTAAAGTCGCTGCTGTTAACTTAGAAGATCGCAAGATTGACTTTGAACTGTTGCAGCAACTGACGCATGCCGGCCGGGCGATTCGTAGCCGTGCCCCACGTGTGGCCAAGACCACCACAGAGGAAGTATTTAGCCCGCGTGCGAAAGCCGTGGTGAGTGAGGATGGTGAACAGCCGATTCGCAAGAAAAAGCCTAAAACCAAATCTGCTACACCAGCTAAAAAGTCAGATAAAAAATCTTCAGCCAAGGCAGATGCAAAAGCCAAAGACAAGCTGAAGAAAAAATCCAAGCCGAAAAAGAAAAAGTCGAATGCGAAAGCTAAGATAGACTAATTTTCTGATAAAAGCCCTACTTCGGTAGGGCTTTTTTTATTCAAAGCCCTGCTTACTCAGTATTTATTTACCAAAAGAACAATAAGCCTTGATTTCCCCCTCTCCAAGCCCTACATCTATTATTAAGTTTATAAAATGATATGGCGTATTAGAAATGACTTTAGAAAAGGCAACCTTGCCCGTTCCACAATTTGACCAGATTCAGCTGGCTGATTTAAAACAACAGATTGAACAAGCCATTCAACAAGGACAAAGTTTTTTAAAAGATTTAACCGCAGTTCCAGAAGATGCTCAGGCACAGCTGAATATTCTGGAACAGGTCGATACGCTGGAAAATAACATGAGTGAAGCTTGGGGTGTGCTGTCACATCTCAATGCCGTGATGAATAATGCGGAAACACGTGAGTTGTACCAATCTTTACTTCCGGCATTAAGCGAATACTACACTCAGCTAGGTCAACATACGGTGCTATATCAAACCTATCAGCACGTGCATGATGCACCTGTGTTTAATACACTGCCGGCAGCCCATCAAAGTGCCATTAAACTGGCCCTGCGTGACTTTAAACTGTCAGGTGTGGCTTTGGAAGGCGAAGCGAAAAAGCGTTATGCTGAAATTTCTTCCCGTTTGTCCCAGCTATCCTCTGACTTCTCCAATCATGTTTTAGATGCCACCCAAATCTATTTCAAGCCTCTAACCGAAGAACAACTGAAAGGCTTGCCGCAAAGCAGTATCGATTTACTCAAACAATATGGTCAGCAACGTGAACTTGATCAGCCGGTCGCGACTTTAGACATTCCGGCTTATCTGGCCATCATGACCTATGCCGATGACCGTGACTTACGTGAAGAATTATACAAAGCCTATACCACGCGTGCTTCCGACCTGTCTGAGCATCCTGAATTTGACAATACTCAGGTGATGGAAGAAATCTTAAGCCTGCGTCATGAAATGGCACAGTTATTAGGTTTCAACAACTATGCCGAGTTATCGCTGGCGAGCAAAATGGCACCCGATGTCGCAACTGTAGATAAATTTCTGGTTGATCTAGCTGAACATGCACGCACACCGGCAAGCAAAGAGATTGCCGAATTAAAAATCATTGCCATTCAGGATGGTATTCTGACTTTACAACCTTGGGATACCGGCTACTATTCTGAAAAGCTGAAACTGCAACAATTCAACTTATCGCAGGAATCGCTCAAACCTTACTTCCCTGCACCGAAAATCCTGCAAGGATTATTCAGTATTGTAAATCGTCTTTATGGCATCAATATCGTGGAACGTGAAGCGCCGGTTTGGCATTCCGATGCACGCTATTTTGAACTGGAAGATCAGGGCAAGGTAGTCGGTGGTTTTTATTTCGATCTCTATGCACGTAGTGGCAAACGCGGTGGTGCATGGATGAGCGGGTTCCGCTCACGCATGCAAACCCGACAAGGTCTGCAAAAACCGATTTGCTATATGGTCTGCAACTTCACCCCTGCAGTAGGCAATCAACCTGCCCTGCTCACCCATGATGAAGTGAATACCTTGTTCCATGAGTTTGGTCATGGTCTGCATCATATGCTGACCGAAGTCGACCATATTGCAGTTGCAGGTACCCACGGCGTAGATTGGGATGCCGTCGAGCTACCAAGCCAGTTCATGGAATTCTGGACTTGGGATCACGAAAGCCTGGATCTGCTTAGTGAACACATCGAAACCCAACAGCATTTGCCAGAAGATTTGCTTAAATCCTTGCTGGATGCACGTTTCTTCCAGTCCGGCATGCAAACCTTGCGTCAAATCGAATTTGCCTTGTTTGATCTTTCAATTCACAAGCACAGTTCCGCTTTAAATGCCGAACAGGTACAAGCAACGCTGGATGAAATTCGTCAAAAATATGCGGTTGCACCAACGGCAAGCTATAACCGTTTTCAACACAGCTTTAGCCATATTTTCGCCGGAGGCTATGCTGCGGGTTATTATTCCTATAAATGGGCCGAAGTTTTGGCCAGTGATGCCTTTGATCGTTTCGAAAAAGAAGGAATTTTTAATGTTCAGACCGGAAAAGAATTTCGCCAATTTATTCTAGCAGTTGGCGGAAAAGATACAGCACTTGATGCATTTATCAATTTCCGCGGACGCGAGCCAAAAATAGATGCGTTATTACGTCATCAAGGTTGGACGAACCCCTCTAAAAACGCTTAAACTAACTGTCTAAGATTGTTCAGAAGGTTAGGATGATGACTATCAAACGTCGTTTCATTGCAGGTGCTAAATGTCCAAAATGTGAAGCGCTAGATCGGGTTGTCATGCTAACTTCTGGCGACGATGAATGGATTGAATGTATCGAATGTGGCTATAGCGAAAATCGGCCAACGCATGTCGATGAGCCACAAATCCCGGAACTGCCGGATGAGATTGGTGTCATTCAGTTCAAACCACGTCAGCCTAAATAAAAACAGGTTCAATATGACATTAGATCAAAAAAATAGCCCAAAACTTTTATTGGGCATTACTGGGGGACTGGTTGCAATCATTGCGCTTTTTTTAGCCTATCAATGGTTTTTTGCAACTTCAAACGAAATACTGCCTGAACATGAAGGAGTCAGTTTAACTGTCCTCTCAAAATCAGCACCTGCCGCAGTAAAACCGGCGGAACCGGTGACTCAAGCCGATCAGACAACCATTCAACTGGTAGATGAAAAAATTCTGAAAGAAGCTGTTCCAGAAAATGAATCGCTCGCCAAAGAAGAAGTGGCTAAACTGGAAGATATCCAGAGCCAGTTAAACGAACAGGAAGCCATGCTGAAAGCCCAGCATGCCGATGCCGATGATCTAATTGCCCTGAAAGAAGAACAGATTAAATTACTCGAAGCTCAATTGGCTCAAAAACAATGATTTTATAGTTTAATATTCAGCTAAAATATCTGTACGTTTTTTAGCTGATTTTTTTCATGTCCCTACCGACTAGTAATCGGAATCTGTTTACAGCGCTTGCTTTACTGACCTGCTCTGCCTTTTTATTTTCCCTGATGGGCGTCTGTATTCGCTATGCTTCACATACCGTAGATAATCCCACCATTGTATTTTTTCGCAATTTTGTCGGTCTGTTTATTTTTCTGCCGCTTATTTTTAGTAAGGGGATTGGTTTTTTTAAAACGGAAAAAATCTGGATGCATACTTGGCGTGCCGTGATCGGACTGATTGCCATGTATGGCTTCTTTTATGCCATTGCCCATTTAAAACTGTCCAATGCCATGGTATTTACCTATTCCTCCCCTATTTTTATTCCACTGATTGCCTGGTTATTTCTGAAAGAAAAAATCACCTCATCCATGTTACTTGCGGCAGCGATTGGGCTAGCCGGTGTAATCTTTGTTGCCAAACCCGATGCCGGCATGTTTAACCAGATGTCGGTGATTGGACTAGGTGCCAGCTTCTTGGCTGCCATGGCCTTTGTCACTGTCCGGGCACTGACCAGTACCGAATCGCCAGAAAAAATCGTGTTTTATTTCTGCTTTATCGGCACCCTCATTTCCATGATTCCGATGTTCTGGCTATGGCATCCTTATAGCTGGACTGAATTAGGTTTCTTGATTGGCGCAGGTCTGCTGGCTAATATCAGTCAGATTTTTATGTCCAATGCCTATAAACTCACACCTGCCGGACAAATTGGCCCGGTGAATTATATTGCCATTATTTTTGCCGGGATCTGGGGCTTTATGTTCTGGCATGAAATACCCGATCATTATAGTTTAATGGGTTTCGGACTGATTCTGAGTGCCATTATCCTTTGTAGTCCCCTGGTGCAAAAACGTTCAGTCTAATCATTCGATCAGTTCTTCCTGTCACAAAAAAAGCACCCGAAGGTGCTTTTTTAGCATGATGAATTAATGATACCAACCGAACATTTTAAAAATATACGGTGCATAGGTCACAATCAATAAGGATGGGAACAGCACCATAATCGGCAATA
Source organism: Acinetobacter sp. BSP-28 (assembly GCF_044130285.1). NCBI lineage: Bacteria > Pseudomonadati > Pseudomonadota > Gammaproteobacteria > Moraxellales > Moraxellaceae > Acinetobacter > Acinetobacter sp. BSP-28. Next base: position 8,076 of record NZ_JBIQOB010000011.1, read on the forward strand.
ACCAGCGCTCATAGCGGTAATAGAACTTGGTATATTTCACCTTTGCTTCCGCATCGGCAGCCCGAACCTCATCATCCCCCACCGACATTCGGGTCAGGAGATGATTCAGCGCGACTGGCGGAGATACATAGCCCAACTCAAATGCGACCAGTACAATCATCCAGAAATGGATTGGATGGATACCATTTTCATAAGCCACCGGTGCAATGGTTGCAGCCACTAGAATAACCGCACCAAATGGATCTGTCGTCATACCGACAATTGCCAGCAACAGTGCAATAAAGGCCAGTGAAATATAGATATTGCCCAAATGCGTTGGCAATAATTCAACCACTTCACTACGCTCAATCAGACCGCCTACACTTGCAGACAAGGCCATCAAGATAATCAGCGCACCAATATGTCCAACGGTTTCTGCCGAAGCAAACCACATTGAATGGGCAAAGCCACGTGATTTTTCTCCCCCATGCGGTGTATGTTCGCGCATAAAGGTCGACTGTTTTTCATGTTCTAAAGTTAAAGCGGCATGACGGTCTGGTGGTGTCACAAAACGATCCCCCCACCATTTATCAAACATGATATAAGCAATCAGAATAATTGGCAGAATCACCGGAGCAGTGAACTCATCCATTTGGGTATCTAGACCCAGGGTATACATTAAAATGACCACAATGGTAATCACGATATAAGGAATCACTGGCACAATCGCTTTCAGCATGCCCGGCACCGCCACTTTAGGCGAATTCACACGGAAACGCGTTTCTGCAAGGTAGAGTGATACCCCCAGGAAAATCAAAGCCGTCAACCAGAATACATAGATCCCGTGATCAAACAGTTCATCTGAAGTCACATGTCGGCTGTCGAGCATCGAAATCAGAATCACCAGCAAGCATGGACGAATCACCACCCCCAACGAGCCTGACATAGCTGAAACAGCCAAGGCATATTGACGGCGAGAACCCGAGTTCCATACTTCCTTATAAATAATCGCACCTGCTGCCACAACGAAAATCCCGGAAGCACCGGTATACGCCGTTGGAATCGCAGCAGCAATTAAAATTAGCCAGGTCAGGGTTTCAGGTGCCAGATTCCAGGGACGTAAAATACCGAGGAATAAATCCATCACCCGGGTTTGGGTCAATAGCATACCCGCCCAGATAAACAGGGCCAGGTTTAAGAAAATGCCAGAGAATTCCACCAGAATTCCGAGGTAAATCCCTTGCCCCATTGGATAATCCATGACAAAGGTAAACACAAGCCCGGTCACCAATGCCATGTAGGCATATAAAGGCACACTTAGTAAAGCCAGACCCAGATTGCCCTTACCTTCCTGTTTGGCCACAGGGGGGGTAAAGAGTTGTAACAGACTGATCAGGGTCAAGGTAATAAATAGGAAAATCCACAGCCAGTAAACGGTCAGTGTTTCATAAGTCGAAGTCACACCTGAATTGATAATGGAATGGTATTGACTGAGTACCGATGAAGTTAGCAGACCATTACCCAATGCCATAAACAGGGCATAAACCCGATAATCCAGCTTGGTGGTTGGCGCACGTAAGCCAATATGATGAAACTTCACTGAAGCGGTGATTGCAGCAACCACAACCATCAGTAATAAAATAATGACCCGGTTTTCTGTACCAAATTTAAAAATACCAAAGAATGAAGTTTCCAGAGTACGATAGCTTCTTATCGTTGGATGTTCATCCATATACTTAATGGCTTTGTCATAGAACTGATACTTTTCCTGGCACTGTTGCTGTCCTGCCAAGACTGAAGCCCGTACATCTGCTTCCGATGTGGTTCCGAAAATATCGGCAAACTCATCGTTGGCATTGGCTTTCATTTGCTTTTGTACTTGTGCATCAATATCCGGATGTAAATCACAGCTTGGCTTGGTGGGTTCTGCACGCAAAAAAGAATATTGCATACCAATGTCTTCATTGCCATACAAACGTTCACCGACACGTAATAGCTGACCATGAATCATCTCACCAGTACCAATGATGAGTGTGAGCAAAAGTAGTAAGAGAATGACAAAAGTCGAGATCCACTCTGTCCATATATAACGTAACAGACCTAATCCTGATCTGTTATTTTCATCATTTTGCATGTGCATTCCTATTTTTTATTTTGGTCATTGCCACAGCTTCAGCAATGCCAACTTTACTTTTTATGAATAGAAAATACCCTTTCTCTATTCAATCTCTTTATTCTTATGAACAAATTTGCATTAACTCGATATCAATGAAAATGACAATATGTATTTTCTTTTCTGTTTTAAATGTCAATCTCACCACTATTCAACGAAATATTCCCATAAAACATAGGCTAAGGCGATTCCCACCCCCCCAATAACGCCTAATAAATGCGCTTCGACCAAGACTGGACTACCAATGAGTTCTGCTGTGCTGACACTGCCCACGGTATTTTCCCAAAACAGTTTCCCTAGAATCAGGCACAATACCAAGGCAGCAAAATTGCGTTCTTTCCTGTACAGCAGATGCACACAGGCAACGGTGACATAAGCCCCATGTAAAACCCCAGACAAGCCCGCATAAGCTTCTATATCGGGAAAGAAATAATAAAAACACAGGCTGATAAATGGCGGAAGCAATAAAAGTAAAGCAATGAAATGCCAGATTTTGACGCGTGGGAAAATGAAAGGTAAGCAGGCAAAAGCCAGCATATTAAGCAGATAATGGATCCATCCCACATGCACCCAATGTGCAGTCCATAAACGCCAGAATTCTTTAAATAATCCGGCTTGCCAATAGATAAATGAATCTGCAAAAACTTGAAGGCATGCCGAAAAAGACATTACAAATGCAATAAAAATAATTTTTTGCATCAGGAACTGGTCTTTCATTGGCATGCTCCTAGCTTAGAAATGATGGATTAAAAATAAAACATCATTCCAGCCAATCTTTTTCTTGTATCCTCTTTCATCCTATCCAATTTAAGAGGATGCTGCACTCTCATTTTCAGTAAATAAATCATCCAGTTCTGAGGAATTATCTTGATCATCCCAGAAACGTTGCATGCCATCATCACTCGAACGGATTCCGGTATGTTCAGTCCAGTAACGGTCTGAAATACCCTGCACCATATTTTGCGCCATGCTGTCTACAAGTCTGAATTTGGGATTAACCGGTTTTTCTTCAGAGCGGGCAGTAGCAAATGCTTTCAGTGCATCGCGAATCTTGGCATCATCACCACTGGCTTGAGCTGCGACTGCATACAGGGCATGTGACAGGCGTACGCCTTTTTGTTCACCCAGTTGTACCGACTGTTTTAAAGTCTGATAAGGATCGGGCTTACCATCACCTGCACCAGGCAATAAGGTCCAGATGACTGCACGTGCCGCTTCTGGCGCACCCCAGAATTTGGCATTATCCAGACACACCATCCCGCGTTCCACCACTGCAGCAATATCTTTCGGTACATTGACTGCACCGCCAGAATTAATGTCATTGGTCATGGCCTGTAAACCACTGATCATCCCCATTAAATACACGGTTTGATCGAGGTCACTTTTCATTTTTGGGCATCCATCACCCAAGGCCTTATTATATTTTGCTTCCCAACGCTTTTCTAAAAGCTGGTAGCCTGCATACTGACGCTGTGCAGCAATTGCAGCCCAGCGTTTTTGCTGGATACGGGCATCTTGTGCTTCTGAAACCCGTCCTGCTTTAGAGGCGCGTAAATAATCCAATTCTGCTTCCAGAGCCTGATTTTCGGCACAAATTCCTGATGAAGCATATAAAAGTACAGCAATACGGGTTGGATCTGCCCCCATATCTTTGGTTGACATAATGGCTGGTGTTAAAGCATTGCCTGAATTACACGCCATATCTGCATCATCCATGGCCAAGATAGGCGGTACAATATGTTTCTCACTAAAACCTAGAGCAATATTTGCCCCTGATTTAACCACTTGAGAACAACCTGATAATAAAGAACTTGTAATGATGACAACTGCCATACCCTGGCATATTTTTTGGACTTGCGACATTTTCCTGTCCTCTATAATTGTGTTTATGTCCATAGCAACTAAACATATCAGATGCGAAATCTGAATAAAAGAGTATTTACTCTAATTCGGTTTGATACTTTGCCATGAAATGACGTACGGAAAATTGACTGTATTCCATCAAGTTAAAAATTTTGGGCAAAAAAAAGTAGCATTGCGACGGTTCGGCACATGCTACTTATCAAGGGGTCAAAGCCTGGTGGCTTTAATGTTGTGCAAATCGATCCTTCAGCACTGTTCCCAGTCGTCCAATAACAATTGCCAAGACAATTGCTACCATCAGAAACATCCAAGTTGGAATCACCATAATGATTTCCTCATTTGCTGTTGGTGTTTTTAATTTACATTTTGCTTAATTAATTTCGCTGGAAAATTGTCTGACAATTGAAATATTTGTTATTTTTCTCATAAAACTGTCTTACAAAAAGCAAATTCTTACAATTATATTGTTTATTATCAATATTTTAATTAAAATAAATTCTATACCACTGTCTAACAATCAGGTCAATTTAGCCAGCTTTTTCAGTGCTTTCCATTGCTGAAAAGGTAACTGATCAACCCAGATCAATAGCGGCTTTTCATGAAAATGCTGAAAATACACCACAATATAAAGCTGATGATCAATTAAATGACTAATCGAAACACGTTTAACCTGATGCGATTTTAAATGGGACAATGACCATTCACGTGCATGCAAATGTTCAAAACATATCGGTTGAGGTACTTTCAAGCCATAGGCATAGGTCAGCACACCCAACAAGATACACAGCAACCATAGCCATGCCGGCAAGAGTTGCTGCAAAAGAACAATGAGTAAAGTAAAAACAGTCAGCTGAAATACAAATGCCAAACGGCTGCGTTTCAACTGAAAACTACGATTAGCCATGGACGTAATGTTTCAACTTAACAATCAAGGCTCTCATTTCCGGACGTGGTGGTTCAGAGACTTCCATAAACCAATCTAGCAGGTCTGGGTCTTCTTGCGCGACCAACTCCGCGAACACTTCTTTTTCTGCTGCATCTGCCTGTAGATAATAATTTTTTACATAGGGGTCAAAATAAACATCAATCTCTTTTAAACCGCGACGAGCACGATAAATGACTTTACGTTCTTCCAAGCTGATTTCTTCGCTCATAGCTAGCTCCCCAACAATGTGAAATTTTTTGCTAGTTTACCCTATCCATCCCCTCTATTTCGACTCATTTTCCTGAATTGACCAAATTCATCATTGTAACGCTAGATTTGAGCATTCATCTCATTGTCACTGCTTCAGCAATCTTCTAATTTTTATCGAACAACACATTTGTAGATGGACACAATAATAATGCAATCAGCTGCGATTCGACCTTTAGCCAATATGTTACCCCGTCATTTGTTTAATGCCGAGCATGAAGCTTTCCGTGAAACTGTACGCAAATTTTATGAAAAGGAAGTCGTACCAAATACTGCCAAATATGAACAGCAGCAGCATGTCGACCGAGATTTATGGAACAAGGCCGGTGCAATGGGCTTACTCTGTGCCACCATGCCAGAACAATACGGAGGTTCGGGGGTAGATCGTCTTTACAGCATGATCCTGATTGAAGAACAGGCTTATGCCATGGATTCATCCACAGGCTTTTCGCTACATTCGGATATTGTGGCCAATTACATCTTCAATTTTGGCAATGAACAACAGAAGCAGCAATGGTTACCGAAAATGGCTAGCGGTGAAGTCGTTACCGCCATTGCCATGACCGAACCTGGAACTGGATCTGACCTGCAAGCTGTACACACCAGCGCAATACTGGATGGCGATGATTATGTCATCAATGGTTCCAAAATCTTTATCACCAATGGTTACCTGTGCGACATGGCGATTGTAGTCTGCAAAACCGGTAGCAGCGATAAAGGCTCAGCCAATCTGTCCTTAATCATGGTTGAGGCGGATCGTGCCGGTTTCAGCAAGGGCAAACCTTTAAATAAAATCGGCATGAAAGGACAAGATACCTGTGAATTGTTCTTTGATAATGTTCGCGTGCCGAAAGAAAACCTTTTAGGGATGGAAGGTATGGGCTTCATGATGCTAATGAAAGAACTGGCCTGGGAGCGCATGCTGGTCGCCATCATTTGTCAGGCGGGTGCCGAAGCTGCTTTTGCACATACCGTGCAATATACCAAACAGCGTCAAGCCTTTGGTAAGCCGATCAGTGCTTTTCAAAATACCCGCTTTAAGCTGGCTGAATTACGTACCGAAATCGATTTTTGTCGTGCGTATTTAGACCGTTGTATGGAATTACAGCTTGAAGAAAAACTAGGGATTGATGCAGCTGCAGCAGCAAAATACAAAATTTCCGAAATGTTTTCCAAAGTTGTGGATGAATGCCTGCAACTGCATGGTGGTTATGGCTACATGATGGAATACCCGATTGCACGTGCCTATGTCGATAACCGTGCCAATCGCATTTATGCCGGCACCAATGAAATTATGAAAGAATTGATTTCACGTTCACTATAATCAATATTTATTTTTATGCAGACTTAATTCTTGTTGGTCCCTCTTATAGTTTTTTCATCAGAATAAAAACTGACAACCTCTACTTATGGTTCAATATCCATAAAAAAAGGAGCATACATGCTCCTTTTTCAAAAAATAATGATAGTCGATTATGAGACTAAACGCGGGGTCACGCTTTTATTGTCTTTTTGCTCACGTTTATGAAATTTAAGCACAGCATCATCAAAGCGTGCATGCTTTAACTGTTTACGGTCAGCCAGATAATTATTGGATACACTCCAAGGTGCATGCTTGCCCTGTTTCGGCATGACATCAGCCGCACGAGCAATATAACCCGAAGTCAGACTGCCCATCACCGTATCTTCCATCAGCTCGGTCGCATCGCCTTGTGGGATCACTTCATCATAGCCATTTTTGTCCATATAATTGATCATACGACAGATATAATCTGCTGCAATATCGACTTTCAGCGTCCAGGAGGCATTGATATAGCCAATAATCATCGCCATGTTCGGCACATCACTCACCATGATGCCCTGATACAGCATATGTTTAGAAGTATTCATTGGCTTGCCATCAATCATGGCCTGAATTCCACCTAAAATTTGAATATTCAATCCGGTTGCAGAAACGATAATATCCGCATCCAAATGTTTACCTGACTTTAACTGAATACCCGTTTCAGTAAATTTTTCAATTTGATCCGTTTCAACTGAAGCACGGCCTTCACGCAGAATCTTAAACAGGTCACCATCCGGTACCACACACAGACGCTGATCCCAAGGCTCATAGTTTGGAGTAAAATGCTTCATATCCACTTTACCCTTGAGCTGGAATTTCACCGCATTCAGCAAAAGCTTCTTGAGCAGTTTCGGCTGTTTCTGTGCCAAGGCATAAATACCGCGTTGCATACCAATATTACGTGCACGCGTTAATTTATAGGCCAGATCTTCCGGTAATACTTTACGCATTTTGTCGTAAACCACATCAATAGATGGAACCGAAGCGATATAAGTTGGAGAGCGCTGCAACATGGTGACATGTCCCGCCCCACCTTTCGCCATTGCAGGAACCAAAGTAATCGCGGTTGCTCCACTACCAATAATCACGACCTTTTTACCAGAATAATCTAACTGCTCAGGCCAGTGTTGCGGATGAATAAAAACACCCTTGAACGCAGATTGATTTGGAAATTCAGGCTGAAACCCTTGATCATAATTATAGTAACCCGTACAACCTAGAACAAAATTTGCCACCCAGGTTTGCTTTTTCTTGGCTGCATCTTCAATTTCAACCACCCATTTTTTAGCGGCCGAATCATAATTTGCAGCTAAAACCCGATGCTGAAAATGGATTTTACTTTTAAGCTGATACTCATCAATCACTTCAGCCAAATAATTCTTGATGGATGGACCATCAGCCAAGACGCTGTCTTTTTGCCAAGGCTTAAAATTGAAACCAAAGGTCGACATATCGGAATCGGAACGAATACCCGGATACTTGAATAAATCCCAAGTTCCACCAAAACTTTCACGACGCTCAATAATTTCAAACTGGCGTTGTGGGCAATTCTTTAAAAGATGTGCAGCCAACCCAATACCGGAGATACCAGCACCAACAATCAAGATATCAATATGTTTTTCCATGTTCTTTTTATAACCTGCTTAAACTTTATTTTATTAAACCACAAAGTTGACAATATGCAATGTCAAGTTTTCTTAAATCTGATAAAAAGTATGTTAGTTCAGGACAAATGTTTATATTGTATAACAATAAAAAACACCAGGCATAAAAAAAGACCGGTGAAACACCGGTCTTTTTTTAGAACAACTGAAGCTATTCTTGCGAAATTAGTTAACTTCGCGATCTACTAGCTCAACGTAAGCCATCGGTGCAGCATCACCTGCACGGAAGCCCGCTTTAAGAACACGTAGATAACCGCCGTTACGTTCTTTGTAACGAGGGCCAAGAACGGTAAATAATTTACCAACAGTTGCTGCTGAACGAGTACGAGCAAACGCTAAACGACGGTTTGCAACAGTATCGTTTTTAGCTAAAGTGATTAAAGGCTCAGCTACACGACGTAACTCTTTAGCTTTAGGCACAGTTGTTTTAATCAACTCGTGCTCGAACAAAGAGTTAGCCATGTTTTGGAACATCGCTTTACGATGACTGCTTGTACGGCCTAATTTCACACCACTATTACGATGACGCATGGTGATAGTCCTACTTAATTAACGGCTACGATAGGCGAAACGATCGTCCATACGGAGACTAGCTGGTGGCCAGTTCTCTAAACGCATGCCGAGTTGTAAGCCTTTAGAAGCCAGAACATCTTTGATTTCAGTTAACGATTTTTTACCTAGGTTAGGAGTTTTTAACAACTCAACTTCAGTACGTTGAACCAAATCACCGATGTAGTAAATATTTTCTGCTTTCAAACAGTTAGCAGAACGAACAGTAAGCTCTAGATCATCTACTGGACGAAGCAAGATTGGATCCACTTCTTCGCGAGGCTCTTGAGCAACAGGAGCTTGATCTTTCTGAAGATCAACAAAAATTGCAATTTGTTGTTGCAAGATTGTTGCCGCTTTGCGGATTGCTTCTTCAGGATCAACTGTACCGTTGGTTTCAAGATCAATGATCAGTTTATCAAGGTCAGTACGTTGTTCTACACGAGCGTTTTCCACTGTGTAAGACACACGTTTGATCGGGCTATAAGAAGCATCTAACTGTAAGCGACCCACAGGGCGAGTCTCGCCTTCTGGGAAACGTGAGTCAGAAGTTTCATAACCACGGCCTTGAGAAACTTTCAGGCGCATTTTTAAATTGCCTGAAGCACTTAACGTGCCGATCAAATGCTCAGGGTTTACCACTTCAACATTATGAGGTAAACGAAGATCAGCAGCTGTTACATCGCCTGGACCTTGTTTTTCTAATGTCAAATATGCTTCGTTTTGATCGAACAGCTTAATCGACAATCCTTTTAGGTTCAGCAAGAGCTCGACGATGTCCTGCTGCAAGCCTTCTAAGGTACTGTACTCGTGCTCGACACCTTCTATCTCAACTTCTACCACAGCAGCGCCAGGTAAAGAAGATAATAGGATACGACGTAAAGCATTACCAAGAGTATGACCAAAGCCACGCTCTAATGGTTCCAGAATAACTTTTGCCGAGGTCCCGCTAGCCGCTTCGACCTTGATCGCTTGCGGAGTTAGAAACTCATTTGCAGTACGCGTCATTATTGCTACCTCAAGGGATTATTTAGAATACAATTCTACAATCAAGCTTTCGTTGATTTCAGCAGGTAAATCAGAACGATCCGGTGCAGCTTTAAACGTACCTTCTAATTTTGAATGGTCAACTTCCATCCAAGAAGGGATACCACGTTGAGCAGCCAATTCAATTGCGCTTTTAATACGTAATTGTTGTTTAGCACCTTCGTGAACCGCGATTACATCACCAGCTTTAACTTGGATAGACGCGATGTTAACACGACGACCATTCAAAGTAATGCTACGGTGAGATACAAGCTGACGAGCTTCTGCACGTGTAGAACCAAAACCCATGCGATAAACTACGTTATCAAGACGGCTTTCAAGCAATTTCAACAAGTTTTCACCTGTTGCGCCTTTCACACGAGCAGCTTCTTTATAGTAGTTACTAAATTGACGCTCTAACACACCGTACATACGACGTACTTTTTGTTTTTCACGTAATTGTAGTGAGTACTCAGATTGCTTAGCACGGCTTTGACCATGTTGGCCAGGAGCTTTAGCATGTTTTTTTGTCTTAACGTCAAACGGTTTAACGCCTGATTTAAGTTGCAGGTCTGTCCCTTCGCGGCGAGAGAGTTTGCATTTTGGACCAATATAACGAGCCATGAATGTTTCTCCTTACACGCGACGTTTTTTAGGTGGACGACAACCGTTGTGCGGGATTGGCGTCACATCGGTAATGCTGTTAATTTTATAACCCACTGCACCTAAAGCACGAACCGCAGACTCACGACCAGGACCAGGACCTTTTACAAGGACGTCCAAGTTTTTCAAACCGTAATCCAAAGCTGCTTTACCAGCAACTTCAGCAGCTACCTGAGCAGCAAACGGAGTTGATTTACGTGATCCACGGAAGCCTTGTCCACCAGAGGTAGCCCAAGCCAGTGCATTACCTTGACGATCGGTAATAGTCACAATGGTGTTATTAAAAGAAGCGTGAATGTGTGCAACACCTTCAGAGACGGTACGAGTGACCTTCTTGCGTGTGCGAGTATCTTTAGCCATCTTTTAGCTTCCAGAAATCTTATTTCTTAATAGGTTTGCGCGGACCTTTACGGGTACGTGCGTTAGTTTTGGTGCGTTGTCCACGGACAGGCAAGCTGCGACGATGACGAAGACCGCGGTAGCAGCCTAAATCCATTAAACGTTTAATGTTCATGGAAATTTCGCGACGTAAATCACCTTCGGTCGGAACCTTGGTAATTTCTGCACGAATCGCATCAAGCTGAGCATCATCCAATTCACGGATCTTAGTAGTTGGTGCAATACCAACAGCAGCTAAGATGTTCTTAGCAGTGTGGCGACCGATACCAAAAATATACGTGAGGGAGATAACAGCATGCTTGTTATCCGGAATGTTTACACCGGCAATACGAGCCATTCACTTTCTCCAAAAAGGCAGTAGAGATAATCAACCGCCCCACAAATATCTTGAGGGGCGGATAATAACCTAATTAGCCTACTGAAATCAACAGGTCTTGATTAGATTAACCTTGACGCTGCTTATGACGAGGTTCAGCGCTACAAATCACGCGGATAACCCCATTACGACGGATAACTTTACAGCTACCACAAATTTTTTTAACAGAAGCTTGTACTTTCATGATGAAACCTCAAGTGCGCTTATCCCTTAGGATGAGCAGTCGTTTTTCTCATTAACGTTTGATTGTCATACTGGTGCGAAGTCAGATGAGCTTGTAGCTGAGCCATAAAGTCCATCACAACAACCACTACGATCAGCAAAGATGTACCACCCAAATGGAATGGAATACCAAAAGAGCTTTGCAGAACCATTGGCATCAAGCAGATGACCGTAATATAAATTGCACCAATAAACGTCAAACGATTAAGAATATGATCTAAGTAACGAGCAGTTTGCTCACCTGGGCGAATACCAGGTACATAAGCTCCGCTGCGTTTCAAGTTCTCTGATACTTCTTTAGGACTGAACACAAGTGCAGTATAGAAATAACAGAAAAAGATAATTAACGCACCGAAGAGCACCAAATACAAAGGTTGTCCAGGCGATAATACCAATGCCAAATCTTGTAGGCTACGCTTGATAATTCCTGCATTTGGATCAGAGCTACCCAACCATTGACCTAAACTCGCAGGGAACAGCAATAACGAACTAGCGAAAATTGCCGGAATAACCCCTGCCATATTCAATTTCAATGGCAAATGTGTCTGCTGTGCAGTGAATACGCGACGCCCTTGTTGCTTTTGAGCATAGTTAACCGGTATACGACGTTGAGCCTTTTCAATAAATACAATTGCAGCAAGAACCGCAACTGAAAGTAATGCAAACACAGCCAGACCAATTAAACTTGATTGACCGTTATCCACCGAAGTGAATGCTTGCATTACAATAGTAGGCAAACCAGCAACGATACCTGCGAAAATGATCATGGAGATCCCATTACCAACACCACGTTCGGTAATTTGCTCTCCCAACCACATTAAGAACATGGTGCCTGCAACCAGTGAGGTTACAGCAGGAACGTAAAAAGCCAGCCCAGAAGTCAAGGTAATCCCTTGGCTAATCAGACCAGCACACATACCTACACCTTGTACTAAGGCAAGTAATAACGTGCCGTAACGCGTATATTGATTAATCTTACGCTTACCCTGCTCGCCTTCTTTCTTTAATGCTTCCAGCGAAGGAACCACTGTTGACATCAACTGCACGATAATCGATGCAGAGATATATGGCATGATCCCCAACGCAAGAATTGACATTCGCTCTAATGCCCCGCCAGAGAACATATTAAACAAACCTAAGAAAGTACCTTCATTAGCTTTGAAAAAACGTTCTAAAGCGACATTATCAATACCCGGCAGTGGAATATGTGCTCCTAGTCGAAAGACCAATAATGCGCCAACCAAAAACATTAATCGGCGAATAATTTCACGATATTTCACATGAAATGGCTGACCTTTCATCATGTTAACATGACCTGAAGAACTAGGAGACATAGACACTAGCGATTACTCCTCGACTTTACCGCCAGCAGCTTCTACAGCAGCTTTAGCGCCTTTAGTCAAAGCAACACCTTGTACAGTGAATGCACGAGTAATATCACCAGAAAGTACGATACGAGCACGAGTCATATCTTTACGTACAACATTGGCAGCTTTTAAAGTTTCAAGTGAAATGATATCACCTTCAACTTTAGCAAGCTCTGATAAACGTACTTCAGCAGTTTTTAAAGCAAGTTGGCTAGTGAAGCCGAATTTAGGTAAACGACGATATAACGCAGTTTGACCACCTTCGAAACCTGGACGTACGCCACCGCTCTTACGTGATTTTTGACCTTTGACACCACGGCCACCAGTCTTACCAACGCCAGAACCGATACCACGGCCTAAACGAAGGTTGTCACGTTTAGCACCTTCTGCAGGTGCAATAGTATTTAAACGCAGAGTCATGGCTTATTCCTCTACACTAACCATATAGTAGACTTGGTTGATCATACCACGGTTAGAAGGCGTATCTTGCACTTCTACAGTATGACCAATACGACGCAGACCTAAACCTTGAAGGCTAAGCTTGTGATTTTTCAAGCGGTGCGCAGAAGATTTAGTCTGGGTAACTTTAATCGTTTTCATGATTGATTACCCTTGAATTTGTTCTACTGAAAGACCACGTTTCGCAGCGACTTTCTCAGGAGAAGTCATGTCACGCAAACCTTTGAAAGTTGCGTTTACTACGTTAGCAGCGTTTGTAGAACCATAGCATTTTGTCAATACGTTATGTACGCCAACAGCTTCTAGAACTGCACGCATAGCACCACCAGCAATTACACCAGTACCTTCAGAAGCAGGTTGCATGTAAACGCGGCTTGCACCGTGACGAGCATTAATAGGGTGTTGTACAGTACCGTTAACAAGCTCAACAGTAATCATGTTACGACGTGCAGCTTCAAGTGCTTTAGAAATAGCAGCTGGAACTTCACGTGCTTTACCACGACCAAAACCTACGCGACCATTACCATCACCCACAACAGTTAATGCTGTGAAAGAGAAGATACGACCACCCTTAACAACTTTGGCTACACGATCAACGGCAACCAGCTTTTCAACAAGACCTTCGTTTTGTTCAACTTTAGCCATGATTAGAACTCCAAGCCGTTTTCACGAGCAGCATCAGCCAAGGCTTTGATACGACCATGATATTTGAAACCAGAACGGTCAAATGCAACTTTAGTTACGCCAGCTGCTTTCGCACGTTCTGCAATTAAAGCACCCACTTTTTGAGCTGCATCAACGTTACCAGTTGTACCAGCACGTAAAGTAGCATCTAAAGTTGAAGCTTGAGCTAAAACTTTGCCACCATCTGCTGAGATAACTTGAGCATAGATGTGACGCGGTGTGCGGTTTACACACAAGCGAGTCGCACCCAATGCACGAATGTGCAAGCGTGTGCTTTTCGCACGACGCAAACGGGATTGTTTCTTTTCGTTCATAAGAACCTCGCGCCTTATTTCTTCTTAGCTTCTTTACGAAGTACAACTTCGTCAGAATAACGAACACCTTTACCTTTATAAGGCTCTGGTGGACGGTAACCACGGATATCTGCAGCAACTTGACCTAAAGCTGCTTTATCAGCAGATTTAAGAATGATTTCAGTCGCTGTAGGAGTTTCAGCAGTTACACCTTCTGGAAGGTTGTAATCAATCGGGTGAGAGAAACCAAGGTTAAGGTTAACAACGTTACCTTTAACCGCAGCTTTATAACCAACGCCGATAAGTTGTAACTTGCGTTCGAAACCTTCGCTAACACCTTTTACAAGGTTGTTTAACACAGCGCGAGCAGTACCAGCTTGCATCCAAGCGTCTTTCGACTCAGCTTTAGGAGCAATTTGAAGTTGACCTTCTTCCTGTTTTAGCTCGACCAGCGCATGCAGGTTGAAAGACAATGTACCTTTGCTGCCTTTCACTTCGACCTGCCGGCCGTTCTGAGTAACTGTTACACCGTTAGGTACAGTTACTGGGGCTTTAGCCACACGAGACATGAGGAATCACCTATTAAGAAACAAAAGCAATAACTTCACCACCGATGCCCGCAGCACGTGCAGCGCGATCAGTCATGATGCCTTTGCTTGTAGAAACAATTGCAATACCTAAACCTTGCTTAACGCTAGGAAGTGCATCTTTACCGCGATACTGACGTAGACCTGGACGGCTTACGCGTTTCACAGTTTCGATAACTGGTTTGCCTTCAAAATATTTTAACGTAATTGTTAAAGTTGGTTTGCCTTCAGCATCCGCAACTTCTACGTTTGAAATATAGCCTTCTTGTTGAAGAACGTTTGCAATAGCAACCTTCAACTTAGAATTTGGCATTGAAACAGTTTGTTTCTTTGCCATTTGTGCGTTACGAACACGTGTTAGCATGTCGGCAACGGTATCTTGCATACTCATTTATAGTGCTCCTTACCAGCTTGCCTTAACAACGCCCGGTACATCACCCTGCATTACTGTGTCACGTAATTTGTTACGGCTTAAACCGAACTTACGGAAGTAACCATGAGGACGACCAGTTAAACCACAACGGTTACGTAGACGTACTGGAGACGCATTACGTGGTAATGCCTGTAACTTCATCATCGCATCGAAACGTTCTTCGTCGCTAGCATTTACATTTGCAATCGTAGCTTTTAATTCAGCACGTTTTGCAGCAAATTTAGCAACTGTTTTTTCGCGTTTCAATTCGCGATTAATCATACCTTTCTTAGCCATATCGACCTCTTATTTGAACGGGAAGCCGAATGCACGCATAAGCGCACGGCCTTCGTCATCGGTGCGAGCAGTCGTAGTGATGGTAATATCCATACCACGAATACGATCAATCTTATCGAAATCGATTTCAGGGAACATGATTTGTTCCTTCAAACCCATCGAATAGTTACCACGACCATCAAATGATTTCGCAGAAAAACCGCGGAAGTCACGAATACGAGGGATCGCGATAGAGATCAAACGGTCTAAGAATTCGTACATTTGTTCGCCGCGTAAAGTAACTTTACAACCAATCGGCCAACCATCACGGATTTTGAAACCAGCAATTGATTTACGAGCTAGGGTAAGAACTGGTTTTTGACCAGCAATCGCTTGCATATCAGAAAGAGCGCCATCTAACAATTTCTTGTCAGCTGATGCCGCACCAACACCCATGTTAATGGTGATTTTAGTGATGCGAGGAATCTCCATCACATTTTTAACGCCTAACTGCTCTTGTAACTGAGCTTTAAGTACGTCGTTGTAACGTGTTTTAAGTCTGGCCATTGCCTATTTCAACCTATTACTTCGCTACCGCCACTGATTCACCGTTAGATTTGTAAACGCGAGTTTTCACGCCTTCAATCGTTTGGTAACCAACACGGTCAGCCTTTTGGGTTGTAGCATTAAAAATTGCCACGTTTGAGATATGAAGCTCAGCTTCTTGAGTTACGATGCCGCCTTCAGCGCCAGTAGCTCGGTTAGGCTTTTGATGCTTCTTCACCAAGTTAAGGCCTTCAACCTTAACGCGGTCATTAGAAACTGACAATACAGTACCCTGTTTGCCTTTTTCTTTACCTGCGATCACAATTACTTGATCGCCTTTTTTAATCTTAGCCATGAGTGCCTCTTATAGAACTTCAGGAGCCAATGAAATGATTTTCATGAACTGTTCAGTACGAAGTTCACGAGTCACTGGTCCGAAAATACGAGTTGCAATCGGCGCTTTGTTGTTGTTCAAAATTACAGCAGCGTTATCGTCGAAACGAATCACTGAACCGTCTGGACGACGGATACCAAATTTTGTACGTACAACTACAGCATTCATCACGTCACCTTTTTTAACACGTGCGCGTGGAATAGCTTCTTTTACAGTAACTTTAATAATGTCGCCAACAGAAGCATAACGACGATGTGAACCACCAAGTACTTTAATACATTGTACGCGGCGAGCACCACTGTTGTCTGCTACGTCGAGCATACTTTCGGTTTGAATCATTGCCCTACTCCAAAACCGAGCATCACCGGTCACATTTCGAAAGGCTCAAAGAGTACTCGAAATTAACCGATGATGCAACAAGAACGTCTAATTACTCAGCAGCTGCTTCAATAACTTCCACTAAAGCCCAAGCTTTAGTTTTAGAAATTGGGCGGCTTTCTTTAATGGTCACTACGTCGCCAGTTTTAGCAACATTGTTCTCATCATGAGCGTGTAATTTAGTTGAACGGCGGATTGATTTGCCATACAACGGGTGTTGAACGCGGCGTTCAATAAGCACAACAATAGACTTGTCCATTTTGTCGCTTACGACTTTGCCGGTTAACGTGCGAACTGTTTGTTCACTCATTGTCCGTTCCCCTGTTTTTCGGTAAGGAGTGTCTTGATACGAGCAATAGTCTTACGAGTAAGCGCAACTTCGTGCGATTTACCCAATTGACCAGTTGCCTTAGCCATACGAAGACGGAATTGATTAAGCTGTTGCTCATCAAGCAAAGCTGTCAACTCTTCTACCGATTTTTCACGTAGATCTTTAGTTTTCATTACATTACCGTCCGAGTCACGATAGTGGTTTTAAACGGAAGCTTAGCAGCCGCAAGCGTAAACGCTTCACGTGCCAATTCTTCGCTTACACCTTCCATTTCGTACAAGATCTTACCTGGTTTGATTTGGCAAACCCAGTACTCCACAGAACCTTTACCTTTACCCATACGAACTTCTAATGGTTTTTCAGTAATTGGTTTGTCCGGGAATACACGGATAAAGATCTTACCACCACGTTTTACACGACGGCTGATTGTACGACGCGCAGCTTCAATCTGACGAGCTGTCATTTGACCACGCTCAACAGATTTAAGTGCGATAGAACCGAAAGATACAGTGCTACCACGATGCGCTAGACCAGTGTTACGGCCCTTTTGAACCTTACGGAACTTAGTACGTTTAGGTTGCAACATGGATTATTCTCCTTTTTCAGCAGAACGATCATTGCGACGACCACGACGCTCTTGACCTTCACCACGACCGCGACCACGTTTAGCTGGACGTTCTTCAGCAGGAGCAGGGTTCATGACTTGTTTCATGCCACCTAAGATCTCGCCACGGAAAATCCAAACTTTAACGCCAATCGTACCGTAAGTAGTTTCAGCACGCATAGTAGCGTAGTCGATGTCCGCACGAAGAGTATGCAAAGGTACACGACCTTCACGGTACCATTCAGTACGTGCAATCTCAGCACCACCTAAACGACCAGAAACTTCAACTTTGATACCTTTAGCACCAGCACGCATAGTGTTTTGAACCGCACGCTTCATAGCACGACGGAACATTACACGTTTCTCTAATTGAGAAGCGATAGCTTCAGCAACTAAACGAGCGTCTAAGTCTGGGCGATCGATTTCGTTGATGCTTACTTGCGCAGGAACACCCATAATAGATGTTAATTCGCGTTGTAATTTTTCAATGTCTTCGCCTTTTTTACCGATAACGATACCAGGACGAGCAGTGCTAATGGTAATTTTAGCAGCGCCTGTTGGACGTTCGATAAGAATATTGCTGATCATTGCATTCTTAAGTTTTTTAATTAAAAACTCACGAACTTGCAAATCTTTAAGCAAGTATTCAGCGTATTGTTTCGGACTCGCATACCAGTTAGCGTTATGACGTTTCACAACACCTAGGCGGATACCGATTGGATGAACCTTCTGACCCATATCAAACCCCTACCTTAACGGTGATGTGACAAGTACGCTTAGTAATACGATCTGCACGGCCTTTAGCACGTGGCATAATACGTTTAAGGCTGATGCCTTCATCAACGTAAATCGTAGATACTTTAAGGTCGTCTACATCTAAACTGTTATTATGTTCAGCGTTTGCAATTGCAGATTCCAACGCTTTTTTTACTAAAACTGCAGCTTTTTTGTTACTGAAGTTTAAGATATTTAAAGCGTGAGCAACAGATTTGCCACGGATTAGATCTGCAACCAAACGTGCTTTTTGTGCCGAGATAGCGGCACCGCGTAATTTAGCAGTAACTTCCATCATCGCACCTTAACGTTTAGATTTCTTGTCAACACCGTGACCACGATAGGTACGAGTTGGCGCGAATTCACCGAGTTTATGACCAACCATGTGTTCAGATACGATTACCGGAACATGGTTACGACCATTATGAACAGAAATTGTTAAACCAACAAAATCTGGGAGAATCATCGAACGACGCGACCAAGTTTTGATCGGCTTGCGAGAGTTACTCGCTACAGCCGCTTCAACCTTAGCGAACAAGTGCGCATCGACGAATGGGCCTTTTTTCAGAGAACGAGGCATTGTCAGATTCCTTTACTTGTTACTTAACGCGACGGTCGCGAATAATCATCTTAGTCGTACGCTTGTTGGTACGTGTCTTGTACCCTTTAGCTTTTTGACCCCATGGGCTTACAGGTTGAATACCTTTGTTACGCCCTTCACCACCACCGTGTGGATGGTCAACCGGGTTCATCGCCATACCACGAACGGTAGGACGAACACCACGCCAGCGTGATGCACCAGCTTTACCTAGTGAACGAAGGTTGCTTTCTGAGTTAGAAACTTCACCCAAAACAGCACGGCATTCAACGTGAATTTTACGCATTTCACCAGAACGTAAACGAACGATAGCGTAAGAACCGTCACGACCCAACAACTGAACTGAAGTACCAGCTGAACGAGCTAATTGCGCGCCTTTACCGATTTTAAGTTCGATGTTGTGAAGAGTAGAACCGATAGGCATGTTACGAAGTGGCAAGCAGTTACCTGGACGGATTGGAGCATCATTACCAGATTGTACTTTATCACCAGCACGCAAACCTTTAGGCGCAATGATGTAACGACGTTCACCGTCAGCATATTTCAATAAAGCAATATGAGCTGTACGGTTAGGATCGTATTCAATACGTTCAACTACAGCTGGAATGCCGTCTTTGTTACGTTTGAAGTCGACAAGACGGTAGTGTTGTTTATGACCACCACCAACGTGACGAGTTGTAATGTGACCGTTATTGTTACGACCACCAGTACGTTTTTTAGCTTCAACCAACGGAGCATAAGGCGCGCCTTTGTGAAGATGGTCGTGAACGACTTTCTCTACAAAGCGACGTCCTGGTGACGTTGGCTTACATTTTTGAATAGGCATAATTCTCGTCCTTATTCCGCTGCGCTTTCAGCGGTATCGCCCAAGTCAGCCATTTCAACATCTTGGCCAGCTTTCAGGGTGACGTATGCTTTTTTAACATCAGAACGACGTCCTAATGTTTTACCAAAGCGTTTAGTCTTACCTTTAGTGATCGTAGTGTTAACTTTAACAACTTGAACACCAAAGAGTTGTTCCACTGCTTTTTTGATTTCAAGTTTGTTTGCATCAAGTGCAACTTTGAAAACTTGAACACCAGCAGTTTCACCTAAAACTTGTGCTTTTTCTGAGAATACAGGTCCTTGTAGGACTTGATAGATACGTTCGTTGTTCATCCGAGTTCTACCTCAATTTTCTTAGCAGCAGCTACAGACATAACAACTTTGTCGAACGCGATCAAGCTAACAGGATCAATTGCAGCAGCATCAACCACATCAACGTGTGGAATGTTACGTGCAGCAAGATACAAGTTCTCATCAACAGCATCAGTAACGATTAATGCACGAGTAGCATTCAAGTCGTTAAGTTTTGCAAGCAACTCTTTAGTTTTTGGAGCTGCAACAGCAAACTCTTCAACTAAAACCAAGCGATCTTGACGAACAAGTTCAGCTAGGATGCATTGCATAGCACCGCGGTACATTTTACGGTTAACTTTTTGAGACCAATCTTGTGGACGAGCGGCAAAAGTTTTACCACCACCAACCCAGATCGGGCTACGAATAGAACCAGCACGTGCACGGCCAGTACCTTTTTGACGGAATGGTTTTTTACCACCGCCAGATACGTCAGCACGTGATTTCTGAGCTTTCGAACCTTGACGACCACCAGCTAAGTAAGCTGTAACAACTTGGTGTACAAGAGCTTCGTTAAATTCACGACCGAAAGCAACTTCAGATAATTCAACAGCAGAGCCGGAAACAGTATTTAAATTCACGTTATTTCCCCTCAGGCCTTGATCGTAGGACGAACAGTTACGTCGCCACCAGTAGCACCAGGAACCGCACCTTTAACAACAAGAACTGAACGTTCAGTGTCGATAGCAACGATTTCAAGACCCTGTGTAGTTACGCGTTCAGCACCTAAATGGCCAGCCATTTTTTTGCCTTTGAACACGCGACCAGGAGTCTGGTTTTGACCTGTAGAACCTAGAACACGGTGAGAAACAGAGTTACCGTGAGTAGCGTCTTGAGTACGGAAGTTCCAACGCTTAACACCACCTTGGAAACCTTTACCTTTAGATGTACCAGTTACGTCAACGATTTGACCAACTTGGAACATTTCAACAGTAAGAGCACCACCAACTTCACGACCTTCAAGCTCAGCTTCTGAAACGCGGAATTCTTGAACTAGACGACCAGCAGCAACACCCGCTTTAGCGAAGTGACCTTTCTGAGCGTTAGTTACGCGAGATTCGCGACGTTCACCAGTAGTGATTTGAATCGCTTGATAACCATCAGTTTCAAGCGTTTTGATTTGAGTGATGCGGTTAGGATCAACCTCAATCACTGTTACAGGTACAGAAACACCAGCATCTGTAAAGATACGAGTCATACCGCACTTGCGACCGACTAAACCAATAGCCATGTGCATAAACCTCTAAAAAAGCGGCCTAATTAACTTAGAGCGTTAATTAACCGAAAGCCTTAACCTAAAGCGATCTGAACATCAACACCAGCTGCAAGATCTAACTTCATCAATGCATCAACAGTTTTATCTGTAGGTTGAACGATGTCGATCAAACGTTTGTAAGTGCGGATCTCGTATTGGTCACGCGCATCTTTGTTAACGTGTGGTGATGTTAAAACGTTGAAACGTTCGATGCGAGTAGGCATCGGGATTGGACCACAAACTTGTGCGCCAGTACGTTTTGCTGTTTCTACGATCTCTTGAGCTGATTGATCAATTAAACGGTGATCAAAAGACTTAAGACGGATACGAATTCTCTGGTTAGACATACCAGTTAACTCCAAGCCAAATATATAAAGAATCACTCTTGACGCATCTCACCCCACTTTAATGTGGGCAAGTGTCAAGAGCAGTGAATTATCACTAAGGTCATGATCGATGCCACGACTGTCACGATGTTAACTACTTTATTCGTAGTCAACCCCCTTTCATCAAAGGGTCGCCCATTATAGCGATTGTTTAACGCTTAAGCAAATCTCTTTTTCAATTTTTCCTCTTTTTTTCCGTTTATCCATTTAGTCTTTTGTTTAAAAATAAGTCAGCATGATGTTTTTTGTAAAACGTACTCTATTGCCTGGTTTAGTATTTGATTTCCTTTAATAAAATCACTTTTAGCCATACTTTTCAATTGACGTTCGGTTTGCACATATTGACCGGAAAAACTTTCCAGTTCTTGATCATTTTCTAAAAATAGTTGCAATACCTCTGGGGTTATTTCAGGATGAAATTGAAATCCCAAGACATTTTTTCCAATTTGATACATTTGATTGCGACAGACATCATTTTCTGCCAGATGAATAGCACCTTTAGGAATTTCAAAGGTTTCACTATGCCATTGCATTACCTTAAATTGCTCGGGTAACTCAAAACACGCTTCAGGCACATGCTTAACCTTACGCACCTCCGTCAAACCCAATTCCTGCTGTTCATTACGTCTGACCGCTGCCCCCAAAGCATTGGCGATCAGTTGCCCACCCAAACACAAGCCAATCGCAGGTTTACCCATAGACAAATAACGTCTGATCCAGCGTTTTTCTATTTTTAACCAGGGATAGTTGGCTTCATCATTGACACTCATGGTCCCGCCCATGATGATGAGTAAATCGACATCTTCCACTTGCGGTAAAGCCTCAATATCCAGTGGTCGATCTACGGGTAAGGCAAAAAATTCCGTTGCACTAATTTTAGCGTGGTGCTGTTTTAAAAATTGATAACAACTGCCGAAGCCTTCACCGGCAATATGCTGAAAATAATGTACTTTTAAATGCGACTTCATGCGCCTCCGCCTATTGTTCTAGCTCTGTTATAGGTTTAGCAAGAATGAAGCCAACTTTATGTATGCGTTAACGTTTCTATACATTTTGGCATTTATATAGCCTAATAGATGTGTTTCTCTTAAGCTAAGACTAATTTTGATACGACTTAGAGCAACACCTTGAAAAAAAACTCACAAACAGCACTCATTCATGCACCACGAAAAGCCCCACAATATATTTCTACCGTCCAACCTCCCCTGTTTCGTGCATCAACCATTATTTTTAACAACACCGATGCACTGTTTAATCGCCACTGGACCGATGACTATGATTATAGTTATGGCACCCACGGCACGCCTACAACGTTTACTTTAGGCGACAACATTGCCCAGATCGAAGGTGGACAATATTGCTTACTTGCACCGAGCGGTTTATCAGCCATTAACCTGGTGAATTCCTGTTTTTTAAGCCAGGGAGATGAAGTGTGGGTGGCCGACAATATTTATGGGCCAAACATGGAACATTTGCGTAACTTAGAAAATCGTTACGGTATTGATGTCAAAGTTTATAACCCGATTGATGCAGAAACTTTCCAGCCCACAGATAAAGCCAAACTCATTTGGTTAGAAGCAGCAGGTTCAGTCACTTTAGAATTTCCAGATTTGACTGGTCTGGTTAAAAAAGCCCAAGCTGCCAACATGCTGACCGCCCTAGACAATACATGGGGCGCAGGTCTGGCCTTTAATGCCTTTGATTTTGGTGATGAGCATTTAAGTGTCGATATAACTGTGCATGCACTGACCAAATATCCAAGTGGCGGCGGTGACATCTTGATGGGCTCTGTGGTGACCCGGGATAAAAAACTGCATCACCAATTATTCCGTATGCATGCCATTCAAGGCATTAGCGTGTCAGGTGACGATGTGGCACAGGTACAGCGCAGTCTGGCATCAATGCAAGTGCGTTATCAGCATCAATCTCAAAGCTGCTTAACACTATTGAATTGGCTCAAACAGCAACCTGAATTTGTACAGGTGCTACATCCTACCGATACTGAATCAGCAGGACATCAACATTGGAAAGAAATTTGCAAGGAAGAACACAGCGCAGGTCTGGTCAGTGTGATTTTTAAACCTGAATATACTTTAAAAAACATTCGAACATTCTGCGATGCACTGGAACTGTTTAAACTGGGCTTTAGCTGGGGCGGACCGGTCAGTCTGGTCATGCTGTACAATCTGAGAGATATGCGCGTGTTGCAACATACACATTTACAACAAGGTTTATTGGTTCGTTTTTGTATAGGACTGGAACATCCTGCAGATTTAATTCAAGATATAGAAAACGCATTAAAACAGCTGCCTACGCGACAACATGAATAAAATAGAATAGGAAAAAATATGGGTACACCAATCGTTATTGCCAAGAAAACCACCGATACACAACAAGAGATTATTTTACATTCCCAGTTTGCCAACCGTCATGGCTTGATTGCCGGGGCAACCGGAACAGGGAAAACCGTAACGTTAAAAGTATTGGCAGAAAATTTTTCCCGCATTGGTGTGCCAGTATTTTTAGCCGATGCCAAAGGCGATGTTTCCAGCCTGGCCAAAGCTGGTGAAAGCAACCCGAAGTTTGATGCACGCATCAAAAGCTTAAATATTGAATCAATTCCCTTTGCCGCCTTTCCTGTGGTGTTTTGGGATTTGTTCGGTGAGCAAGGCCATCCGATTCGTACCACAGTTTCTGAAATTGGCCCACTGTTACTGGCGCAAATACTGAACTTGAATGACACTCAGGAAGGTGTGCTTTCAGCTGTGTTCCGCATTGCCGATGATCAGGGTTTATTGCTGATTGATTTTAAAGACTTAAAATCGATGCTGACTTATGTCAGTGAACATGCAGCCGAATTTAAGGCGGAATATGGCAACCTGTCTCCAGCAAGTTTAGGGGCCATTCAACGCAATTTACTAGCACTGGCCGATCAGGGTGGAGACAAATTCTTTGGTGAGCCTGCATTAGACATCATGGATTTTATCCAAACTGACAGCCAGGGACGTGGCACCATCAATTTGTTGGCTGCCGATAAACTGATGAACACACCCAAGCTGTACGCCACTTTCCTACTATGGATGTTGTCTGAATTATTTGAGCAACTGCCTGAAGTAGGCGATATGGACAAACCAAAACTGGTGTTCTTCTTCGATGAAGCGCATCTACTATTTGACAATGCCAGCCCTGCGCTACAGGAAAAAATTGAACAGGTGGTGCGCCTGATTCGTTCCAAAGGTGTAGGGATTTATTTTGTCACGCAAAATCCGCTGGATTTACCTGAAAGCGTATTGGGTCAACTCGGTAATCGCGTGCAACATGCCCTGCGCGCCTTTACCCCCAAAGATCAAAAAGCGGTAAAGACCGCTGCTGATACTTTCCGTGCCAACCCTGAATTTAAGGTGGATCAGGCCATTACCGAACTAGCTGTTGGGGAAGCCCTGATTAGCTGTCTGGATGAGCAAGGCACACCGCAAATGGTCGAGCGTGGCTGGGTGATGCCTCCCTACTCTTCCTTTAGCCCGATTGCTCCTGAAGAACGTAAGGTGCTGATGAGCCAAAGCGTGATTGCTGGCATTTATGAACAAAGCCTGGATCGACAAAGTGCATTTGAAATGTTGCAACAGAAAGTTGAACAACGTCAGCAACAAACCATCGCAGATGAGCAAGCCAAGCTACAAGCCAAACAGCAAGCCAAAGAAGCAGAGGCTGTAGCCAAACAACAAGCACGTGAGCAAGAACGCTTGGCGCGCGAGCAACAAAAAGAGGCTGAACGCACAGCCAAACAGCGTGAAAAATTCACCCAGGATATTGTAGGAACTTTTGCCAAAAGTGCTGCACGCAGCCTGGGCGGCAGCACTGGACAGAAAATCGTGCGTGGTTTACTGGGTTCGCTATTTGGTAAACGATAATTCAATAATCTGATTAATAAGTAAAAAATTATAGGATATTTTTATTTCCCATAATTTTTTATGGTTTTTTAAGCCACCCTATTGTCAAAGCATTTTATAAGATGTATTTTAAATACATCTTATAAATAACCGCCATGAGAGATCAAACATGACTCCGCAGCAAATTGACCTAGTAAAAGCAACAGTTCCTGTACTCCGCGAAAATGGCGTAGCCTTGACTGGTTATTTTTATAACCGCATGTTGGGCAATAATCCAGATCTAAAAGAAACATTTAATATGGGGCACCAACGCAGTGGTGCACAGGCTCAAGCCTTGGCAGGTGCCGTGTTGGCTTATGCTGAAAACATTGAAGATCCTTCTGTGCTTTTACCTGTGGTTGAGTTAATCGCACACAAGCACGTCAGTCTGAACATTCAAGCACCTGATTACAATATTGTCGGTGAAAACCTATTACATTCAATCAGTGAAGTGTTAAGCATTTCAATGGATGACCCCCTGATTGGCGCTTGGGCCGCAGCCTATGGTCAACTGGCAGATCTGTTCATCAGCACTGAAAAAGCCATTTATGATCAACATCAACAAACCAAAGGTAGCTGGTTAGGCTGGCGTAACTTCAAGATTGCCAAGAAAGTAGTTGAAAGCGATGAAATCACTTCGTTCTATCTTCAACCTGTCGATGGCGGTGCATTGCCGAAATACGAAGCCGGTCAATATATTTCAGTGCGTGTTATCGTCGAAGAACTTGGCTTGAAACAACCTCGTCAATATACACTTTCAACCAGCCCGCAAGCGGATTACTTACGTATCTCGGTAAAACGTGAAGATCAAAAAGGCGATTTGGTACCAGGTTGGGTATCGAATACTTTACATGGCTTGCCAGAAGGTTCTGAAATTGAAGTTTCTGCACCGACAGGTAATTTCTACCTGATCGATCCAAATAAACGCAATGTCTTTATCAGTGGCGGTGTAGGCCTGACTCCAATGATTGCCATGCTAAATCAACTGGTGACTCTGGACATGCCACAACCTGTGACATTCATCCATGCCTGCCGTAGCAAACAGGTGCATGCGATGCATCAGCACATTCAGGATTTGAAAGCAAAATATCCACGCCTCAGTACATTTACCGCTTATGAATTCCCGCATGAAGGCGACAAGTTAGGTGAGGATTATGATGTTGCAGGTCGCCTGGACTTAAGCACCCTCGATAGCGCATTGTTACCAGTCAATGCAGACTACTACTTGTGTGGTCCAATGCCATTTATGGCTGAACAGCAAAAGGCGCTTGTTGCTCGCGGTATTCCTGCTGAAAATATTCACAGTGAAGCGTTTGGCACAGGTGGCGTCAAGCACTAACCTGCTCCGTCAGCATAAAATAAAGAGAGGGTTAGTCTGGTTATGCTAGACTAACCTTAATTTTTACTCAAAAACATCAGTATTATCATGCAACTGAATAAATTTACTGACTATGCCCTGCGCATTTTAATGTATATCGCCCAACCGCGGGATATGCCTTATACCATTGCAGAAATTGCTCAGGACCTGCATGTGTCAAAAAACCATTTAGTGAAAATTGTGCACTTTATGGGCAAACAGAACTGGCTGATTACCACGCGTGGCAAAGGCGGCGGTATTGGACTCAACCCTGAGGCTCTTGAACTGAACCTCGGTCAAATCGTGCGTATCCTGCAAGGCGAAAACCAGATTGTCGAATGCAATACCCCACCCTGCGTACTGCGTTCCCAGTGTGGACTAAAAGGTATTTTAGATCAGGCTTTGGAACAGTTTTATCTTAGTCTGGATCAATACATCCTGGCTCAGGTTTTAAATACTTCTCCTGCGGCCAAGTACACTACCCAGTCTCCGATCCAGATGATCAATCTTTAATTCCCTGTCTTTAGCTTGCAAAGTTCGCTTGACCGAACGACTTCCTTTATAATGTTCGCTTGTAGATCATTTATTGAAGTTGAGTTATGCATCACAGCAGAGGAAAATCCAAAAACAGTAAGACAGCCCATGCGCCTAAGCAAAAGATCAGCTATGAGAAAAAAGTTGATCCTGCCATTACTGAGTACTCTGTTCGCGCATTGAACTGGTTGCGTAAAGCCGAATTCTTAATGAGTGCGCCCAAGCTAAACCTTTGTGTTGAAGATACAGGCTATGAAGTTGCTTTTGCCGGGCGTTCGAATGCGGGTAAATCCAGTGCCATCAATGCCCTAACCAACCAGAAACAGTTGGCACGAGCCTCTAAAAAGCCAGGCCGTACCCAAATGATCAACTTCTTCAGCCTCGGCAATCCAGACCAGCGTCTGGTCGATTTGCCAGGTTATGGTTATGCAGCCGTACCTGAAGCAATGAAAATTGTCTGGCAAAAAGAACTTGAAAACTATCTGATTCATCGTCAGAGCTTGCAAGGTTTAGTGCTGCTGATGGATATTCGCCATCCGCTGCAACATTTTGATGTGATGATGCTGGAATGGGCATATTCACGTAAATTGTTCGTCCATGTCTTGCTGACCAAATCAGACAAACTGAATCGTGGACCGGCATCGAAAGCCTTGCAGGAAGTCAAAGCAGCATTGAAAAAGATGAAGCTTGATTTCTCCATTCAATTGTTCTCGTCGCTCAACAAGCAGGGCCTAGAAGAACTGGCCAGTGTGATGGGTGGCCGTTTGAACTTTACCCTTGAGCAATCAACACAATTTGATCTGGACAGCATTCCTGCAGCCAGTGCCAGTGATCTGGATGAACCTTTCGAATCTTTAGATGTTGTAGAGGAAGAATGTGAAACCGAAATTGCCGAAGATACGACTGATGAGAGCCGACAAGCTGATTGATAGGGTCTGATTGATCTAGATTGTCCGACAAAAATCATCATCAATTGATATTCCCGTGTCCTGTATTG
The DNA here is from genome assembly GCF_044130285.1 of Acinetobacter sp. BSP-28. NCBI lineage: Bacteria > Pseudomonadati > Pseudomonadota > Gammaproteobacteria > Moraxellales > Moraxellaceae > Acinetobacter > Acinetobacter sp. BSP-28. Next base: position 36,864 of record NZ_JBIQOB010000011.1, read on the forward strand.
CTAATCACAATGCAGGACATTTTTTTCATACTGATCTTTAACGCACGTGCAGCACTGCACGGTAAAACAATAAGGACTGTATGATGAAGCTTTTCTCCCGTTTAAAAAATTCCAAACTCGGCTCATCCATTGCCTATCATATTCATCCGCGTAAAGTAAAATTCGAGTGGCAAGACACCCCGATTGACTGGATTCCAAATCAACCCTATGTCAGCTATTTCATCAATGAAATTAATATGATTTTGCCTGCCGGCGAATTCTGGTTCTGTCGATTGTATAACAAAGTTTTGCCGCAAATTAGCGATGAAAAACTAAAACAGGATGTACAAGCCTTTGTTCGTCAGGAAGCCATGCATGCTCAGGCACATAACTCAGCCAATAAAGAATATTTAACTGTGCGCAACATTGATATCCAGCGCAATCTGGATGTGATGAATTTCCTGTTCACCAAATTACTTGCCGATCAGCCTTTAGGTTTAAAAGTCCCTAAACTGCTTGAACATCAATGGGACCTGTTCCGTCTCGGCATTATCGCCACTGTGGAACACATGACCTGCGTACTGGGGAAATATACCTTGTACAATCAGGAATGGGAAAAACTGGGCGCTGATCCGGCCATGCTGGACCTGATTAAATGGCACGGCGCAGAAGAAATTGAACACCGTACTGTAGCCTTTGATTTGTATCGCCATTTAGGTGGCGGTTATATTGCCCGTTATTATTTAAGCGTGATTGTAATTGTGGCGGTGATTGGTTTATGGGTCGATGGTACCGCTCATCTGCTGAAGCAGGATCCGCGTTTTCAATCTATCCGCCCTGCCGTGTACAAACCATGGATCTGGCGCGAATGGTATGCTATTGCCCAAGGTGACAATAATTTAATGCCCAGTCCATTTTGGCTGGTTTCGCAACAACTGGGTTATTTGATGCCGTGGTACGACCCACTGCATGAAGCCAAAACTGAAGATGCAATTGCTTACCTGAATCGTTCCCCAGCTGCCAAACGTGCAGCCAAACTGAAAGTAGCCTAGTCCTTTTCATTCTTCATTTGAGACTGAAATTTCTGTATACAATTTACCCACAGTAGGGCTTTATGCCCTGCTTTTTTTTTGTTCTAAGATAAAAGCATAGGAAACAACAATAAGGATAACCATATGCAAGCACGGATTTCAGTCATTACTCTTGGGGTACGCGATCTGGAAAAATCATTACAGTTTTATCGTGAAGGTTTGGGCCTACACTGTGAAGGAATCACGGGGCAGGAATTTGAACATGGCGCTGTGGCATTCATTGAACTGCAGTCAGGTCTGAAACTGGCGTTATGGCCACAAAGCAGCATTCAGCATGATACCGGACTAGCACCAAGCGAAATGTGTCCGACTCAAATGACCTTGGGGCAAAATGTCTATAGTCCGCTGGAAGTCGATCAGGTCATGGCTCAGGCAGCACATGCTGGCGCCAGAATTATTAAACCCGCACAGGCCACTTTTTACGGCGGCTATGCGGGTTATTTTCAAGATCCCGATGGTTATGTCTGGGAAATTGTGTTTAATCCCAGCTGGGAAATGGATTAATCAACTTGCGGTTCACGGCTATAACGATCCACCACCACACTGATCATCATATCTCCCTGAACATTGACCACGGTACGCACGGTATCCAGCAAACGGTCGATCGGCAGCAAGATTGCAATGGCTTCTGCCGGCAGGCCAACCGATTGCAAGACCATAATCATGGTCACCATACCTGCACTTGGAATACCTGGTGCACCTAGGGAAGCAATCATGGCGGTTGCGCAAACGATCAGTTGCTGACCAATGCTCAAATCCAGCCCCATCAGGTTGGCAATAAAAAGTGCTGCAGCAGCTTCATATAGCGCTGTACCATCCATATTGAGCTGAGTGCCCAAAGGAATGACAAAGCCTGCGGTTTGTGGACGCACCTTTAAATTTTCCTGTGCGCATTTCAGCGACAAGGGCATGGTTGCCGAACTGGAGCTGGTGGCAAATGCAGTAATCAGCGCGGCCCGTGTACCTTTAAAGAAAGTGATCGGACTCATCTTACCAAAAATCCATAGCAGCAATGGCAATACCACCGCACCATGAAAAATGGTGGTTCCTGTCACTACAGCTGCAAACTCGGCCAGACGGCTGAGTACTGAAATGTCTTCGGTTGAAATCAGTTTTGCCAGTAAAGCAAAAATACCGAGCGGTGCCAGTTTCATCACCCAGCTAATCATCATCATCATGATGTCAAAAAATTGCAGGCTTAATTTACGTACGCTGCGGAAATTTTCTCCGCCTTTCACCAGTGCAACCCCGATAAACAAGGCAAATACCACTACAGCCAGCACATTACCTTCAGCAAAGGCTTTAAAGGGATTGATCAGGGTATTTTGAATAAAATTGGTAAAGAAGGAGGATGGCGTTAAGGTATCGGGCGTTTGATGACTGTTCATGGCGTCCTGAAACATCACAATATCTACGCCCTTACCCACATTAAACAGATGGGCACAGCTCAGACCTAAAATCAGCGCCAAAGTGGTGGTGGTCACACAGCACAGCAGGGTAATTTTCCAGACCCGACCTAGCTGTCCACCGGCCTGCAAGTTCGAAACCCCCACCACAATTGAACTGAAAATGAGCGGGATGAGCAGCATTTTCAACAAACCGATAAAAATGCTGCTGGCTAAGCCCAATCCATAAAGACTGATATCAAAAAACTGAGTATGGGGAAATAGATTTAACAGAAACCCAAATGCCACGCCTAAAATCGCAGCAATCAATATTTGTGTATTTAAGCTCATCACGACATGCTTTTTATCATTAAGTCCTGTCAGGCACTATGCCATGCCCTATTTTGAGAATCGAGGAATTTTTTGTCACAAGTTCAGCATAAATCGATCAAAGCCAGTGGCTCACTTTGTCTGAATCAACAATACTTTGATGAACTGATGGCATAAAATCTGCTTATTGATAGACACTCATCCAGCCAATAATTAAAAGAGCACAACTATGAAAAAAATTATGGTAATTATCGCCCTGCTGTTCAGCATCTCTGCAGCTTTTGCACATCCAGGTCATGGCTGCCACAAAGATGTATCGGAAGACATTCCCCGCTGCCACTAAAATAACCTCATAAAAAACCGGACAGCAGATCCGGTTTTTTATGGCCTTTCAGTCCTTATTGGGTTTCGATTTCACGTAAGCGGATCAAACCTTCCTGAGTGGTACTGCAGACCAGCTCACCATTTTGCCACATGCGGCCAAAATTCAGTCCGCGCGAACTGGCACTAATGGTGGCTTCCATATCGTAAAGCATCCACTCATCAACACGGAATGGTTTATGGAAATACATGGCGTGGTCAATGCTGGCACATTGCAGACTCGGAGAAATATAACTTAAACCATGTGGACGTAAAGCCGTGGTCATTAAGGTAAAGTCTGAATAGAAAGCGGCAATAGCCTGATGCAATGAAATTTCATCGACCTTTTGGGCAATCTGACCATGGGTTCGAATATAATGTGCATAAGAAGGTGCTTCAGGCTGAGGCTGGAACGGATTTTGTGGATTGATCGGACGAATGTCCACATGACGGTCACGCATAAAACTGGCACGCACATTTTCCGGCACGAATTCAACCAGCTGTGCTTTAAGCTCTGCTTCACTTTTCAGGTCTTCAACCGCAGGATATTCCGGCTCTGAAATCTGGTAATTCAGGCCTTCTTCCGGATTGGCAAATGAAATCATAGCGGTAAAAATCGTCCGTCCATGCTGAATGGCACGCACCTGACGACTGACAAAGCTCTTACCATCACGCAAACGGTCTACTTCATAAATGATCGGTGCGTTGACATCGCCCCCATATAAAAAGTAGGCATGCAAGGAATGTGCAGGACGATCTGCGGTATAAGATGCTGCACGTAATGCCTGTCCCAACACCTGCCCACCAAAGACACGCTTGCCTACCAGGTTACGGCTTTGACCTCGGTAAATATTTTCTTCAATTTTTTCAAGGCTCAGTAATTCAACCAGTTCTTGGGTTAAGGCATTCATAAGCGACCTGTTTTAATGTGGGATACCTAAAATGTAGGCGAAAATTTTTAATCAATCAGCTAAGCTATTATATCTATTCTGCCACAAATTCCGACTAAAGCCCTAAAGTTCGACTGACTGGCCTGTCACGCGATTTGTGCTGAATATTCGCTAAAAATACGATTTTTAACGATAAAATTTAACACTCGATATGCATTTTGTCAGAAAATGACATATTGTTTTAAATTACAATGATGCAAAACTGTTCCCCCTCAGAAAATCTGTGGTTTCGGTCATTTAAGTAGGAGTATGTATGTCCAAGAGTGGCTTTGGTCAAATCTATCGTCAGCTTTCCAGTAAGCTGCTTGACCTGGTGGTAACCCCACATGTTCTTGGTGAGGTTCCTACTGAACCGACAACTACAGAAGTAAATCCCCAGACAGAGCAACCCGTTCAGCAAAAAGTGGTGTGCTATGTATTACAAAATTACTCGCGTAGTAATGCGCTAATTGTTGATGGTGAAACGCGCCGTCTGAAACTGTCACCAGCATTAGATCCGCTGGTGGTGGGTGATCACAAGGAAAAAGCATCTGTGCTGTTCTTGCAGCATCATGATGAAAACAATTTACTCAATCCCCCGCCACATGCCTTTCCTCCGCGCTTATTGCGTCTGATCGACATTCTGGAACATCACCCTCAGGTTGATATTGAGCTGATTCCGGTTACCGTATTGTGGGGACGTTCGCCAGACAAGGAAGATTCATGGCTGAAACTGCTATTTACCGATACCTGGGCAACGCCAGGTACTGTTAAGCAGTTGGTGAATATTGGCCTGCATGGTCGTCAATCTTATCTGGAATTCCATCAAGGCCAGTCTTTACGCCAACTGATCGAATTTGCCAAACAGACGCATCCGAACCTGTCACCTGCGACTTATATCCTCAATAAATTAAACAACTATTTAGATGGTCAGCGTGAAGTCGTACTTGGCCCGGATCTTTCAGACCGTCGCAATGTGATGCATTCATTGATCAAAGCCAGCGATGTTCAGGATGCCATCCGCCGTGAAAGCATCCGTGGCAAAATCAGCATGATTGAAGCTGAACGTCGTGCCATTGGTTATTTAAACGAAATCGTATCTGACTATTCACATTCAGCCGTGCGTTTTGCCGATATGGCGCTGACCCGTTTATGGACCCAGCTCTATGACGGCGTTGAAGTGCATAACTTCAGTACCGTGCGTGAACTGGCCAAAGACTACGAGATTATCTATACCCCCTGCCACCGCAGTCACATCGACTATTTATTACTGTCTTATGTGATTTACAAACGCGGCATGATGGTACCGTACATTGCCGCGGGTGATAATTTAAACATGCCTTTTGTCGGACAATTATTGCGTGGTGGCGGTGCATTCTTTATTCGCCGTACTTTCCGCGGTAATGGTCTATATACTACTGTCTTTAAAGAATATCTTTTCAATATTCTGTCCCGTAACACGCCCCTGGAATACTTTATTGAAGGCGGCCGTTCGCGCACAGGACGTTTACTGCCAGCCAAAACCGGCATGCTGGCCATGACCGTTCACGGACATTTACGTGGTCGTTCTAAACCGATCGTGTTTGTACCGACGTATATTGGCTACGAACGCCTGATGGAAGGTGCTACTTATGTCGGCGAAATGAACGGTAAAGACAAAGAGTCCGAATCGATCATGGGGATTGTAAAAACCCTGCGCAAAATCGAACGTATCTTTGGCCAGGTGCATGTGAACTTTGGTGAGCCGGTATTCCTCGATGACATGCTGAAACAGCATGGTGCGGAAAATATTAAAATTGCCAAGAATGATGATCCGATTCCGCAAGAAGTGTCTGATACAGTAAACAGTGCTGCGCATGCGATTCTGGAAAACATTAACCGTGCCGTGGTAATCAATCCGGTATCGCTGCTTTCGCTAATTCTATTGGCTACGCCTAAACATACGCTGGATGAAGAAATCTGCATCAAGCAACTGGATGCCTACCGTAAGTTATTGACTGCATTGCCTTATGACGCACGTACTCAGGTGACACCGCTTTCAGGCAAGGAAATTATTGCCTACGGTTTGAAACTGAAACTGATTAAACGCGTGAAGCACGTCTTAGGCGATATTATTGCCATTGAAGATAATCAGGCGGTATTGTTGACTTATTTCCGCAATAACATTTTGCATGCCTTTGTGTTGCCATCGCTGATTGCTGCACTGGTAGAACATAACGGTTCAATTCGCCGTGGTGATTTGATCAATGTGATTCGCACGCTTTATCCATTCCTAAAAGCGGAATTGTTCCTGAAATGGAAAGATGAAGAGCTGAAGGATCAGATTTGTGCTTATGCAGAAGCCCTGATTCAGGCCAAACTGATTGCTGAAGATAGCGAGGGCAACCTGCTTTCCCCTGCACCAAACACGGAAGATCACAACCAGCTGGTGGTGCTTGCTGCCCCTGTGATGCAGAGTCTGGAACGTTACTACATGACCCTGGCTTTAATCACCCAGCGTGGTTCAGGCAATATCTCTACCCGTCAGGTGGAAGAGCTGAGTCATCTGGTTGGTCAACGTTTGTCGGTACTGTATGAGTTCAACTCACCGGAGTTCTTTGATAAATCGCTGTTCCAGAGTTTTATTAAAGTGCTGACTCAGCAAGGTTATATTCGTAACAATGAAGATAATGCCATTGTGTTTGATGAGAACTTCCAGAACGTGGCTCAGTATGCCAACCTGGTGCTGGATGATGTGACTTTGCAGATGCTTCAGCACATTACCGCCTTCAGCGATGAAGAGTTAAAAGAAGCTTTGGATGCCGTTGCAGCGCAACAGGCGAAACGTCGTTTAAAACGGAAGAAGAAATAGTTTTCTTTAAGCTCCTTCTCTTGCACCATATATGGCTCAGGGAGAAGGTTGGGATGAGGGTGAATTAAAGCTCAATATTTGATGATTTAAAAAAACCACCTCTCCCTAACCCTCTCCTAAAAGGAGAGGGAACTTTTTAGGCTAATAACTTTTTATAATCCCCAAAACAATCCTCATGCTCTAGCTGAAATCCACTTTTCCTCATCCGTGTAGCAAAGATCCGTTTACCCGTTTCCGTTTGACTATCTACAACCAGTTCAGGCAAATTCATTTGCCTCTGAAACCACTGAATCACTTCATGTAAAGGCAGAGGCTGATTATTCGTGACAATATAGGACGGTTCTGGATGTTCCACGTGAATCAATTGTGCCAGGAAGCGCGCCAGATCATCAATATGAATCCGGTTAGACCAGTGAATTTGAGGATAGCTTTGAATCGTTTTGGCCAGCTTGATCATCCTCGCCACAGATGTGCCATAAATCCCAGTCGGACGAATGATGATGCATTGATTCGGGAAAGCCTGCTGATAGAGCTGCTCCATCTTCCAGAGTAATCTACCCTGCTCATCCACAGGTTGAATAACAGATTCATCATCAATCCGCTCACCCGCATTTTCACCATAAACCCGAGTTGACGACACCACCACAATTTTTTGCACTGGATGGGACTTTAAGGCTTGACCAATCGGAGCAACCGAATCGACATAAGTCTGTTGATAGCCTTCCACAGTACTTTGTGACGGTGACAATAAAACATAGACCCAATCTATGGGTAGAAGATGCGTTAAATTCAGCTGATGCACATCCTGAATCAGATGAGTCGCATAGTGATCGATTTTCGGACTTTGGCTGATTGTGGTAATTTGGTGCCCTTGCTGAAATAATTGTTTAGCAACCCGGGTAGATGTTTTACCATAACCTATAAATAATATATGCATTAAGCACCTGATGATTTAACTCAAGTTGAGGGCAAATGGCTGCAGTCCATCAATTACAAGGGGTAGGAACTGCCTCTGCTGCATTACTGGAAAAACTGAATATTTTTACGACAGATGATTTGCTGTTTCATCTACCACGTGATTATGAAGATCGTAGCACGATCATCCCCATGAACCAATTGGTCGTGGGGCGCAGTTATTTGCTGGAAGGTATTGTTAAAGGGATCGATTTTCCACCCGGCAAACGCAAATCCATGGCTGTACAGCTACAGGATGATTTCGGCAAAGTCACCTTGCGTTTTTACCATGTCTATAAAGCCCTGACCGATCGTGCCAAAGTCGGCAATCAGCTACGCATCTTTGGTGAAGTGCGTGTCGGTGCACGTGGTCTGGAACTGTATCATCCTGAAATTCAGTTGATTACCGAACATACGCCCTTACCTAAAACCCAGCTCACCGCCATTTATCCAGCGACCGAAGGCTTAACTCAGCCCAAGCTACGTGAATATGTCAAACAGGCATTGAAGCAGCATAGTGATGACCTACCCGAATTATTGCCGGAAAAATTCACCAACGGTTATGCACTGAAACAGGCACTTGAATATATTCATGAACCGCCACTGAATGCCAATATGCTACAGCTGGCGCAAGGTTCTCATCCGGCCCAGCAGCGACTGATTTTTGAAGAACTGGTGGCACATCAGATTAGTCTACTATCACGACGTGCCTATATTCAGCAGATTGCAGCCCCTTCTTTTAGCCCAAGTAAAAATTTTGCCAAGCAGTTATTGGCTGGCTTGCCTTTTGAAATGACCGGTGCACAAAAACGGGTCTCTAAAGAAATTATGCAGGACTTAAAACAGAACAAGCCGATGCTGCGTCTGGTTCAGGGTGATGTGGGTGCCGGTAAAACCCTGGTGGCTGGGGTTGCCGCCTGTCATGCGCTGGAAGAGGGTTGGCAAGTGGCGTTGATGGCACCGACGGAAATTCTGGCCGAACAGCATTATCTGAACTTTAAAAAATGGTTTGAACCACTAGGACTGAATGTATCCTGGCTTTCAGGCAAGCAAAAAGGCAAGGCTCGCGCAGCTGCAGAGCAAACCATTAAACAAGGCACTGCCAATCTGGTGGTGGGTACCCATGCCCTGTTTCAGGAAAATGTCGAATTCAGCAAACTCGGTCTGGTGATTATTGATGAGCAGCATCGCTTTGGGGTCGATCAGCGTCTGGCACTGCGCAACAAAGGTGCCCACAACATGACGCCGCATCAACTGGTGATGACTGCTACCCCGATTCCGCGCACACTCGCCATGTCAGCTTATGGCGACCTGGACACCTCGGTGATTGACGAACTTCCGCCAGGCCGTACCCCAATTCAGACCGTCACCATTCCTTTGGACCGCCGTGAGGAAGTACTACAGCGTATTGCTACCAATTGCAGCGAAGGCAAACAAGCTTATTGGGTGTGTACTCTAGTAGAACAGTCGGAAACGCTGGATGCTCAAGCAGCAGAAGCAACTTTCCAAGAAATTAAAGAACGCTTTCCACAGCTCAACATCGGTCTGGTGCATGGCAAAATGAAAGCCGATGAAAAGCAGGCCGTGATGCAGCAATTTAAAGACAATCAATTACAACTCCTGATTGCCACCACAGTGATTGAAGTCGGTGTGGATGTACCAAATGCCTCCATCATGGTGATTGAAAATGCTGAACGTCTGGGACTTTCACAGCTGCATCAGCTACGTGGTCGTGTCGGTCGAGGTGCAACTGCCAGTTTCTGTGCCCTGCTATATAAAAATCCGCTTTCGCAAAATGGCCAGGAACGGCTGCGGATTATGCGTGAAACCAATGACGGTTTTATCATTGCAGAAAAGGATCTGGAAATTCGCGGTCCGGGCGAGTTACTCGGCACAAAACAAACCGGTGACATGGGCTTTCGCGTGGCCAAGTTAGAACGTGACGATCATTTGCTGAATCAGGCGCATTATGTCGCGCAGCAAATTCTCAAAGATTATCCTAAAAATGCAGAGGCTTTACTGAAACGCTGGTTACCTGAAGCGCCACGCTATGCCTATGTTTAGAGCATGATTTCAAAAATAGATTTGATAAGACATATAAAATAACAGCTCAAGTCAGGTATTTATTATAGTGTCAGCAGCATGGATGCTGCCGTTCTTGAAGCTAACGCCAAACTGTGCAAAATAAATGTTAAATAAAAAGAAGAAGAAAACATGCTGCAATTGATCAATCCCTTACTTCACAAAGCAATCCAAAGCCTTTCTCCATGCGTACTTTGTGGTATAGACCGACAACAATATCATTCACTCTGTACAGATTGCTGGCAGCAATTACCTTGGTTTAAACAGACCATTCAACGACAGGAAATGGATATTCAGGTGGCCTTTCATTATGCCTATCCGGTGGACCGTATTATTCAAAAATACAAATATGAACAACAGCTGCATTTTCAAAACCTGCTTGCTGGCTCACTGATCGAACTCCGACTTCCCAAAATTCAGGCCATAGTGCCAATGCCCATTTCCAGTCAACGTTTGGCAGAACGCGGCTATAATCAGTCTTTGGTGGTTGCAAAGATTTTGGCAAAACATCTGAATATTCCAGTATGGCAACCCGTTGCACGATTGGCTCAACACTCGCAAAAAGGTTTGAGCCGTGTCGAACGGCTTGACCAGATTGAACAGCAATTCGTGATCACAGCAAATCCCAAAGTCCGTTACCGTAAAGTGCTGATGCTGGATGATGTGGTCACTACAGGCAGTTCCTTGCATGCCTTAAAACAAAAACTTGAAGCATTAGGCTGTCAAAAGATTTATGCAGCCTGTATTGCGAGTGCAAAGATTTAACGATAGGAAAGGAAACCCTACTGATTCCCCTTTATTCCCTTGCGGAAGCGGATTCTCATTCTTGAGCGAAAGAATGATTTATCAATCAGGACAGAACGCTTTCTGCTAAAAACCGCTTCACCCAAGGCATGACAATTTCAGTGGTCAGCGGCGCAAGTTGAGTACGCTGATCATCTAAATCAACCCACTTCATCTCGGCAATTTCAGCATCAATTTTCGGGGCGTGATCTAAAGTCACATGATAAAGATAGCTCACCAGCTGATGATCTGGCTCATTAGCGGTGGCGGTTTCAAAACGTCCGATAAACTGTTCAATTGAGGCCTGGCAACCAATTTCTTCCTGAATTTCACGCAGCATGGTGTTTTCAGGTGGTTCATTGGGTTCCAGCTTTCCACCCACCTGCATAAAGCAGGAAGTATTGCGTTTACGCACCACTAAAAGTTGCTGTTGATCATTTAAAATAATGGCTGCCGCCACTGTAATCACTTTCATCTTTATTTCACCAATGCTTGCTGATCGGCTATGCCCCATTTCGGTTGTGGTGCCTGAAAAGCATCAAATCGCTGCAAAATTTCTTCAATGGAGTCAGATGCAATAATACTGTCCGCAAAGCGTGGATGAGTAAAACCTTTTACTGTCGTAAACTGAATAAACTTGAGTAAATCATCATAAAAACCGGCCACATTTAGAAATGCACAGGGTTTTAAATGAATGCCCAATTGTGCCCAAGTCCATTGCTCAAAAATCTCTTCCAGCGTCCCGGCACCGCCAGGTAATGCAATAAAGGCATCAGACAGTTCCGACATCTTGGTTTTGCGTTCATGCATATTGGCCACCACATGCAATTCGGTTAAATGCGGATGAGCCAGCTCACGATCTACCAATACACCTGGAATGACACCAATGACTTTGCCGCCAGCTTGTAAAGCACTATCAGCCACTACTCCCATCAAGCCAGAACGACCGCCACCATAGACCAGTGTTTTACCTTGTTCGGCGATGGTCTGCCCCATTTTTTGCGCGGTGTCTAAAAAAATGGAATCCGTCCCAATAGAAGAGCCGCAAAAAATTGCGATTGATTTCGTCATTTTTTCACCATGTTTTGAAGATGTCATACTAATAAAGTAAATTTTCAGGAGATTTTTTAATAAAAAAGCGCTTGAATCAGTGTTTTTATTCAATTCCTTGTCTAAAATACACCCATCAATTAATCCATACTGCGCAAGGGAGAAAAGACAGCATGCTTGAAGCCTTTTACGCCACAGAGCGCGGTAGCCTTGAAGATGCCACCATTAATGGTGGTTTTGATCTTCACCCGGATTTAGTGTGGATTGACCTCATTGCCCCATCACAAGAAGAACAACAATGGGTATTGGATGCTTATGAACAAAATTTACCCACACTAAAATCCTTGGAAGATATTTCATCATCGGCACGATTTTACCGTGATGATGACGGTATTTTACATATCAGCACCTACTTTTTAACTAAAAATAAAAATTTTCAGGTCGATGGCGAAACTGATGACGATTCAAGCATTCTAGCAACCGTACAAACGGTGGCTTTTATTCTGCATAAAGAACACCTGTTTACCCTGCGCGGTGAAAAACTGGTGGCATTCCGTGCCTTTCGTGCCCGTGCCCGTCGCAATGACTATGAAATTGACTATAAAGATCCGACTTGGGTTTTATTGGGGTTACTGGAAGCCAAGCTGGATGAGCTTGCGGATATCCTGGAAGATATCCACAAAGATCTGGAAAAGTATTCCACAGAAGTACTGAATAACCGTCATCGTGAACAGATTCTCGATCTGGATGACATGATTACCCGTTTGGCACAATTAGAAGACATGCTTGGAAAAGCCCAGTTGTGTTTAATTGATTTACGTCGTGTCCTGACTTTCCTGTCCCGTCCACGTGCTTTAGGCAGTCATATTTACGATGCTGATATTCGAGAACTCAGCGAAGACGTTCGGTCTTTGGTAGAACATGATGCCTTCCTGTTCCAGAAGGTTCGATTCTTGCTCGATACCACCTCCGGATTCATTAATACCGAACAGAACGATACCATCCGTCGATTCTCGATCTTGCCAAGTATGCTTGCACCGCCGATGCTGGTTGCCAGTGTCTATGGCATGAATACCGATGTGCTGCCTTTTGCCCGAGGAACCACCAGCTTTATTATGGTCAGCGTTATTTTAGTGGCTTTCTTTATTGGACCACTGGCCTATTTCCGCTGGCGGAAATGGATTTAAGCGAGCTTTGAAGCACTGCTTCAAAGCGAAGCGCAAGAAACGCTCCGGATTTGATAAATGCCTATTTGCAGACAATAAAAAAGCACCTTACGGTGCTTTTTTATATGTTTAGGCAATCAGCTGCAGATCATCTTGCAAGTGACAGGCCTGAATGATTTTCATCATCTTCTCAGGTACTGCTTTAAACTGCAAACCCTGAGCTTTCGGTGTCTGACGTAACCAGCGCACCAGTACCGCCAGTGCCAGCGTACTGCTCTGTTCCAGCTGTGCCAGATTGACCACCACAGGAAACTGATTCTGTGCTTGAATCAGTTTCAAGCCTTGCTGGTAATAGCTTTCAGCATTTACATAATCTATTTTGCCAGAAACCTGCAATTCCTGATGAATGAATTGAATCACTGAACACCCTTCTCGGTTATTTTTTATCTATAGATGCATCTGGTTCAAAGTTCGCAATCGCTTTATCGATATTGCCACCATTACGTTTTACCGTTGCAGCAAACTGATTACGGAACTGTAAACCTAAATCAATACCAGCCACATTGATATTACGTACTTTCCATTGATTGCCTTTATCCACCAACTGGAAAGATACTGGGGTTTTTTCACCCTTATTGTTGAAATCAATCGTAACCACAGGGTTTTTGCTATTGGTTTCTTTATATGGACGCAGGCTATAAGTCTGGTTGGTATATTTAGCAAAAGCTGTACCGTAATTCTCGATTAAAGTTTCACGGAAATTGTGTTCAAACTTGGCACGCTGAGCAGCCGTACTGTACTGATTTGTAGCATAGGTTCCCATCACCAGACGGGTAAAGGCTTGTGAATCAATATAAGGATCCAGGTTTTGACGCACAATCGCTTTCACTGCAGCAGGATTGTTTTGCAATTTTCCCTGATCTGCTTTTAAACGGCTAATCAGACCATCTGCTACTTTTTTCACAAAAGCTGGTGGCGTTTCAGTGGGTTGTGCAAAAGCAGAACTTGCCATCATTGTTGATAAAACACTTATGCTAAGTGTATGTTTAAGTAAGGTATTCACTAAATTCTCCTCTCAAAATTATTCAACAAATGAAGTTTGCGCATCTTCTGTCGATTCAGTTGATGTTTTTTCTTCTGCCGCTTTAGCTGATGACTTGCCCGCACCGCCAGTAATGAATTTACTGATCAGATCTTCAAGATCCATAGTACCTTGGGTATTGGGAATGCTTTCACCACGTTTGATATAGTTCAAGCCACCGCCTGGTACCACTTTCAAATATTTTTCACCCAATAAACCATTGGTCGCAACCATAATGTAAGCATCTTCATCGATACTGGTGATGGAGTTCATGTTATCGGTGAGTTGCTTTTCCATTTCTTTTTGTTTCACAGGATCTGCTTCGCTGTATTCTGTGCTATAGCGCAATTCTTCTAAAGCATTGGCTTTCACTTTTTTCAGCTGCTCTTGATTGAAAGAAGTTAACTTTCCATCCAGGTCAAAATGCACTGTTGCCAAACGTGATACCGGATCAAGGGTAATATCGGTAACACGACCAATAGTCACGCCACTCATGGTAACTTTGGCACGCGGTTTTAGACCATTCACATTATCAAAACTTGCCGTCATGCTATAGCTATCACGCAGGTTCGTCCCTACCAAGCCACTCACTTTCATAGCCAGAAAAAATAATGCAATACCTGTAATAATGACAAAAATACCTACGGCCAGCTCACTTGCACGTGATTTCATTAAACACCTCCAAACATGACCGCAGTCAACACAAAATCAGAACCTAAAACACATAATGAGGAATACACCACTGTTCGGGTAGTCGATGTCGCAATCCCCTCTGATGTAGGCACACAGGCATAGCCTTGATATACCGCAATCCAGGTACAAAGCAATGCAAAAACCAGGCTTTTAATAATGGTGCCGTTGAAAATATCTTTATAGAACTGCACGCTATTTTGCATGCCACTCCAGAAGGAACCTTCATCTACCCCTAAAAAATCGACACCCACCATTTTACCGCCCATGATGCCAATGGCACCAAAAATGATCGATAACATCGGCAGACTGACAATCCCTGCCCATAAACGCGGTGAAACGATACGTTTGAGTGGGTCGACCCCAATCATTTCCATACTGGCCAGCTGCTCTGTCGCTTTCATCAAGCCAATTTCAGCCGTTAAAGCCGAACCGGCACGCCCTGCAAACAGTAATGCCGCTACCACAGGAGCCAACTCTCTTAATAAAGTTAAAGACACCATGGTGCCCAACATAGCTTCTGAGCCGATATTGACCAAAATAGAATAGCCTTGTAAGCCCAATACCAAACCAATAAATAAACCCGATACGGCAATAATCAGTAAAGACATCACGCCAACACGGTACATTTGGTAAATAAACAGTTTGACCCCAAGCCAGGTCGGCATGGAAAACAGGATTTGCAGCAACATCTGGGTTGCCACACCAATACCCTGCACACGTTCAATGACGCGCTTACCTAATGAGGCAATAGCATTCATGAATGCACCTCATCACTTAAATAAGCCTTATGGCTAAATTGATAATCGACAGGACCTTCGGCAGCACCGGTTAAGAACTGACGGACAAATGCCGATTCATGCTGTTTTAATTCAGCAGGCGTTCCCTCCCCCTGAATCACACCCTCAGCAATAATATAGATGTAATCGGCAATCGATAAGGTTTCCCCCACATCATGCGACACAATAATCGTGGTTAAATCCAGAGCTTCACGCAGGGTACGAATTAAACGCGTAAGTACGCCTTTTACAATTGGGTCTTGGCCCGCAAAAGGTTCATCATACATGATCAGTTCCGGATCTAGCGCAATTGCACGCGCCAGGGCCACACGACGGTTCATCCCGCCTGACAGCTCTGCAGGCATGAGCTTTTCAGTACCGCGCAAGCCTACCGATTCCAGTTTAAGTGCCACCAGCTCGGCAATCAGATGTTCAGAAAGCTGGGTATGCGCACGCAATGGAAAAGCCACATTTTCATAGACGCTCATATCGGTAAACAAGGCACCACTTTGAAACAGCATGCCCATACGTGCACGTGCAGCAAATAATTCCTGGCGCGACATATGTGCAATACTTTTGCCGTCCAATAGAATTTCACCGTGCTCTGGTGCCAATTGGCCACCAATCAAGCGGAGCAAAGTCGTTTTTCCTGTACCTGAAGGTCCCATAATCGCGGTAATCTGACCACGCCGAATTTTTAAACTGACATTATCGAAAATGACACGTTTCCCTCGTTTAAAGCTCAAATCATTGACTTCAATCCAAGATTGAGCTTGTTGAGGTATTTGATTATTCATAGCTGAGGGTTTTCCTGCATTTTTTTCAGCATGCATACTATAAAGGATTCAGATTTAAAATGTTACCTTTAGATAAAAAGCAACCGGATTACCATTATTTTTAATTTTTTTAATTATAGTTTGAATAAGTCTAAAAATAGAGCGCCAAAAATAGGACGCTGTGTTACAAAACAGAATTATAGATATAGTACGCAATATTGCATAACAATAAAATCAAACCAATATAAGGCATAATCACCTCTTGATTAAAATTCCAAACGTAATCATTAGATTCATTATTCATATTTAACAGAATTAAAACAAACTATGACTTAGTATACATTTTTATCAAATAAGATCAAAGATTACTCCCATAAAAAAACCGGTGTTTCCACCGGTTTTTTACTATCCAAATCTAACGTTATTAGTCGTTAAATTTGCGACGCGGGCGATCTTCACCAAAACTACGTTTAGGACGGTCATCACCAAACGAACGTTGTGGACGATCACCGAAGCTGCGTTGTGGACGGTCACCATTGAATTCGCGACGTGGACGATCACCACCTTCACGAGCTGGTTTATAGTCTACGCGGTTACCACGGTTGTCATCGTTAGAACGAGGACGGTCGCCAAAACCACCTTCACGACGTGGAGCTGGACGATCACCGAAATCACGCTTCGGACGGTCATCAAAAGAACGTTGTGGACGGTCGCCATTAAATTCACGACGTGGACGATCTTCACCGCCGAAGCTACGTTGTGGACGGTCGCCATTATATTCGCGACGTGGACGGTCTTCACCACCAAAGCTGCGTTGTGGACGATCACCGAAACCGCCTTCACGACGTGGACGATCGTTATTGAATTCACGACGTGGACGATCTTCACCACCGAATGAAGGACGATCACCACGAGGTTTGTCATCATAGCTACGACGTGGACGATCATCACCGCCTTCGCGACGTTTGAAGTTGCTTTCGCCTTCAAAACGGCGACCGCCACCGAAACCACCACGACCGCCGTCACGACGACCGCCACGGCCACGTCCAGCGCCATCACGGCTACCACGTGCAGGAGGTGGAGATGGCTCAAGACCTTCAATTTCAGAAACGTTTAAACGCGCTTCCAGGAAGTCTTCTAAAGCACGGATCTTGCCGCGTTCACGGTAAGTTGCAAGTGTAATTGCTTTACCTGTACGACCAGCACGACCGGTACGACCAATACGGTGGACATAATCTTCGTTCTTCATTGGAAGACCGAAGTTGATTACGTGAGAGATTGTTGGTACGTCAAGACCACGAGCAGCAACGTCAGTTGCAACTAGAATCTTAGCACGACCTTCACGGATGCTACGTAAACGACGGTTACGAACCGTTTGTGGCATCGCACCGTGAAGCGCAACAACTGATAAACCTGCTTCAGCAAGCTCTTCAGCCAACATATCTGTATCTTCTTGAGTAGATGCGAATACGACTGCTTGATCAACGTCTTCTTCATTCAACCAGTGAGTAAGAAGCTTTTTCTTGTGCTCAAAACCATCAGTCCAATGCAAAGTCTGAGTAATATCAGTATTTGTAGAGTGACCAGTTTCAATCGAAATACGCCGTGGATCATTCATCATGCGTTCAGCAAGAGTAATGATACGTGGTGCAAAAGTTGCAGAGAACATAAGTGTTTGCTTACGGTTCGCAGCCAAATCACCAATTGCTTCCAGGTCTTCAGAGAAACCTAGGTCAAGCATACGGTCAGCTTCATCGACAATTAACGAATCAACTTTGTCGAGTTTAATTTGACGACGGTTAACCAAGTCAAGTAAACGGCCTGGAGTCGCTACAACGACTTGTGCGCCTTTTAATTGTTGGATTTGTTTACCAAAAGGCATACCACCCATGATCGCAGCTACACGAACACCTTTCATATGACGAACGAATGCAATCGCATCCTGACATACCTGTTGTGCAAGCTCACGAGTCGGAGAAATTACCAAAATAGATGGTTGAGTAATTGCTTTCATACGTTCTTTAAACGGTACGAAAGTGTCTTGATTTGCAAGCGCATTCAAAGTTGGAAGCAAGAATGCAGCTGTTTTACCAGAACCCGTTTGGCTTGATACTAAAAGGTCTTTACCTTCAAGTGCAGCAGGAATCGCTTGTTCTTGTACAGGAGTTGGCGTAGTAAAGCCTAAACCTTCAAGAGCCTGTGTTAATGACTCATCGAGGGAAAAATCAGCAAAAGTTTTGCTCATAGAGAGTATTCACCCTGAAATGGGTGCTCCATTTAATAAATTACAATATGGACATCGGCAAAAAGCGGCACAGCAATTAGAGCTGAAAAAATAAGGATTCAGCAGCGATCCGAATAACGACGATGTGGATATAACGCACGCATGATTACGGCCGCAAACCTGAAGGAATCGCTTAAGCGATTGGGGCGCGAAGGATATGTCCTCTCTATGGACAGGACGCGCATACAATGATTAGAAGATAATGTTCAGGTAAAGAACGGAAATTTAAGTGCGTGGCGGCATGATAACAGAATCATTTTAAAAAGTAATCATTTTTTTCGATCAAATTATGCATGGATACTGTTTTTTTCAGTAACAGTCTATTTTACAACTCAATTTTGTTTGATTTTCAAACAACCAATATTGTAACCCTTTACTGCTGATAAAATACGTTCAAATATGGATCAACAAGCATTTTTACTAACTCATCAATTTCATTCAAACATAAAAAAAGCCCTCGCAAGGAGAGCTTTTCTTTGTCATATCACTCGATTCAATCGATCTTACTTCGCTGCGTCACCCCAAGCTGGAACAACAGCCTGCATTAAAGGTTTAAGCATTTTCATAGAGCAAGCAAGTACTTGACCATTTTCCATAGAATCGGCACCACCACGTGCATCCACTACAGTACCACCCGCTTCTTTCACGATTAACTCGCCTGCAGCGATATCCCAAGGTTTCAAACCCAGTTCAAAATAACCATCCAAACGGCCTGCAGCCACATAAGCCAAATCTAATGCAGCAGAACCTGCACGACGGTATTGTGCACCCGCCTCAGTCACGTTTAATAATGAGTCGAAATGGTTTTTCGCATAAGAAATCACTTCACCGTTACGTTTTGCACGGTAAGCATGACCTACAGCAAGGAAAGTATTTTCCAGACTGTCTTTAACATTTACGCGAATACGGCGTTGGTTCAACATTGCACCGCGACCACGGCTGGCAGAGAATAACTCGTCTTTCACAGGGTCATAAATAACACCGTGTTGAGTCACACCTTTGTGCTGAACAGCAATAGAAATACAGAAATGTGGGAAACCGTTAATGAAGTTTAAAGTCCCATCAAGCGGATCGATCACCCAACACCAATCAGCGTCGTGACCTTTACCTTCTTGCAGACCAAACTCTTCACCAAGGAAGCTGTGGTTTTTATAGCTTTTACGTAGAGTATCGATGGTCAACTGTTCCAAATAACGGTCTACACGCGTTACTGGACCATCAATCCCTTTTTCTTCGACTTGTAGATCGAGTTTATGACGATTTTGATGCGCTTTTAAAAGCTCTTGACCAACTAATTGAGCCGCACGCGCAGCCATCACCACCATAGGTTCCATTGAACACCCACTACAAATTTGAAGATATTGATAAAGAATAATGCATAAAAGCCCTCACATTTTAGCAAATATGAGGGCTTTTAGGGAAAAAATGTTTCTAAAATTTTTAAACTGATCAGGACACCGACTGCACAAGCTTTAACCAGGCTAATTCAACTGATTTTTCAATACCTTTGGCATCCAGCCCGGCCTGTTGCAGCATCTGTGCATGTGAGGCCTGATGCATAAATACGTCCGCCAGACCCAAATTCAATGTTGGTTTAACAATTTGCGCCTGGGCCAAATACTCGTTTACCGCACTGCCCGCACCTGCCATAACAGCATGTTCTTCTACGGTGACAAATAAACTGGTAGTTGCTGCAAGTTGTTCAATGATCTGCTCATCCAACGGTTTAACGAAGCGCATATTCACCACACGCACCCCAACTTCATGAACAGCAGCCAATGCTTGTGCTGCTTCAATGGCGACAGTGACACGGCTACCGAATGCCAGAATGCTGATCTGATCTTCTTGCGACTCATTAAAACTCGCCACAATTTCGGCTTTACCAATCTCTAAAGCGGTCAATTGTTGCTGAATTTCAACTCCTACACCATTACCACGCGGGTAACGTACCGCCGCAGGACCATTGTATAAATAAGCAGTATGCAGCATTTGACGACATTCATTTTCGTCTTTAGGCGCCATGATCACCATATTCGGAACAGTACGCATAAAGGCGTAGTCATAGGCACCAGCATGGGTTGGACCATCTTCACCCACCAGCCCGGCACGGTCGATACCAAAAGTCACATCCAGGTTTTGCAAAGCCACATCATGAATCAACTGGTCATAACCGCGTTGCAGGAAGGTCGAATAAATCGCGACGACCGGTTTTAAACCTTCACAGGCCATGCCTGCCGCCAAGGTCACGGCATGCTGTTCGGCAATCGCCACATCAAAAAAGCGTTCCGGGAACTGTTTGGCAAACTTCACCATGCCTGAACCTTCACACATCGCCGGTGTAATGGCCAGCAAGCGCTCATCTTGTGCAGCTTCATCACACAGCCATTGTCCAAAGACATCGGAATATTTAGGTGCTTTATTGCTTGAAGCTGCTGCATTTATTTTGCTGATGGCATGGTATTTAATCTGATCGGCTTCCGCAGGCGCAAAGCCCTTACCTTTTTTGGTATAAACATGAATTAAACGTGGGCCTTTTCGTTTTTTCAAGGCATTAAATACTTGGACCAGTTGATTGACATCATGACCGTCAAATGGACCAAAATAGTCAAAACCAATGGCCTTAAACAGGTTGTCTGCTGCATCTGTTGCCGCACTATGTAAACGCGAGTTATAAGTCCAGGCTGGATGAGGCTGCACATAGGCTTCGCCTTCATCCGACACATTTACCGACTGACCACGTTCCCAAATGGCTGCCAAATGTTTGGCAAAACCACCGGTGCTGCATGAAATGGACATGTCATTGTCATTTAATACCACGATTAAATCGGCATCATGTGCAACGGCATCATTCATGGCTTCAAAAGCCATACCAGCCGTCATTGCACCATCCCCAATGATCGAGACCACTTCACAAGGGTCTTTCTGGTAACGGCGGGCCAGTGCCATGCCTAAACCGGCAGAAATTGCCGTAGAAGAATGGCCTACCCCAAAGGTATCAAATATCGATTCTTCACGCGCCGGGAAGGCTGCCAGACCATCTTTGGCACGAATGGTGGTCAACTGTTCACGGCGACCAGTCAAGGCTTTATGCGGATAGGCCTGATGACCCACATCCCAAATCAGGCGGTCATGCGGGGTATTAAAACAGTAGTGCAAAGCCACCGTCAGTTCGATTACACCCAGGTTGGCACCAAAGTGTCCACCGCTTTGCCCTGCTGCATACAAAATGTACTGACGCAACTCATCCGCCACTTGTTCTAATTGGCTGTGCTCGAGCAATCGTAATTGTTGCGGATGATCAATCGCATCCAGCAACGGAGTTACAGGTCGGTGAGTCGGTATTTCTGTATACAACATAAATGGCGAAGCCTTCTAAAGCCTGGCAAATCCTAAGCTAGGTCAATGGGTTTATTCGAGCATAATGATCGAATTGTATCACCTTTAAATCAGCCACATTTCTAGCGATGCAGTTTAGAGGCAAATCTCTACACTGGGTGTTTGTTCATGAGCGAGATTATCCTGAATAATCTTACTATTTATCAACCATTATCGTTCGCTTTATACAAAAAAGAAAATCTTCTGCATAAATTCATCTTTACAATTCAACTAATGTCCAATCATTCAGCTATACTTTAGCTAATTAATGAACTATTTAACGAGTTAAGCAGTGCCCATAGAATTTGTCGCGACTTCAAGATTACCAACCGCTTTTGGTGAATTTAAAATCACGGTATTTCAAGACCCTAAAACGGGTGAAGAACATGTAGCACTTTCTAAAGGTTTGGATATACCGCCCACTGAGCCGGTATTGGTACGAATTCATTCTGAGTGTTTAACTGGTGATGCCTTTGCTTCACTGAAATGCGATTGCGGTCCGCAACTGCAAGCCACCCAGAAACTGATTAATGAAGTCGGTCAAGGCGTGATTCTGTATTTACGTCAGGAAGGTCGCGGTATTGGACTGACCAACAAAATTCGTGCCTATGCCTTGCAAGATCAGGGACACGATACGGTTGATGCTAACCTGATGCTGAACTTGCCCGCAGATGCACGACGTTATGACATGTGTACCATCATGCTCGACCATTTGCAGGTAAAACAGGTCAAACTGATTACCAATAACCCTTCAAAAATTCAGGCACTACAAGAGCTGGGCATTGATGTGGTTGACCGCGTTCCGCTGACTGTCGGCTTGAATCCGTTTAATGCCCAGTATTTAAAAACCAAGCATGAACGTATGGCACATATGTATAAGAAAGGTGATTTTTAA
This sequence comes from Acinetobacter sp. BSP-28, assembly GCF_044130285.1. Classification (NCBI taxonomy): domain Bacteria; kingdom Pseudomonadati; phylum Pseudomonadota; class Gammaproteobacteria; order Moraxellales; family Moraxellaceae; genus Acinetobacter; species Acinetobacter sp. BSP-28. The sequence continues at coordinate 59,704 of NZ_JBIQOB010000011.1, forward strand.
TATCCTTTTTACAAATCCACCCCAACCCTCCTTTGCTAAAGGAGGGAGTTGTCTTCTTTAAAAGGGAGGTTTGTAGGGATTTAAATCGTCATCGAAAAAATGCGATTCTCTGGCATACGGCGTTTTAAGCGCAAATCAAAAGCCATACAAATATTACGCACAAAAGGTTTACCTTTTTCTGTTACGGTGATGCCCTGCTCATCAATCTGTAACAATTGATCATGTTGCATTTCTTCAAGTTGCAGTAAAACTTCGGGCAATTCAGGAAATTGCATCTCTTTCGATGCCCAAGATGTAGTAAAAGTACACATCAAGTTCAAGATATGTTTACGGATGATTAAATCCTCTGTACTCAGCACATGACCTTTGACCACTGGAATTTCATCCTGCTCCAGACGTGCATAATAATCTTCCAGTTTTTTTTCATTTTGCGCAAAGCTGTACCAGCTGTCACTAATGGAAGAAATCCCCAAGCCAATCATCAGTTGCGTTTTAGATGAAGTATAGCCCATAAAATTACGGTGCAAGTTCCCGGCCTGAAAAGACTGATACATACTGTCCTGAGTTAAGGCAAAATGATCCATACCAATTTCATGGTAACCATGACCAAGAAGTTGCTTTTTGCCTTCCTCATAGAGCTGGCGCTTGAGTTCATCCTTAGGTACATCGTGATCTTTAAAACCGCGTTGTCCATTGCCCTTGATCCACGGCACATGAGCATAGCTATAAAACGCCAAACGGTCTGGCATTAGACTGCTGGTCTGATCAATGGTATTCAGCACATCTTGCAGATTCTGAAAAGGCAAACCAAACACCAGATCATGTGAAATGGAAGTATAACCAATCTCGCGTGCCCACTCCGTCACACGCTGTACATGTTCAAAAGGCTGAATACGGTGGATGGCTTTTTGCACCATTTCATTGTAGTCCTGCACCCCATAGCTGACCCGACGGAAACCCAGATCATATAAGGCCTGTAAATGTTCACGCGTGGTGTTGTTAGGATGTCCTTCAAAACTGAATTCATGCTCCGCAGCAACTTCTGCATTGGCTAAAATGCCCTGAATCAACTGTTGTAAATGCGCAACGGAAAAGAAGGTCGGTGTGCCGCCGCCCAGGTGAATTTCTTTAATTTTCGGTTTTGTGGCTAACAGCTGACAATACAAGTCCCATTCTTTCAGCACGGCCTGAATATAAGGCTGTTCCATCTCATGCTTTTTCGTGACACGTTTATGGCAGCCACAGAAGGTACACAGGCTTTCACAGAAAGGCAGATGGATATACAGACTGATGCCTTCGCTCTGGTTAGATTCATCAAATGAACACTTTAAGGTCTGCTTCCACAAATCAAGTGAAAATGGCTCGGCTTCCCAATACGGCACCGTTGGATAACTGGTATAACGGGGTCCCGGCACATTATATTTTTGAATTAAAGAACTCGTCATATGAACCATCCACTCTTCACTGCAACAGCCGGTAGATAACCGAGCCAATATTTTTTATCACATTCAACTCATTTTGCTGAGCTTGCGCATAGAATTCAACCTAGTGATCTAGTCGGAATATTTTTCAGCGCCAACTTCGAATCAAAGTCTGAACAAAATGAATGTCTCCATATTTCAATAAAAAAACATGCTGCATAAAAATCCTTAATCTTTTATGCAATTTATGTTTTGATGTGATGAGTTCCTTCATAATGATTCTGAGCGTTCCGATGCAACATCCGACTTCTAATGATATTCAACGTGTGCGTGATTTTTTAGTCGATTTACAGGCACGTATTTGTGCTGCCCTTGAACAACAAGAACTAGCCGGCGGTGGCACGGCTAAATTTGAGATTGATGACTGGCAGCGCCCTGAAGGCGGTGGTGGTCGTTCACGTGTCTTGCAAAACGGTAGCGTCATTGAAAAAGGCGGTGTGATGTTCTCTCACATCAACATTTCCAAACTTCCGGCTTCGGCCACAGAGCGCCATCCACAAATTGCTGGTGCCAAAGCTCAGGCCATGGGTGTTTCCTTAGTGATTCATCCGAAGAATCCCAATGTCCCGACTTCGCATGCCAACGTGCGCCTGTTTGTAGCTGAAAAAGAAGGTCAGGATCCGGTATGGTGGTTTGGTGGTGGTTTTGACCTGACCCCATTCTACCCTGATGATAAAGATATTTTATCTTGGCATCAAAAGGCCCATGACCTTTGCGCACCATTTGGCGATACGGTTTATGCAGAACACAAAAAATGGTGTGATGATTATTTCTATTTAAAGCATCGAGATGAACAGCGTGGCATTGGCGGCTTATTCTTTGATGATTTAAACCAGTGGGATTTTGAAACCTGCTTTCAGTATATGCAGGCTGTAGGTAATGGTTATCTAGAAGCGATTTTGCCTATTTTTAAACGTAACCAAGATAAACCGTATACCGAAGTACAACGTGACTTCCAGCTTTACCGTCGTGGTCGTTATGTCGAATATAACCTGGTTTATGACCGTGGAACTTTGTTTGGGTTACAAACTGGCGGCCGAATTGAATCCATTTTGGTCAGTATGCCCCCGCTTGCTGCCTGGTCTTATCGTCCTGAGTGGGATGAAAATTCGCCTGAAAAACGCTTAACTGACTATTATTTAAAACCGCACGATTGGCTGACTGAACTTAAAAAATAAAAAAGTTTTTATCCCTTTTTCATAGCAGAAAAAGGGATTTTTCCACTGAAATAAATTTTAAAATCAAATCAACATCTCAAATATTTAAACAATCAAATCAATATCTTAAGTAAACTAAGACACTTAACTATGTCATTAATACAATAAAAGCTGACATATTTCCTTACAGCACCAGACACGAGTGTGTCACAAAAATCGTTTAGACTGAGTCAATCCATTCAAGATCACAAAGCTAAAAGCATGCACAAATACAACAATTCATGCTTGAGGGAGATAACCATGTTCAATACGATTTTAAATCACAAAGTCATTCTATTTTGGTCTATTTTGACCCTGATCGTGTGTTCTATCACCATTACTCTGCTTTCACACAATACCCTTGCAGATAGCTTGTCAATTACCTTTACCGTATTTGCAGGTTTTGCCCTGTTTTTTACTGCCGCGATGTGGCTTGAAGATACCATTCACGAAATTTGTAATCCTTAATAGCATTTAAATTGACCGCTTCATTGCGACCCATTGTAAAAATCATTAAACAGCAACGATTTCCCACATCCCCCCTTTTTAGTTTTTCCTCTTCTTGCTGGCTTTAGCGTGGGGGAAAAATCACGTATATTAAATGCCATTTCCGCACATGGACCTTGTGAAATGAGCAAACAATTTGCCGTAATTGGCAATCCCATTGAACAATCACGTTCTCCAGAACTGCATCATGCTTTTGCAGAAAAAACTGGCATTGACCTGATCTATAGCAAACGCCTTGCGCCACTGGATGGCTTTGAAGCCAATATCCAGCAATTCTTTGCTCAGGGTGGGATTGGCATGAACGTGACCGTGCCTTTTAAAGAGCAAGCTTTTGCAGCATGCGCGGTATTAACCGAGCGTGCCAAAATTGCCAAGGCAGTCAATACCCTATGGATGCAAGATGGCGAACTGTATGGTGATAATACCGATGGTCAAGGTCTGGTCGATGCCATCAAAGCCCTGGACTGGAAGCTCGACAATACCGAGCTATTGATTATTGGTGCGGGCGGTGCAACCCGTGGCGTCGTCTATCCCCTGGTACAGGCAGGCGTGAAAAAAATCGTCATCGCCAACCGGACTTTAGCCCGTGCCGAACAACTGGTTGCCGATTTAAAACCCGCTGTGCCGCAAGCTACTCTTGAAGCAATTTCATTAAATGATCTGACGGGCAATTTTGACATTGTCATTAATGCAACTTCGGCAAGTTTAACCGGTGATGCTCTGGTTTTACCTGAAGCTTTACAGTTTAAGCATGCTTATGAAATGGCTTATGGCAAGCCGTCCAGCTTTTTAGATCAAGCCAAAGCCCGCGGTGTTCCAACTTCAGAAGGTTATGGCATGCTGGTTGGACAAGCGATTGAATCTTTTTCGATTTGGAACGGGGTCAAGCCTGAACTCAAAGATTTTCTTTAAATAGTATTAATTAAATAACTGAAAAGAAGTAACTCTCTGCTTCTTTTCAGTTTTTATCAGTATAAATGGCTTGCAATTGGATTTTATGACATCTGTATAAATTTACAGATATTCCTTCTGAGAAAAATAAAAAATCTATTCTCTTTCTGTCAAAAATTACAATAACATCTTTATTTAATTATATTTTTATATTATCAACCGAAAGTAGCATGCACAAAAAATCGCATAAAAGCATATAATTATTTAAACTTGAAGCTGAATCATAATATTTTAAATTAGCCTTTCTGACATTTTTCTCAGGCTGCATCATCAATGTATTTTAATCAACAATGTGAATAATCAAATTATCGATTCGGATAATCCAATACTATTTCTAAATTAGGATTAACACTATGCCAGCTTATAAAGCCCCTTTGCACGACATTCGCTTCTTAATGAACGAAGTGCTTGATTACCCAACACATTATAAAGCGCTTTCAAATGGTGAAGCAGCAGATGCTGACACTGTAGACATGATTCTTGAAGGTGCGGCAGATTTCTGTGAAAACGTACTTTCTCCACTTAACCAATCTGGTGATGAAGAAGGCTGCCACTTTGAAAATGGTGAAGTAAAAACACCAAAAGGCTTTAAAGAAGCGTATGATCAATTCGTTCAAGGCGGCTGGCAAGGTCTTTCTTTCCCTGAAGAATTTGGCGGTCAAAACCTGCCTCAATCTTTAAACCTGATCAAATCAGAAATGATGGGTACCGCGAACTGGTCATTCCAGATGTATCCGGGTTTGAGCGTAGGCTGTATGAACACCATTCTTCAGTTTGGTACCGAGGAACAAAAAAATACCTATATGCCAAATCTGGTGACTGGCGAATGGTCAGGCACCATGTGTTTAACTGAACCACAATGTGGTACTGACTTGGGTCAGGTGAAAACCAAAGCTGAACCTTTGGCTGATGGTACTTATGCCATTTCAGGAACTAAAATTTTCATCTCTGCCGGTGAACATGATTTAACTGAAAATATCATTCACATCGTTCTTGCTCGCCTTCCAGATGCACCTGCAGGTACCAAAGGTATTTCGCTGTTCATCGTGCCAAAATTCATTGTAAATGCAGATGGCTCAGTGGGTGAGCGCAACCCTGTAAGCTGCGGTTCAATCGAACACAAAATGGGTATCCGTGCTTCAGCGACTGCCGTTTTGAATTTTGACAATGCAACCGGTTACCTGATTGGCGAGCCACACAAAGGCTTACATGCCATGTTCACCTTCATGAACACGGCTCGTATTGGTACAGCCATCCAAGGTATTGCACATGCTGAATTGTCATTCCAGGGTGCTCTTCCTTATGCCAAAGAGCGTATGTCCATGCGTGCCCTTTCAGGTAAAAAGGATCCTGAAAAAGTAGCTGATGCGATCATTCATCATGCTGATGTTCGTCGTATGCTGCTCACTCAAAAAGCGATTGCTGAAGGCGGTCGTGCAATGATTTATTATGCCGCGCAAATTGCCGACAAAATGGCAGATGCTCTAATGCATGGTGATACTGCAGCCTATGAAGCACATGATGATCACTTGGGTTTCTACACGCCTATCCTGAAAGGTTTCTTGACTGAATTGGGTTATGAAGCTGCCAATCATGGTATGCAAGTCTATGGCGGTCATGGTTACATCAAGGAATGGGGTATGGAACAGATTGTACGTGATTCACGTATCTCTACCCTTTACGAAGGTACAACCGGTGTTCAGGCACTTGACCTGATTGGCCGTAAAGTCCTTTTAACCTCTAAGGGCAAAGTAATTCGTGATTACACGGCTGAAATCTTGAAGTTCTGTGGTCAGCATGCACGTAACAAATACATGCGCCGTTTTGCCTGGGACTTGACCAAACTTTGCGCGCAATGGAATGCACTCACCGTTCGTATCATGCTTGCTGCACGTAAAGACCGCGACATCGTGTCTTCTGCTTCGGTTGATTTCTTGATGTTCTCTGGCTATGTAATGATGGCTTATTTCTGGGCTCAACAAGCAGCTGTAGCTTCTGCAAAACTGGCTGCTGGTGAAGGCCAGGAAGTGCCAGAGTTCTACAAAGCAAAAATCAAAACGGCTGATTTCTACTTTGAACGCATGTTGCCACGTACCCAAGGTCATGCCGAAGCAATGGTCAATCCATCGAAGACTATGACTTCATTGGCGCCTGAACACTTTAGCTTTGACTACTAAGCTGTAAAGTTTAAGTCAAAATAAAAGAGCACTTCGGTGCTCTTTTTTATGCGCTACAATAATCTAAATGCATAGCCTATTTTCAAAAGCATAGAATAATAAAAAAGAATCAGGCCGCCTTTTAGATGAAAAAATTATTTTCAATTCTAAGTCGCTTTTATCAACCCTATAGTGCAACTGTGCCTTTGAATATCCATCATCTTGAGCAAGATATGGATTCTCCTCACTCTGCCAATTTGGGTGATGCTGCCGAACCCATTACCCTGATCAGAACAGGATTGGGGAACCAGCATATTGTTCAAGGTCTAGCGATCGATCAAAGACAAAAGGTGCTGTATACCACGCATGTGGAGGGCCATCCAGAACAGGGTGTGATTAATCGGTTTCATTTTCAAGATTCAAATTTATGGTCGGCGCAAGATGTGCAAAAACCTTCATCCCTGATTGGTCATCAAGGCATTTCGGTCGATCCACAGAGTGACTTTCTTTTTGCCTCTGCTGGTTCAGCCATCCCGAATAAAGGTTGGTATATCTTAAAATTTCAATACATGCCTAATGCAGAACCCAGTCATACTCAAGTGATTCAGGTATTTGATAAAAGATACAATAAAATTACCAATACCATGCCGACCTTTACCCCGAATGGAAAATATCTGCTGGTACGCGGTAACAACCATAAAACCAATGTCATCCGTATTTTTAAATTCGATCTTATTAGCAAAAAAAATTTAACCGATATTCGCTTTTTATATGAAGATGAATGGCCTATTGATTCAGGTTTCACTCATGATCGGTGTGCATTTCAAGGGCTGAGCACTGATGGAACTTATATATACCTGTTAAGCGGTAATAAAAATAAAGGTCCGAAAAAAATCTATGTGTATGACTTCGCAGGAAAACTGATTCAAAAAATGGATCATGTGACACTGGGCCATTTTAATATGTCATCGAATCATTCAATACAATACTGGGAACCTGAGGGCTTAACGGTCGATCCAAAAAACCGTCAGCTCTATGTGTTATATGCCATAGGCAAGGATAGACAATTCTTAGGGCGTATTTATCGAATGAAAATTAACAAATAAAACAATAGATTTAAAAAAAGCTGAATACTTTCAGACTACTCTCTATTTAGGAATGGTATGCATCATGCTCACTTTAATAAAAAAGACCTCAAAAATTTCTTAAAAAAGACAAACATTATGACAATGGCCCATAATATTTAAATATCGTTAATGAAAAAGAGCGCTTCAGCGCTCTTTTTCATTGCATATAAAGTAAAAGCCCGACATCCTGTCGGGCTTTTTTTGTATCGGTTAGCTTGGTATAACTCCTGTCGTACCTTAACCCTTCCTTGTGCTTATCTTTGTTTTTATTTTTTTGGAGCATCCTGCTCTCTATGTCTCCTATCATAAGAAATAAGCCCTAAATCACCTAGACGCAAAGAACCTGAATTGATGTGAGCAAATGCGTACAAGGTTGATTAAAAACCAGCCCCTATTTTTTCCGCAGAAATTTGGGATCGTTTTGCCCTGGGAAAGCCTTGAACACTGAACCAAGTTTCAATTTGATTAGACATTGATCTGATTTATTGGCGAAATATTCCAGAATCGCTCATAAAAAAACCGACTTGTTTCTAAGTCGGTTGAACGAGGGCGTTCTAGAGGGTATAAATTAAGATAAGATACTGATCTTAAAGTAATATTAAAAACGAATTTCGTATAACGACCATTATGTTAAATGCAGATATTCTTTTAATTCATTGAAAGCAATCTGAACTGACTCGATTGGAACAATGTCTGCATAGCCAGCTCCTATTTTAATATCCAAATTTGGTTCATAAAATGGATGATTGGGTATTTTATAGAAGAAAAAAACCTTATTTTTACTTCTAACAGCACTATTTTCAAAAGCAGTAATATTTTTTTCTAATTCTAAGTATTCTATTGTTTTTAAGTTTTTAATTTCTATTAACTTTTCCTCTATATTATCATTGTCTAATCCATCTATGAAATACGTAGATGTATTTAACAATTCATCCAGACTTTCCATGAAATGATATATTTCAATTGGATTTTCATAATCACTAAAAGATGTACCATTTATATTTACCGTTAAAAAAAATAAACCTTCTTTAGAGTTTTTTTCTTCAATTGAAAAGTAAAAATCTTTTTTACCAATATCATGCATATATTTTATTTTTCCTAAAATTAACATAATACACGTTATACGAAATTATTTTAATTTACATTTAAAATCAAAAATTTATAAAAATATTAAAAACCCAAACCTCAGTGTTTGGGTTTTTTTGATGATTTATCACGTTCCATACCTATGATTTCATCCATGCTCACGAATTGAAGCAAATCAACCATCTCACCCTATATCAAAGAAACTCTTCCAACACTGAATTTAAAAACACATGCCCCTGCTCTGTACAAGACAAACGGTTTTCATCTTCCACCATAAACTTTCTCGTATGCAGTGAATTTAAAAGTTCATCCAAACTTTCTAAATTTAAACCTGTACGTTCAGCATACAGTTTGGCATCGACACCCTCATTTAAACGCAAGGCATTCATCATAAATTCAAACGGCATGTCTTTATCTTCAATACGTTTAAACTGCAAATGCTCGGCAGGCACTTTGGCTAAATAGTCTTTTGGCAAACGGGTTTTTTGAAAACGGTACACGCCATCAGGTCGGGTCACTTTACCATGTGCACCTGCCCCAATTGCCAGATAATCACCAAACTGCCAATAATTTAAATTATGCGCAGACGGTTTTTCCTTACGCCAAGCTGAAACTTCATAGTTCACAAAACCATTGGCTTTTAAATATGCCTCGCCCTGTTCCTGAATATCTTCCAAAACATCTTCTACAGGTAAAACCGGCTGGGTACGGAAAAATACGGTATTGGGTTCAATGGTCAGTTGATACCACGACACATGAGTAGCACCATTTTCCACTGCCAGTTTTAAATCATTTAAGGCTTGTTCTAAAGTTTGTTCTGGCAAACCATGCATCAAATCGACATTGATGCGTTCAAAACCTGCTTCACGGGCCAAATGAATGGCATTAATCGCATCATCATTGCTGTGAATACGACCTAATTTTTTCAGCTGATCGGTATTAAAACTCTGCACACCAATGGAAAGACGGTTAATTCCTGCTGCCAAATAACCTGCAAAGGGATCATGCTCCACCGTTCCCGGATTGGCTTCCAGAGTAATTTCACAGCCATCTTCAAAAGGAAGCATGGCTTTTAACTGACTAAATAACCATTGATAACCTTTGGCTGAAATTAAAGATGGCGTACCTCCACCAATAAAGACACTATGAATCTGACGGCCTTGGGCAAAGTCGACCTGGGTTTTAAAGTCTTCTACCAAAGCCTGTAAATATTCCTGCTCCAAATCTAAAGACAGTTTTCCATCCGGTACTGCATGCGAGTTAAAGTCACAATAGGGACATTTACGCACACACCACGGCATATGAATATATAAAGATAAAGGAACAGATGCAGGATTTAATTCAGCCAAGGAACAAGCTCGAAATGGGTAAAGGAAGATGCATATTTTAACATGACTGCATCAGGACACTGATAAAATCTCACAATGAATATCAGTACACTAGAGAAAACTATAGAAGAATTAAATTGTTAGAATGATGAAAATATCTGCTCAGTTATTGTTATTTATCCCCCTGACCCTAGGGATTGGTATCGCGCTCACCATTCAAACGGCTATCAATAGCCAGTTGAGAGAATATTTAAATTCTCCCTTACAAGCCGCCCTTTTATCTTTTCTGATTGGTACAATACTGCTGGCCATATTGGTGTTTTTTCAGCCGGTAGAAAAACCGGGTTTTGCCACGTTTGTGCAACTTCCATGGTATTTATGGTTGGGCGGATTTCTGGGGGTATATGCCATTAGCCTCAGTATTTATGCCGCGCCCAAACTCGGTTTTCTAACCCTGTCCGGTTTAATTATTTTTGGTCAACTCGTCACTTCGATGTTTTTGGATCATTTTGGGTTACTTGGAACAGAAAAAACACCCGTTAATTGGCAACGCATGTTAGGTGGCGTGGTGATTTTTATTGGTGTGCTTCTCACTTTACAACGCTAACACCTCATTATTCTAAGCACATGATGAGTAATTTTTTGTGTCGAATGTCTCGTCGGTTACAACGACCCGTTATGAATTAAAACAACTCTTTCATTTGATGATTCCAATTCTGGTCACTCAATTTTCCCAAGCCGGTTTGGGACTGATTGATACCATTATGGCCGGACATCTGTCTCCGGTGGACCTTGCCGCGATTGCTGTCGGGGTAGGCTTATGGATTCCGGTCATGCTGCTGTTCAGCGGCATCATGATTGCCACCACGCCTTTGGTGGCGGAAGCCAACGGCGCACGTACACCTGAAAAAATTGCCAGCATTGCACGACAATCCCTGTGGATCGCCCTGATTCTAGGCATCATCGCTGCGCTGATTTTACAAGTCATGCCATTTTTATTACCTATTTTAGGCGTGCCAGAAGCGTTACTTCCGAAAGCCAGTTTATTCCTGCATGCCATTGGCCTGGGGATGCCCGCCGTGACCATGTATGCAGCGCTGCGTGGCTATTCGGAAGCACTGGGTCATCCACGCCCTGTCACCGCCATTAGTCTAGGCGCGCTGGTTGCACTCGTTCCGCTTAACTTTATTTTCATGTATGGCTGGGGTCCAATCCCTGAACTGGGCAGTGCCGGCTGTGGTTTTGCTACCGCTATTTTGCAATGGCTGATGTTTATTGCACTCGCAGCCTATATATTTAAAGGTTCGGCCTACAAAAAAACACAGCCTTTTGCTGCATTTGAAAAAATCAATCCCAACTGGATCAAGCGCATTTTAAAACTTGGGTTCCCGATTGGCCTGGCCATCTTTTTTGAGGTGAGCCTGTTCAGCACGGCTGCCATTGTGCTCAGCCCCTTGGGCGAAACCTTGGTGGCCGCCCACCAGATTGCCATGTCCGTGACCTCGCAGTTATTTATGATCCCGATGTCCCTGGCGATTGCACTGACCATTCGTGTGGGCACCTATTATGGGGAAAAAAACTGGCAGGCGATGTATAAGGTGCAATATTTAGGTCTGGCCACCGGCACTGTTTTTGCCTTCGCTACCATGGCATTGATCTGGTTTTTCCGGCCAGAAATTGTGTCCATTTACACCTCGGATTATGACGTAACACAGTTCGCGCTGTATCTGCTGTTATTTGCTATGGCCTATCAGCTGATGGATGCCTGGCAAGTCAGTGCGGCAGGTTGCCTGCGCGGCATGCAGGACACCAAAGGCCCCATGTGGATTACCATGATTGCCTATTGGGTCATCGCCTTCCCGGTCGGGGTTTATCTGGCACGTTTTACCGAAATGCAGGCCGCCGGTGTCTGGGTGGGTTTGATTGTCGGTTTAACCGTGGCCTGTATCCTATTATTAACGCGTTTATATAGAATCAATCATCGACTGAAAACCCATTAAAATGTCATAGACTCATTCCTTTTCCCATGAAAAGGAATGAGATCCATACAAAATAAATAGAAAAATAATAATAAATAATTCAGTATTTTATATAATTAAAATCTTCATTTTTTTGATGATCTCAGTGTAAAAATGCAGCTTTTAACAATTTAAAGTAGGCAATATCCAGTTTAACGCCTATGATCATTAAAACCCATCTATGATGATCCTGAGGAATATCGCATGGCAAAAACGGCTAGGACCCCCGGTCGTCGCTTTATGAAACTTGCCAGTATGACGGCGAGTATTGCAACTAAAACCGTGTCAAACTCGATTAAAAATTTTAATGCCGATGAAGAACAAAAAAATGCCTCGCGCAGTAAACTTTTTCAGGATATAGGTCTTCAGATTGCGGACACCCTGGGTGAAATGAAAGGTGCGGTCATGAAAGTGGGGCAAATTGCTTCACAATATAAAGATATCTTCCCGCCTGAAGTGGCCCGCGCCATTAGCAAGTTACAACGCCAAGCCCCAGCCATGCCTTTTGCTGAAATTAAAGCGCAAGTCGAAAAAGAACTGGGTAAACCGCTCAATAAAATCTTTAAACACTTCGATGAACAGCCTTTTGCTGCGGCCTCTATTGGTCAGGTGCATAAAGCCATCTTGCCGAACGGTCAGCAGGTGGTGGTGAAAGTACAATATCCGGGGGTGGATGAAGCCTGCGAAAGTGACCTGAAACAGGTTCGTCTGGCCTTACGTTTAATGGGTGTATTGAAAATTGACCGTAAATTGCAGGACCGCTTGTTTAAGGAAATTCAGGAAAGTCTGGATAATGAGTTGAACTATGAGATTGAAGCGCAAAACTTAGAAGTCACGCGTACATTTCATCAAACATTAGACAATAAAATTATTATTCCTCAAGTCTATAGCGACTATTCTTCGCGTCACATTTTAACCTTGAGTCTGGAACAGGGCGAAAGCATGGAAACCGCCAGCAGCTGGTCTCAAGACACCCGAAATGAACTGGGACGCCGCCTGTTCCGTGCCATTGGTCAGGAAATTTTCTATCTGAAACGTTTCCACTGTGACCCGCATCCGGGTAACTTTGCCTTCCGTGAAGATGGCACGGTGATTATTTATGACTATGGCGGTGTCAAAACCCTGTCCACTGAAATTGTCTCCAATTTCAAGACCCTGATTAATGCCGCCCGTGAAGGCAATATTGCCGAAATGGAACAGAAACTGGATGATCTGCATTCTCTTACCACTCAAGGCAAGTTTCCTGAAGAGCTCTATCGTCAGTGGCTGGAAGTGTTGATGCGTCCATTGACCACCCATTACGATTTTGCTGAAAATTCTGCTCATCATGATGGCGTCGAACTGCTCAAACCGTCATTAAAATATTGGGATGTGTTTAAGCCTTCACCGGATACCTTAATGGTCAACCGTACGGTTTCCGGACATTACTGGAATTTAATTCATTTAAAAGTGAATGATAACCTGAATGATTTATTTGAGGAGCTGGTGCCGCCTCGAGTCTGATCACGCCACACCCACCCGGTTAGCCCATGGTGACCGGGTTTTATTTGACTTGATAATTGTTATGTTATAACATTTCTTTATCTTTAAAAAATACAATGGAGAAATGTATGCGTCCAGATATCCACCCAGATTATCAACAAGTGCTGTTCCACGATACCAATGCGGATGTCTATTTTATTATTGGCAGCACTTTAAAGCCGACCCAGACACGTGAATACGAAGGCCAGACTTATCCTTATGTTACCCTAGATATTTCCAGTGCCTCGCATCCGTTTTATACTGGTGAACAGCGTCAAACCAGCAATGAAGGTCGTGTGGCAAGTTTCAATAAACGTTTCGCGCGTTTCAAACGCTCACATTAACTTCATATTATTTTAAGCTTTAACCCTTAAGCTAAAACCTTACAAAGCCCAGGTCTCCTCCTCCAACTTGGGCTTTTTTTATTTTTATTATGAATATTTAAATTTTATCTGCTGTGTAACAGCCATTGAAACAGGTAAAAACCCACTGCCAAAACCATAACTCCCAGAATCACACTGGACATCACATAACCCAAAGCCAGTGCGATTTGACCATGCTTCAATAGCTGAAAGGTTTCCAGACCAAAACTGGAAAAAGTGGTAAAGCCACCTAAAATACCCACCATCAAGAACAGGCGTGCTTCATTTTGCAAAACAGGAAATTTCTGGCTATAAGCAAAGAAAATACCGGCAAGCAGGCAGCCAAAGATATTTACCCACCACGTCGTCCACGGAAATCCGCTGCTCGGTTTAAATAGCAATACCCCTGCGCCATAACGCAAACTTGCGCCTACCGCTCCCCCCAAAGCTACCAGTAGCCAATTCATATCTGTTCCATTTTTGTCAGATCAAAGATCAAGATGGTATAAATTCTTTGTTCACTATACAGTACAAATGAGCTGAAATAGTAATGAAATACTGCAGTAAAAATTGTTATAGTCGCGGTGTTTTTCAACTTTTTTCTATGAATTGAGGAAATTATGGCTCAGGATTTATTGGCACAGCTTCAGGCAGGTGAAATCAAATTTGCAGACGTGATTGCGTACATTGATGCACGTTATCAGCATACCCCTACAGCGTTTCAAAATGGCAAACAAGCCAATGCTGCAACCGAAAACCAAGGCAGTGCTAAAGTATTTTCTTTTGCCAAACTTAATGGTCTAGACCAAGCTCAGACCTTAAGCCTGTTTGCTGAACATTATGCAGCGGTATTAGCGACCCCTGAAGCTACAGATCACCAGAACATTCGCCAGTTTATGCGAAATGGCTGGGATGGCATTCAGTTTGACGGTCAGGCATTAACAGCGAAATAAGTTACTTATATACGTCTTAGAATATGAAAAAGCCCGCTTTAATAAAGCGGGCTTTTTACTCCTCCCTTTCAGAAAGGGAGGTCAGGAGGGATTTAGAAAATCAATAAATCCCCCTTTTCCCAAAGAAATCTAAAAAAAATTAAATCAAGAAACCCGAACCCGACAACGCCATTCATCAATCGGATTTTGTTCCCATGATCGGCTATGTTTCACGTGAATCCATTCTTCACCCGGTTGCAGCGCAGTAAAACGAAATAACTTTTCGCCACCTACTCCCACCATCGGTTGCTGGCTTTTCACTTGATCTTGTCGATAAATTTCTTCAACTTTTAAGATATTCTGCGGCTGTGCCACTTGCCAGATATAACCTGTAGTCGGATTTTCTGGCACAGTAAGTTCCAGGGTTTGTCCTACGTTCATTTCCAACAAACTCGGACATTGCTGTTTCAAGGAATAGACATGGGTTTTGCCATCTACCGTTGGACTCATACTGCTACACCCCACCATGCTGAATCCTAGAATTGCAGCAAAACTTAGTACTAAAGCTTTCATGAATTTACTCTTTTAATCATCTTCTTATAAAAGCCAATTAACCTTTAACCCGTTCAATCCATTCAATTGAACTGACACGAAACAGTTCACACGCGCCATCACCCGTATCTGTCGGGACTAAAGATGAAGTCCAGACCAGATTCTTGTCTTTAATTTCCACTAACTCGCCTTTTAGCCGAACCAGATCACCACGTTTTACATGCTTGATCTGCCTGGCAATTTGAGGATTAGCAGGAATGATGTGCATGTTCGACACCATCTGCATGGCTTGATCGGCAGGCACCGGCAGGCGATCAATCTTCCAGTTTAAATAGCGGTCATACTGGTTTACCGAGATATGGCGTGCTATTTCAGGTTCAGCAAACAATCCCCAACTCACGGCATAATCAATCGGTGAAAACTTGGCCTGTTCATCGCTGGTATAGATTTTCGAACCTAAAATACGAAAATCACCTTTGAAGGATTGCAACTTTTTGATCGACTGGTCTTTAGATACTGGAGCCAGACCCTTTGCAATATTATGATCGACAGAGGCACTCGCACTCACTTGCAACATGCTGGCGACAAGTAAAGTACTGAATAATATTGACCTGATCATCTTTATGCCCCTAACAAATTTCTTGATTTCTATATTAATTTTAAGCCAGTAAGCTTAAATAACTATATGGACTTGGTAACAATATAGATATATTCAGTCACTTTTTTGTCTTATTTCCTGAGCAGAAGATTGGTTAAACTAAGATGAGATAAAGCAAGAAAAATTAAGTGACAATGATTTATAAATTTTACCAACAGCACATTTTCCCGCATTTGCTCAATCAAGTGATGCAAACACCCAGCCTCATGGATCAGCGTCGCGAACTGCTATTACCCATTACAGGCGAAGTGCTGGAAATTGGCTTTGGTACCGGGGTTAATCTGCCTTTTTATCAAAATGTCGATACCCTCTACGCATTGGAACCGAATGCGGATATTTATCAGCTGGCGATTAAACGCGTACATGAGAGCGCCATTCACGTGCAGCATTTACAGAATTTACTGACGCCCATTCAAAAACGCCTTGCCGATGGCTGTCATCTGAACCGTAATATTGAACAGGCCTTGCTGGATGCACATTTCAATTTTAAAGAAAAACATTACCTGAATGCCACCGGTATTCCTAAAATTGCCCAGCGTATGCTGTTTGCCCGTGCTCAAAAACAATGATCTTGAATTGAATGGCGGGCTCACATCGCCGTTTTAATCATCAAAATCGATGCGTACCGTTTCAAAACGTACCCGCCCTTCCCGTATGGCCTGGGCAATCGCCTGTTGACCTTTAGTCAGGCGTGCGCCTCCGCTTTTAATATCAATCAACACAACTTCGATATCTTCCGAACTTCCTTCGCCATCGCGCAAGTCGGTATAACCATCGAAAACCACATAATCGACCGGATCACCCAGAAATTTGGCATCACTGGGCAAGTATTGAAACTGAGGCATAATCGGCGCCAGTTGTTCTGCCATTTTGCCTTTGAGCACCGCACGGCTGGTATTGACACTGCGTTTTTGCGCATGAGCCAAAGCCTGTTGATGCTCCAGTTCCAGTTCAGCAATGTACTGCTCATACTCTGCCTTGACTCGTCCATTACGGGTATTACTTAAAATCATGGTGGTTAATACCACGCCAATACACGCCCCAATCAGCATTGCCATCCAAATGGACATTGTTTTTCCCTACTTGCAAAAATTATCGGCCAATAAGCCTTCATACTTTTGTCATGAGTCATCTTCATCACATCAAACAATGATATGCTAGGGCTGAGCAGAATAAAATCGTTAGGGTCATGAAAACTATATTAATTGCCAATCAAAAAGGGGGATGCGGGAAAACTATTACCGCTATTAATCTTGCTGCCGCTTTGGCACAAAAGGGCTACAAAGTTGCACTTGCCGATGCGGACAACCAGAAATCTGCCCTGCAGTGGCTTAAACAGCGTCCGGAAGAGGCTGCGCCTATTCAAAGCCTGGACTGGCGTCAGGAAAAATCGATTGGTGATGTGCCTAAAAATATCGAATATCTGATTATTGATGCACCGGGTGCCTTATCTGGCGAACATGCCGAACAATTGATCAGTGAAGCACATGCCATTATTACCCCATTGCAGCCCTCTTTCTTTGATATTGACAGTACCCGCCGTTTCCTAAAGCATCTACAGGATATTAAACGCATCCGCAAAGGGAAGGTACAGATTTTACTGTTGGCTAACCGGATGAAAGCAAACACTGCCAGTTCCAAAGATATTCAGGATTTTTTCCAAAAAATTGAACAGCAGCCAGTGGCCTGGATTTCCGAACGTGCCGCCTATGCTCAGCTTGCCATGCATGGACTGAGTATTTTTGATAAAACGCAAAAAAACTATTTAGCCATGCAAGATCAATGGCAACCACTGTTAAATGCTATTGTTGATGATCCCAGCGCCTGGTTTTAATCGCACTCAATTGATGCGGTGAAAGCTTTAGTGTAGAAATGTGCAATAAATATTCATCACAACTTACCCAGCTCTCGTTCTCGGGAGCTTTTTTTTCGGTTAAGATGATCTCCGAACTTAGGAAGTAGTCAGTGAATTCAGTGCAACATTACGCGCCCACATTACAAAAGGTTTTATTATTTGGACTGTTTTTTGTCCTAATGTATTTGAGTTTTCATGTGCTCAAATATTTTATTGTACCTGTAGTTTGGGCGGCAATTATTGCCTATGTCACCTGGCCGCTGTATCAGTCGGTATTACGCATGTGTGGACAACGTCCCTCCCTCAGTGCCACAGTAATGATTCTTGCTGTAGTTTTAGTGCTGGGCTTACCGATTATTTTTGCAATCTTTATGTTGCAGCATGAAGGCCGAAATCTGTATTACGAATTACAGAGACAGGTCTTTTCCGGTCACCTGAATGTTCCTGACTTTATTCGGCAGTTACCTTTTATTGGCAAAGAAATTTCACGTACTTTAAGAGAAATTAACCAGGACCCAAACAGTATTGTTCAGTCAGTGTCTTTATGGGTTCAGGGGCATTTAAATTACGGTAAGGCGGTACTGAACGAAGTCAGCAAAAATCTTATCAAGCTCTGCTTTGCCATGATGTCGCTATTTTTCTTCTACCGTGATGGTCACACCATTTTAAATCAGGTCAGCAAAGCTCTGGAAATGGTAATTGGCCCACGTATCCATCATTACCTGGACACCATTTCTGAAACCACCCGTGCCGTGGTCTATGGCGTAGGCCTGACTGCCATTGCCCAATCCATTCTGGCAGGCATCAGCTATTTTGTTGCCGATGTGCCTAATCCGATGGTGCTGACCATTATCACCTTCCTGCTGGCACTGATTCCTTTTGGACCTCCAGTGGCCTACACCTCTGTTTCGCTGTGGTTATTTTCTCAGGGACATACCATTGAAGCAATTGGAGTGATGGCATGGGGCGTGTGTATTGTCAGTACCGCAGACAATGTGATCCGTCCACTAGTGATTTCAGGCGCCACCCAGATCCCCTTCCTACTGATTATGTTTGGTGTACTTGGTGGTCTGGCCAGCTTTGGCATGGTGGGATTATTTATTGGTCCGGTCATTCTGGCCGTATTACTGGCAATTTGGCGTGAATGGCTGCATGAAACCAATGAAACTGAAGGTTTAATGATGCCTAAAGCCACGCTTGCCCATGATATTGATGATGAAAAACACCACACTGATTAAGCTGGTAAGCCTAAGTTAAAAAACTTATACATTCGACTACTTAAATCACGTGGTCTTGTATCCTCGACTTTGTTTCAATGGTGCAAATTATAAAAAGTCAGGATGCTTCAAATCATGAAAACCCTATTCAAACAAGGTGCAATGGCAACACTAGGGGCAATTTTTTTGGCTGGTTGTACCGGCACCATGCCTATAAATGAACATAAAGCTCAACGGGTAACGGTCAATGCCGTAACCGCACAAGGCGTAGGTAATAAAATCGGGACTGTAGAATTACGCGATAGCCCGTCTGGTCTAGTCATCAATACCCATTTAAGTGATCTGCCTCCTGGGCCTCACGGTTTCCATATTCATGAAAAAGGCTTCTGTGGTCCGGCAGAAAAAGATGGCAAAATGGGCGCAGCCATTGCCGCTGGAGGTCATTTCAACCCGAATCAGGCGCCACATCACGGTACGCCACTCACTGGCCATCTGGGTGATTTACCCCTTATTACGGTGGATGCTACAGGCAAATCTCGGGAAAAACTGGTGGCTCCACGTTTAAAACTGGCCGATGTTCAAGGCTTGGCGATTATGGTCCATGCGGGTGGTGACAACTATGCCGATGAGCCTAAACCTTTAGGCGGTGGCGGAGACCGGATTGCCTGTGGTGTGATTCAATAATTTGTCCATAAAACCATAGAATAAAAAAGCAGGCTGAATGTCTGCTTTTTTATTCTGACCTGAAAATGAAAGAGAACATCGAGCCACGCTAACGATGACAAATTGACAGCACAGCGAAAAAAGCTCAGGCTATATTCACAATAATTGAGCTTTAGAAAAATCGTGAATAGCCTGAAAGACTTACTTCAACGCTTTAAATCAAATTCCATTTTAATCTATTGTCTGCAAATTTTTATTGTTCTGACTGGAACAACCTTAGGCTTACTGTTCTTGGGTTATGAGCCTTTAATTGTTCCGCTAACCTTAGGCGCCATTGCCACTGCCCTGACCGATTTTGATGACCGCCTAAGTATTCGTCTGCGTAATCTGCTCTATGTCTGCCTGCTGTTTTTTTGCGTCAGCAGTATTCTTGAATTTCTTTATCCTTATAAACTGCTTTTTATCCTGTATTTATCGCTCTCCAGTGCAGCCTTTATTTTAATGGGTGCACTGGGACAGCGTTATGCCACCATTTCTTTTGGCACTATTTTACTGTCCATTTACACCATGTTTGGACTGGGGGAATATAGCGAATGGTATCAGCAACCAAGCTATTTTGTGTTGGGTGCGCTGTGGTATGGCCTGAGCTCGATCATCTTCTATTTACTCAAACCGACACAGGCTGTCCAGGACAATCTGGCGGCCAATTTTAATGCCATTGCTGAATTACTCTTGGCCAAAGCTCGTCTATTTGACCCGGACAATACCGACAACATTGAACCGCTGCTGTATGAACTTTCCTTAAAAAACAGTGAAGTGGTACAAAGCCTGAATACCACCAAGGCATCCTTACTGACCCGTTTAAAAGCCTCGCGTGCCAATAAAAATACGATTTACTGGCTCAATCTGTATTTTCTGGCGCAAGACATTCATGAACAGGCGACATCAAACTATCTGCATTATGAAAATATTCATCAAAACTTTAGCCGTACCGACCTGATTTTCCGGATTCAGAAAAATGTAAAACTGCATGCCCTCTCCTGCCAGAAACTGGCGCAAGATATTCTGAGCCATCAACGTTATCAGTCCAATCCGGACACAGATATTGCCCTTGCCAATTTGGAAAACTCGATTCAATTATGGATGGAGGAAAATCCGCGAAATTTGGAAGTGAAAAACCTGCTGCTGATTTTGCGTAATTTAAAGAAAATTCAGGAACAATTTATCAATTTAAGTCATGAGCAAAATAATTACCGTCAGAATTATTTGCAACATCAGGAAAATTTGAATCTGCTGGATGATGATATTCACGATGTGCAGGATTTATGGCTCAAGCTGAAACAGCATCTCACGCCAAATTCAGCGCTGTTTCGTCATGCAGTTCGGATTGCCTTTGTATTTACCGTCGGCTATGCCATCTCGTTATTGCCTTTTGCCAAAAATGGCTACTGGATTTTACTCACCAGTTTGTTTGTCTGCCAGATCAGTTATTTCGCCACCAAAAGCCGCTTAAAACTGCGGACTTTAGGCACGGTTTTAGGGGTATTGCTCGGCATTCCTATTTTATATTTTGTACCGAGTATTGAAGGACAACTGGTACTGACCATTATTTCCGGGGTGTACTTTTTCTATTTGCGTTCCAAAAAATATGCCATGGCGACGCTGATGGCGACCTTAATGGTACTGCTGATTTTCAACCTAAAAGGTGCAGGATACGCCATCATTTTACCGCGCATTATTGATACCCTTTTAGGCTGTCTGATCGCCTGGTTTGCGGTGAGTTTTATCTGGCCCGACTGGAACTTCCGTAATATTTCCAGCACCATCAAAAAGAGTAATCAAGCTACTTTGGAGTATTTCGATGCGGTGGCGAAGCAATACCAGTTCGGTAAAAACAACAGTCTGGATTACCGTCGTGCACGTCGGACTGCCCACAATGCGCAAATTGAACTGTCGAGCATGATTTCCAGTTTGAGTACCGAACCCAATCCCAATCAGGCGCTGATTCATTCCGCCTTCCGTTATCTGGTGTATAGCCACAGTCAACTCAGTTATGTTTCGGCTTTGGGCAGCCACCGCGAGCAAGTTCAGGATGCACAAGTACTGGATTTAATGCTGTGGTGTAAAGACACTTTATTTGCCGTACTGTTACAGCAACGGCCTTTAGATACAGACAAAATTCAGGATAAGCTGCAAGAAATTAAACAGATGAGCACACAGGAAAATCTGTCTGAAAATTTATTACTGGTACTGAAGCAGATCAGTTTATTGCTGGAAACATTGCCTGAACTGTTAAATTTAAGAACCGAATTATGGGCGCAGGAAATCAAATAACCCGAGTTCAACACTTGGTTATAAGTATTTGATAAGTTTTAAAAATACATCGAATTTTCATACACTACTACGGCAATATTCGGTACACTCAAGGTTCATTCTCATAGATTTAAGCATGACCATGAATATTCAAACTTTACGTGTTGTCGGTCTTTTAGAAGGTATTTCCTTTCTGTTGCTTCTTTTCATCGCCATGCCGATGAAATATATGCTGGATAATCCGATCCTGGTGAAATATGTCGGTATGGGGCACGGCGTACTGTTTATCCTGTTTTTAATTGTTTTGTTTATCGTGTGCGAAAGACAGAAATGGTCGATTACCATGTTTATTCTGGGCTTAATCGCATCCATTTTACCGTTTGGAACTTTTATTTTCGACCGTAAATTAAAGAGCTTTGAACAGCCAGTCGCTGAATCCGAGGTATAGTTTTTTATTAACGGGCTATTTTCTTTTTTAGCGAATAATAAAGCGCCCTCTCATCCCTTGCGGAATATTTTTCATCTCCTACAGGAAGAAAATGCTGATTTCAAGCGGGTATATTCCCCTCCTTTCAAGAGGGGTTAGGGGAGGTAAATATAGAATTTCATCTCCCACAGGCAGAAGGAGCTTTTCCTAAAACTCCCCCTTCTCGACACGTTCTTTTAAAATTTCTTTGAGCATTGCTCGAGGGAAACCAAACCACAGTGCAATTAAAATAAAACAGGCCACCGCATAGGCCCAAAGATGGTATTGCTCATACATCACCCGAACCAGTTCAATAATAATAAAGAAGCTGAACATCAACAGCATCGAAACGGCGGCTGCGACTGTACCTTTGGAAACTTCCGATGACATCAGCGCAAAACGGTACAGCACGGAAAAACTGATGCCTTCACCAAAGCTAATCAAGGTCATGCCTGTAATTAAGCACCAGATCAGATAATCCTGCCAGATCACACCGGCAAGTAAAACTAGGGTTCCGAGCAGCATAATCGGTAAGCCAATCAGCACCGATTTCCCCAAAGCCAGTCTGTCGATAATTTTAATCAGCACTATATTACCGACAATTAATCCACCCAAGACCGGAAACTGTGCCAGGCCATATTGCATACTGCTAAAACCCAGTTCTTCTACCAATATCACAGGTGAAAGTGCAATCCACAGCATCAGCGGCATGCTAATCATCGGCAATGCCAAGGTCATGATTAAGAAGCGCTTGTTTTTATAGACCTGTTTAAAGTCATCCAGAATGTAGCTGAATGGCTGTTTTGGAATGCTCAGCTTTGTATCCGGCATTTTGGCTTTCAGTCCAAACCAGCTTAAAAAGGCTAAAAATGCGATACCAATAAAACCCCAATGCCATGACACGTGATCAATCAGGAATGCGCCAATCACAGGACCCAGTAAGGGTGCAAGCAAAGAAATATTGGCCATTAGCGCCATGACTTTAATTGCGTCGCGTTCTTCAAAGGTTTCCTGAATGGCGGCATAGCCGACAGCGGAAATAACAGTTAAGCCTATACCCTGTAAAAAGCGTAGTGCTAAAAAGCTTTCAATATTTTTCGTCAGTAAAATCAACAAGCAGCACAGTACAAAGAACAACACACCTGCGAGCAGCACTTTTTTTCGTCCCAAACGGTCGGACAATGGGCCGAGTAACCATGCCACACATGCCCCACCGAGCAGATAAAACGACATGGAAGATGGTGCCCATGAACTGCTGACGCCAAAGTCTTTGGTAATGGCGAGCATGGCCGGTTGAACCAGGTCGTTACCGATATAGACGGAAAATTCAAACAGGACCAATGCCAATGGAAACATCAGCGTGGCACGGTTTAAGGTGGTAGTTTGAACATTTTGCATTGTTTTTCTACATATATTTTAGGCTTGTAGAGCTACGCACTATTTTTAGGGAGAGAAGCGTCAGCCCAATGACAAGCATTGAGTATTTAAATTAAAGTTTGGGAAATGCACTTGGTTATAAGTGACTTAAAACACCATATTCACAAGGTGTTTAAATAAAAAATCGTGAGAATAGTTGATCTCAAACAAATACACCTACTTGGTTGAGTAGGTGTAGTTTAGCAGAGACGGTTTTTCTTGTCTTTAAGCTGTTTTTTCCGCAATCATTTCATTAAATTTAATTTCTGGATTTGGCTTAAAAACTAGCCATTTATTTTTCATCCATCGCTCTACTTTATCTTTCTTTAGAATTGCCAATAAATTGTTTAATAAAGCAAACTTTGCATTTTTATCAAAGTAATAAATAATTACCCGAACATTTCGATCTATATCATCATCATTTAGACTAAAAATATCTTTTATATAATCCTCATCTGATAAATCTAATGAATGCCCCCAAATACTTATATTTAAATTAAGCTTACTTTGATCTTCCATTAAATTTTGTCTTTCGAATTTTTTAGCCAATGGGTCATGAGAACCAAAATCTTTTTCAAAATATTCAATTTTTCTTTTATGCTTTGCAACATCTGACTTATATGAGTCTAAGAATAAATAATCCGTTTCATTGAAAAGCTTTTGATGATATTTGGTAAATCCATAAGCTTTAAGCTTCTCCAAAGATTCATCCGTTAAATCAGAAACACCTAAAACAATATTTTGCTCTTCTCCTGATGAACCGTGTAAAAAATCAACCTCTATATTGTCATGAATTCGTTGATATGTATTTGTATAATTAAAAGAAAATATTTTTTCAGGTTTTTGCCAATTTTCGCTATCTATTATAAATGAATTTGTTGTTTTTAATTTATCAACGACTAAGTTTACATAAAGATTAAATATTTCAATAAATTCCTCTAATTGATTATTTAAAAAAGATATATATTTTTCAGCAGAAAAACCATAATCAATTTTTTCTTCAACATAAAACCAATTAACACTTATAAAGCCTCTCCGATTATCAGGCATTGCCCCTAATCCACCACTTATTACTTTTCCATAATTACTATTAAGTTCACATAATTTTAACTTATCAAGCAGAGCCATCTCTAATTCAGAGATATAAATTGTATTATCCTCTTTATCAGAATTTGTGTTTGTTAAAATTTTAAGTGTCGGCTCTAGTTTTCCATATTTTTCAAACTTTGTATCAATTTTTCTTATAAATCTAAATACAAGTGCCAAAGCACTTTCAACTTTTTGCTCAAAATCAATCCAGGTCTTAACATCTTTTACATGTTTTTTAAAATATTGATACCAACAATTAAGCTCTAGACGATATTGAATTTTTACAATATCTTTCGCACAAATTTCAATATTTTCAGTCAAATAGAACTCTTTTGTTTTTTCTATAAAGTTGGGATCACGAGTTTTAGAAAACAATTCATCAAAATTCATCTGATAGCTTAAAGGTGGCTCATCTTTTTTTCTTTCAAACATATCATCAAGTAAATCCATCCATTTTTTTAAAGAGTTGACCTCCAAATTACCTTTTTTACCACCTGTATCTTTTTCTTCTATAGCGGTCATCACATCCATAAAATGATCATACTTTGTCGGCAAATAGTGCGACAAATCAAAACCATTACCCACAATCAAAATATTCATTGTTCTTGTATCCCCAAACGCAAAAAAGCGCATCAATCGATACGCTTTTTATGCGACATAATGGCCGAAATAGCATTCCTGAATTAAAAACTCATCAAGGACATTTTGCCGTTTGAAATGCTTTGCTATTTTTACTGCGTTGGCATTGATATTCGGTCTGTGTCCCCGTTTTTTTCCAATTGCCATTTATATTTTTAAAGCTATAAGTGGTACGGATTGAACGGACAGAATCATCCATTAATCCGGTTTCAGTCACTTTCACCTGTGCTGCTGTAGGTGACTCGGCGCGGTTAAAATATTGTCGCACATCGACTGTAGTCAGATTTTTATGTAATTCCGGACGCTCTTTTAATACCTGAGCCATTGGGGTATCGGATGAACCTATATTTACTTTAGACGCTAGTTTTTTGGTCGTGGCACAGCCCGACATTAACCCCAAACAAATGATACAGGTAGAGAGTAAACGTAACATTGGGAAATATCCCCCATAAAAAAAAGACATCGCATCTATGATGCCATGCCTTTTTTTCATACTCGATAACAGTTATGTAGTCATCGGCGCATAGAACTTACAGGTTAAATATTAAAGATCAAATAATTTACCCGGGTTCATAATACCGTTTGGATCAAATACCTGTTTCAAGGCTTTCATGTAGCCAATTTCTTCTTCAGAACGGGTGTAATTGAGGTAAGGTTTTTTGGTCATACCAACACCATGTTCCGCAGAAATCGAACCGTCATATTTTTTCACAGTATCGAACACGTATTTATTCACCACCTGACATTTGGCAAAGAATTCATCTTTACTTAAGTCAGCAGGTTTCAAGATATTCAAGTGCAAGTTACCGTCACCAATATGACCGAACCAGCAAATTTCAAAGTCAGGATAATTTTCCGCCACAATCGCATCAATTTCTTTAATGAATGCAGGAACGTGGGTAATGAGTACTGAAATGTCATTTTTGTATGGTGTGAACGGCGCGATTGATTCAGAAATATCTTCACGTAAACGCCATAAGCTATGTACCTGTTCTAGGCTTTGGCTCATGACACCATCAAGCACCCAACCTTGTTCCATGCAATGCTCGAAGATTTCCATCGCCGCATCCATAATCGGTTCAAATGGTGCTTCAAATTCAAGCAACACATAGAATGGACAAGCCGTTTCGAATGGACGTTGTACGTGACCATTGTCCAGTACTTTCTGCATTGCGAGTTCACCAAAGAATTCAAATGCAGTTAAATCAATTTTGTTCTGGAATGCATGCAGTACCGGCATGATTGCATCAAAGTCTGGTACGCCTAAAACCATCACTTGCAAGTCATGCGGTTGACGCTCAAGCTTGATTTCAGCTTCAGTCACCAGACCTAAAGTGCCTTCACCACCAATGAATAAATGTTGCAGTGCATAACCGGTCGCGTTTTTGATCATGCCCTTGTTCAGGCGCAGGATATCACCCTTACCGGTCACAACAGTCAGACCAAGCACCCAGTTACGGGTCATGCCGTATTTAATCACTTTAATACCGCCGGCATTGGTACCAATGTTACCGCCAATTTGTGAAGAACCTGAAGATGCGAAATCTACCGGGTAGTACATGCCCTGTTCTTCAGCATAGTTCTGCAACTGTTCAGTCACTACACCCGCTTGTACACGGACCATACGGTCTGCCGGGAAGAATTCCAGAATCTGATTCATCTTCTCCATGCTCACCACGATTTCACCGTTGGCTGCTACAGCACCCGCAGATAAACCGGTACGACCACCTGATGGGGTAATTGCCACATTAAACTGGTTGGCAAGTTTTACAATCTGTTGCACTTGTTCTGTGCTAGATGGAAAAACGATGACCGACGGGTTTGGATCGAAATGTTTAGTGTGATCCCGACCCCAGTTTTGCAGGCTATCCGCATCTGTCTTAATGCGGTTTTCGCCAACAATGGCTGTCAATTGGGTTAATAACTCAGGTGTTAAAGCGACTGGAGCATTCATCGTTTGCAGACCTAACAAGAAATATACAAGTGGTGGATGGTCTATAGAGCATTCATTTGTAAAAGGATTCACAAGAAAATGATGTCTTAGACTGATTGTGAACATAAAACCAGCAGCATGACTGTGGCACTTTTCACTGTGCAGCATTATAAGACATTTTCCACTGAAACCCTGCGGAAATAAGCATTTTCACAATCTCGCCTTAAAAATTACAGCCTTAGCTAGACCAAAATCTGTAATGTACGGCAGTATGTATGGCAAAAATACCTATCCTTTGCGTCATAAAGGAAATGTATATAGACCCTTGTCATATGTTATCATATCGCGACTAAATTTGGCCTTTGTAGCGGAGCCGTAATGAGCCAACATCTTTCTCTACCTAAAGATAAAATTCGTTTCTTGTTGTTAGAAGGCGTTCATCAAAACGCAATCGACACTTTAAATGCTGCTGGATACACCAACATCGACTACCGTAAAACTGCGCTTGAGGGTGAAGCGTTGAAAGAAGCGGTAAAAGATGCTCACTTCATCGGTATTCGTTCACGTACTCAGTTGACTGAAGAAGTATTTGAAGCAGCCAACAAGCTGATCGCTGTTGGCTGTTTTTGTATCGGTACCAACCAGGTGAACCTCAATGCTGCGATGATTCGTGGTATTCCAGTATTTAACGCACCATATTCAAATACCCGTTCAGTAGCTGAACTGGTACTTGCTGAAGCAATTTTATTGCTTCGTGGCGTACCTGCTAAATCTGCTTCTACTCACCGTGGTGGCTGGAACAAATCTGCAGTAGGTTCGTATGAAACTCGTGGTAAAACTTTAGGTATCGTCGGTTACGGTTCAATCGGTTCTCAACTTTCAGTTCTTGCTGAAAGCATGGGTATGAATGTCATTTATTATGATGCAGTAACCAAACTTCCTATGGGTAACGCACGTCAAGTGGGTACTATGGGCGAGTTACTTGCAAATGCAGACGTTGTATCTCTACACGTTCCAGATGTTCCATCTACGCGTAACTTCATGGGTAAAGAACAATTTGCTCAAATGAAAGAAGGTTCTATCTTCATTAATGCTGCACGTGGTACATGTGTAATCATTGAAGATCTTGCTGATGCAATCAAATCTGGTCACATTGCAGGTGCTGCAGTGGACGTATTCCCTAAAGAGCCTAAAGCGAATGGTGAAGAATTTGTTTCTCCACTTCGTGGCCTGGACAACGTGATTTTGACTCCTCACGTGGGCGGTTCAACCATGGAAGCGCAAGCGAACATCGGTCTTGAAGTTGCAGAGAAATTTGTTGCTTACTCAGATAAAGGTATGACGCTTTCTGCTGTGAACTTCCCAGAAATCGCATTGCCATTGACTGAAGGTAAACACCGTTTACTGCACATTCACAAAAACATTCCTGGCGTGCTTTCTAAAATCAACAACCTGTTTGCTGAACACGGCATCAACATCTCTGGTCAGTCATTAATGACTAAAGGTGATGTCGGTTACTTAGTGATGGACGTAGATGCGACTGCATCTAAAGAAGCGCTAGATACACTTCACGAAGTTGAAGGTACTATCCGCGTTCGCGTATTGTTCTAATTTAAGATTTTCTAAAAAACCACAGCATTCGTGCTGTGGTTTTTTATTTTTTAAGATTTTTAAAATCTGGCATTTTGCCAATCTCCCGCTATTCGAGCAATCGAAACAAATTTAGTTATGCCAAGTTTTAAAATCGCCCCTGCTGTACAGGCACCGCTGATCTTGCTGATTGCCATGATCAGCATGCAAAGCAGCGGCTCTTTCGCCAAATATCTGTTCGGTCAATTTCCCATTCTGACTGTTTCAGCCATGCGCCTGTTATTAGGCTCGCTCATTTTGGCTCTGATTTTTAAAATCTGGCAGATCAATTTCCGGCAGGTCAAATGGCCCTCGATTATCAGCTATGGTTGTGCCTTGGCTGGTATGAACATGCTGTTCTACCTGTCGATTGATCGCCTTCCCCTCGGCATTGCCGTTTCTTTTGAATTCATTGGTCCTTTAAGCGTTGCTCTTTTGGCTGCCCGACGTAAATTTGATTTTGTCTGGGTTGGACTGGCCATACTTGGGCTGATTTTATTGTTCCCTTTTGATCAAGCCGCTCAACGTCTGGACCCCATCGGCATTTTACTTGCGCTTGCTGCAGGTGCTTGTTGGGCACTGTATATAATTGCAGGTCAAAAACCTTCTGGCATTTCAGGTAATCACACTGTCTGCTTAGGGATGTTTGTCGGTATGTTAGTGCTGATGCCGATTGCTCTGTTTGCCGGTATTCCTGCACATGCCTTTGAACCAATAAGTCTGTTGTATTTTGTGGCTTTGGCAACCCTTGCCAGCGCCCTACCCTTTACATTGGAAATGATTGCGCTACGTAACTTAAGCGCGCTGAGTTTCGGTACGCTGATGAGTCTGGAACCTGCAGTTGCCGCACTCTCGGGCTTTATTTTCCTGCATGAACAACTGCTGTGGACACAGTGGTTAGCACTTGCTGTCATTATCACGGCTTCGATTGGCTGTACCTACACCACTCAGCAAGCCAAGAGTAAAATCGCAGACAAATTAAAAAATGGGTAATTTAAATTCAAATCCATCAAACCATCATGCATTAATGATTGATTAAATTTAAAGTTTTGAATTTAAAATTTCCCCCAGTAAAAACTCAAAAAATCACCATTAACCGCTATACTGTGCGCACCTGAAACATGGTCTATTCGACGGACCATTTAACTGCGTGCCTCATGCCAAACTCTCAACTTCTTGCCGTAGTGTTCATGGTTCTGTCCATGATCTCCTATCAAATCAGTGCATCGTTTGCCAAACAGTTGTTCCTGGTGCTCGACCCATTGACCGTGACCATTTTAAGACTAAGTTTTGCCTCAATCATTATTGGGGTCATGTTCCGTTCATGGACAATTTTGTCGCGCCTGTCTTTTTTAAAATGGCGTGATTTACTGTGTTATAGTGCAGCACTGTGTTTGATGAACATACTGTTTTATATGTCACTGGGTAAACTCCCCCAAGGGATTGCCGTTGGACTTGAATTCATCGGCCCGCTCGGCTTGGCACTGCTTTCAATTAAAAATCGTAGCGACTACATTTGGGTATTGTTGGCAATTTTAGGTATCGTGCTGATGGTGCCATGGGGACAAGCCAGTGGCGATAACTTCTCGCTGATTGGTGCAGCATGTGCTTTAGCGGCGGGACTTTGCTGGGCTTTCTATATTTATTTTGGACAGAAAGTGGTGCATCAAAATATTGGCATGCACGCTTTAACCATTGCTATCAGTTTGTCTGCGTTGACGCTATTACCGATTGGACTGTATCACGATGCACCGGCATTAATGCAAACCCAATACTGGCCCAAAGCCTTGGCAATTGCAGTACTGGCAACCGCCATTCCCTATGCACTGGATTTAAAAGCTTTAAAGATTCTCAGCAAACTCAGTTATGGCACCCTATCCAGCCTATCCCCTGCACTGGCTGCAATTACTGGTATGCTGTTACTGGGTGAAAGCATTGGCATGTGGCAATGGTTGGCACTGATCTGCATTATGTTGGCTTCAGTCGGTGTCACCTTCCGTTCTTCACAGAAAAAAGTGGATTCTGCTGCAAGTTAAATAACAGCAAATTCAAGTATTGATGCAACATAAAAAAGACGGCAACTGCCGTCTTTTACCATTCCGATAGATTTCAATCCTTATCCAGTCAAACTGTCCTTATCTGCCTGTTTATACTTTTTATATTCAGCCAAATATTGCTGGGCTAAACTTTCTTTTTGCTTCTCATCCAAGATTTTTCCGGCTTGCTGAAAAAAACCATGTTCTTCTTCTTGTAAATGATGATGGACTTTTTCTGAAAGTTTTTTAGCAGTCACCAGCCAGCCATGATTGCTAAATTCAGTTTCTGTTAACTGCTCGAGTAATTCATCTATTTCATGATGTTCTGACAAAGCATGCCGGGTAATGTTTAGACCCGAATCAGTCATCATTAAGGGAATATAAAAATAGCGGTCTTCGCCCACGGCATGGGCAAACAGTTCGTTTTTAAGCTGTTCAAACAGCTCGCGACGCTCTGTGCTGTCCCCTGAAGTCTGGATTAATTTTTCAGAAAGTTCGCGTTGGATTTTATGACTTTCACGTAATGCCTCAAATATATTCATGCTGATCATGACCTCTGATGCTGAACGATATGCAATATGGAATTTAATTATTGTGCAGCAAATAAATCTGCTGGATTTTTATACTATCGCTTTCAGCATCCGAGAAAAGTCTAACTCTGTTCGGTTTTTGTTTAAGCCTGTCCAGTAAAGGTCTGATAGCCCAAACGAACAATCAGGATACTGACCAAAATTAAAAACAGAATACGGATAAAACCACTGCCATATTTTAATGCGGCCCGCACACCAACAATCGAACCTGCCACATTAGCCGCAGCCATCATCAGTCCCAAGCCAAACAGGACATGGCCAGTCGGCGCAAAAAAGCTCAGTGCTGCCAGGTTGGTGGTTAAATTGGCGACCTTGGACAAGGCTGAGGCATGCAAAAAGTCAGCTTGCAGGTAACGGATAAAAAAGAAGATGAAAAAGCTGCCAGTACCTGGACCAAAAATTCCGTCATAAAAACCAATTGCGAGACTACCCACAGCAGCCAGCAGCAAGATTTTCGGGGTTAATTCCTGTCGTACATGCACTTGTCCAAACTGCTTTTTCATAAAGGTATAGATGGCAATCACAATCAGCATGACCAGTACAAAAGGACGCAGCACTTCTTTGGGAATCATGGTGACACAGGCAGCCCCGGCAAAAGAGCTGACAAAAGCACAACTGGCAATAATCGCCAGCAGCTTCCAGCGCAGTTTGACTTTACGCACAAATGAATAGGCTGCCGATGCCGTACCGCAAATAGAGGACAGCTTATTGGTTCCAAACACGGTTGCCGGCGACAGTTGCGGCATGGCATTCATAATTGCCGGAATTTGAATCAACCCGCCCCCTCCTACTGCTGCATCAATCGCACCGGCAAAAAATGCAAAAAACAGAAGGCTTAAGATAATTTCAATTTCCATAAATTTACTTCAATACTTACTCGAGATTTAACACGCGTTTCGGAACCAGACGCTTACGGTCGGTAATTTCAGCCAGCCCTAAACATTTTTCACCATCAAACACCAACACCTGAGCTTCCGCAGCATGCTCAATATTGCTTTCCATACCACGGCTAAAATATTCAGCACGTCCTTCAGGAGCCTGAACTTTAGGAAAATGATCAACAGGTGCATAAGCCGGGAGCAACAATGCTTCACGCTCCGGTTCAGTCAGGCTTTCCAGATATTCAATGGTGTATTCGGGAATCAGGTCGAAATGACCGGTTTTAATCCGGTGCAAATAAGTCAGATGTCCAAATGCCCCCAAGGCTTGGGCAATATCTTCACCCAATACACGAATGTAGGTACCTTTAGAACAGGTCACATCAAGGGTAATACTATTTTCAGTAAAAGAGAGTAATTCGAGGGCATAAATATGAATCGGACGTGCTTCCCGTTCAATTTCTATCCCTTTACGTGCCAATTCATACAGTGGACGTCCTTCTTTTTTCAGCGCCGAATACATTGGCGGAACTTGCTGAATATCGCCAACAAATTTTTCCAGAACCTGTTTTATTTTTTCTTCCGTCAATGCAGGCACAGCTTGTTCCAACAGTACCTCACCTTCTACATCACCCGTTGTTGTGCTATGGCCCAAATGAATGGTGGTCTGGTAACGCTTGGTTGAATCCAGTAAATAATGTGAAAATTTAGTCGCTTCACCCAGACAAATCGGCAACAGACCCGAAGCTAAAGGATCTAAAGCACCAGTATGCCCAGCCTTTTGTGCCCGATACAACCAGCGTACTTTTTGTAAGGCAGCATTTGAACTGATACCCAAAGGCTTATTCAGTAAAAAAACACCGCTAATCGGTCGGCGTTGAATTTTAGGTGAAGTCTTTTTCATAATGAAAGATCAAGCAAGTTGAAACGACTGACATGGTAACAACCGCTTGTCAGTATTTACAACTTTTCTACGATTCATTTATTTATTTAATGTCAAATTGAGTCCTATTTTTAGACTTATAAAAACAGAACAAATAAGAAGGTCGCATAGGAAATGCAGAAATATAAGTTATGGATTATTTTGGCGCTGATCATTGCTTGCCTGGGAGCACTATTACTTTGGTTAGCTCCCTCTCAGTCCGTTGCCGAAAAAACAGAGTCAGTACAAACAATGGATGTTCAGAGCAATCCTGTACTACCTCAACCAGCCAGTACAACTGCTGATCGGGCATGGATGAGCCATAGTCAGCAAGATACTGAAGTAAACTGCCAATTACGCCTGGACAATGCCAATCGTTTAATTGTGAATGAACAGACCCGCAACTGTTTTGAATATTTCATTACTCAGTATGGGGAAAAGGATATCCAGCAAATCAAACATGATTTCAAAGCCTATATCCAGCAAAATTATAAAGCTCCGGCACTGACACAAATTCTAGATTTGTGGGATCGTTATATGAATTACCGACAAAAACTGGGTAATTTACAAGCACCCAATATCGACAAGGAAGATCCTAAATATTATCAAAGCGTTTATGCAGAGATGAAAAATTTACGTAAACAACTTTTTTCCGATTATGAAATTGAAGGTTTATTCGGTACTGAAGATACTTATCATGAATATACCTTGAACCGTATGACCGTGCTGGCGGATAAAAAATTAAATGAAGCCCAGAAAGCACAAAAATTAAAAGATCTGTTCAACCAGCTTCCTGAAGATTGGAAAGAAAACCTTGAACAACTTAATAAATTAGAAGACTTAAGAAAACTCACTGCAGACATTAAGGCACGAGGGGGTTCTGCAGATGAAATCCATCGCATGCGTATGAATCTGGTCGGCCCTGAAGCAACGCAACGTTTGGAAAAATTAGATGTTCAGCGCAGTGACTGGAAAAACAAGGTCAATAACTATTTGAATGAACGTGACAATATTATGAAAAGTGGCATGAGTGACAATGCCAAGCAACAAGCGGTTCAACAATTAAAAGCTCAGCATTTCAGTCAACCTGAGGAACAGCTTCGAGTCGGAACTTTTGAATCAATTCATGATCAGGGAGGAAAATTACCCTATAGCGAGTAATCGCACTGTAGCTCATAAGGTGATCAGACTATCACCTTATTCACATGTTTATATGAATAAAAAAAAACAAAATCATTTAAGGAAAAGTTGATGAAAACTTTTAAAAACAAAAAAGCAATGATGCTTGCGGCAATGACCGCGCTCAGTATGGGTTTTACTGCTGAAATACAAGCTGCAAAAGGAATTTTACAAATTAAAGAAACGGTCAAATCAGACTATGCAAAAACCAAATATCCGATTGTCATGACGCATGGCTGGCTGGGTTGGTCACGTATTGGCGATGACAGTTTCAATATTGATTATTGGTATCAAATTTTGCCAGATATGGCACGTAATGGTTCAACTGTTTTTGCCGCACAGTTATCCCCCGCCAATACCACTCAGTTCCGCGGTGAACAACTGATTACTCAAGTCGAAGAAGTCATGGCCATTACTGGCAAGGACAAAGTAAACCTGATCGGACACAGTCATGGCGGCCCAACTGTACAATACGTGGCAGCCGTAAAACCGCTATACGTGGCCTCAGTCACAGGTGTAGGAGGAACTTACCGCGGCTCTAAAGTTGCCGATGATATTCAAAGCAATAGTATTAGCCGCACTGCGTTCAATATTTTGGGACAATACATTATTGGACCACTGATGACCTGGGCTCAAGCCAATCCGGACATCCCGGTAGACTTTGATGCTTCAATGAAATCTCTGACGGAAGTAGAGTCGGCAAACTTTAATAAACGCTTCCCGACCACCGCTTTAGCTTCTGACTGTAATAAGAGCGGAGCCAAAGTCGATAAAGGTATTTATTACTATTCTTGGGGCGGCACGGCTCAAACTACTAACCTTCTGGACATTGATAGCATTCTGATGCAACTCGGGCCATTATCTTATGACAACAAAGACAATGATGGCATGGTTGCCCGCTGTAGTTCACATATCGGTCAAGTCATCCGTGATGATTACAACCTCAATCATACTGACCTTGCCAACATGATGTTTGGTTTAAAAGGGATGTTTGCTCCTGATCCAGTTACCCTGTTTAGGCAGCATGCCAACCGCTTAAAGTTACAAGGTTTATAATAACCCGCTCATAAGAGATACTTTCTCTTATGAGCTTTTTTTTAAATATTTTGTTACATCTGTATATTTCACTGATCGATAACTTGTCGGTATTTCACTCGAAGTTGTTCAATAATCAATATGACAATCAAAATTGTCTAAAAATAAAAAGCATCTAGAAAATATAAAAAATGAGGATTTTTTATGAAATATGGATTATTAATCGCTGGTTTAATCACAACCACACTATTGGGTACTGCTCAGGCCTCCAACACCTCACAAGTGACAGCTAAAACAGTCTCAGCTTATGCAAAAACAAAATACCCGATTGTTTTTAGTCATGGTATGGCAGGTTTCATTACTGTAGGTACAGACCAGTTTGGTCTGGATTACTGGTATCAGATTTTGCCTGACTTAGCACGAAATGGCGCCAATGTCTGGGCAACCCGTGTATCGCCATTTAATTCATCTGAAATTCGTGGTGAACAACTGGCACAACAAGTCGAAGAGATTCTGGCATTGACCGGGTCAGAAAAAGTCAATCTGATTGGCCACTCGCATGGAGGTCCAACCATTCGCTACGTTGGTGCAGCCTTACCGGGTAAAGTTGCCTCAATGACGGGAGTAGGTGCGCCACATAAAGGCTCTCCCGTAGCAGATCTGATCTTGTCTGCTGAAGGCACGGCTATTGAGGGTCCACTCGTCGGGATCATCAATTTTGTTTCAAAAGCGATTACCTGGGCACAAGGTCTTGACCCACAAAGCTTCCCGCATGACTCTTTAGCCGGTGGTAAAAGTTTGACTCTTGAAGGCTCTGCACAGTTTAATGCCAATTTCCCAATAGGCATGCCAACTACAGCATGTGGAGAAGGCAAGTTCCTAGACCAGGGTATTTATAACTATTCCTTTACCGGCGTAGGGACAGTGACCAACTTGCTGGATCCTGACGGGGCTTTAAAAGTAACAAGTTTGCTTATTAATGGCGGTAAAGAAAATGATGGGCTAGTATCCCGCTGCAGTGCCAAGTTTGGCAAAACCATCCGCGATGACTATAACTGGAACCATTTAGATGAAGTCAACCAAGTACTTGGCCTGAAATCTTTATTTGCACCAGATCCGGTCGATGTCTATCGTCAACATGCCAACCGCTTAAAGCTGCAAGGTTTATAATTTTTCAAAGGGCAAATATTTGCCCTTTTTTATTACCCTGATCTTCATATATTTCATCTTACTGACTAACCATTTATCTCCATTTATTTCATTTTTAACTTCATTATTGTTATCTTAATGAACTCTGACAATTACTATTGTCTAAAAATAAAAATGGATACCAAGTAAAAATAATTAAAGGACTATTTATGAAATTCAAATCATGGATTGTGGCTACTATAGCCGGACTTTCCTTGCTCAATATGCCTTTACACGCCAGTGGTATAGCCGAATATAAATCGAAACTGGTGATCTCGAATTATGCCAAAACCAAATATCCAATCGTATTTGCACATGGTATGGTTGGATTCGACCGTATTGGTACTGAAACTTTTGGCATGGATTATTGGTACCAAATTCTGCCTGATTTAACACGGCACGGTGGTAGTGTTTGGGCTGCTCAAATGTCTCCTTTCAACTCAAGTGAGGTCCGAGGCGAACAATATGTCGAACAACTCAAAGAAGTGATGGCCATCACAGGGGCACAAAAAGTCAATCTGATTGGACACAGTCATGGTGCACATGCGGTTCGCTATGCAGCGGGTGTGATGCCAGAGAAAATTGCATCCGTGATGACTGTGGGCGGTGCGAATAAAGGGACGATTGTGGCCTCTGATGTGTTAAAAGTTGCCAATAGCACGGGTAGCTCAAATTTGCTCAATGTCCTGATTAGCAGCTTTGGTAAAGTCATTTTATGGGCGCAAGGCTTAGATACTAATGCTTACCCTCATGACGCCATGGCTGCGGGATTAAGCACTTCTATTGAAGGTACGGCCGAGTTTAATAAAACATTTACGCTAGGTATCCCAAAAAATGAATGTGGCGAAGGTCAATATTCAGAGAATGGGATCATGCTATATTCGATGAGCGGCAGTCAGCCCGTAACCAATACGCTTGATCCTTCAGATCTTGCGATGAAAGCACTCGACTTCCTCTCTGCCAGTAAAGCCGGTAAAAATGATGGCATTGTATCGGTATGCAGTTCACATTTTGGAAAAACCATTCGTGATGATTACCCTTGGAACCATCTGGACGAAGTGAACTTATTGTTTGGAGTTAAAGGCATGTTCGCACCAGATCCGGTCGATGTCTATCGTCAACATGCCAACCGTTTAAAACTGCAAGGTTTATAACA
Organism: Acinetobacter sp. BSP-28; assembly: GCF_044130285.1. Taxonomy (NCBI): domain Bacteria; kingdom Pseudomonadati; phylum Pseudomonadota; class Gammaproteobacteria; order Moraxellales; family Moraxellaceae; genus Acinetobacter; species Acinetobacter sp. BSP-28. The sequence goes on from NZ_JBIQOB010000011.1 coordinate 97,783, forward strand.
GACTCAAATTTCAGACATAAAAAATGCGCCAAAGGGCGCATTTTTTTCACTCGTATAAAACTTAAAATTAAGCTTTAGTTTTACGAGCTGGCAATTTTTCACGAATACGTGCAGCTTTACCAGACAATTCGCGTAGGTAGTAAAGTTTAGCACGACGAACGTCACCACGACGTTTCACTTCGATACCAGCAACGATTGGTGAGTGAGTTTGGAATACACGTTCAACACCAACACCGCTAGAAATTTTACGTACAGTGAACGCAGAGTTCAAGCCACGGTTTTTCTTAGCAATTACAACGCCTTCGAACGCTTGTAGACGTTCACGGTCGCCTTCTTTTACTTTTACTTGAACAACTACTGTGTCACCTGGTGCAAAAGCTGGGATGTTTTGTTTAAGCTGAGCATTTTCAACAGCTTGTACTAAAGGATGCTTACCGCTCATGGGGTATCTCCAATATGTGTGGCTCAGAAGAGGTCTGAATTCCACTGGGACTAGAGGCTAAAGCGCATAGGCCCGATTGACTTTCCCTTTATGCTTGACCGCTTCAATGCATAAAGAGCCTATTTTAAATACTTAAACTCAAATTTAAGTAAGTGTGCTCGGACAACAACGAAAAATATTGAGGTCCTTACAAATCCTGTAGCCATTTTTTTTGCTGCTTGGTCAACTCTACCTTTTCAACCAGCTCAGGCCGGCGTTCCAAAGTCCGTTGATAGCGCTGCAAAAACCGCCATTTTTTAATATTTGCATGATGCCCGGATTTAAGTACTTCAGGCACATCCAAACCTTCAAAATGATCTGGCTTGGTATATTGTGGGCAATCCAAAAGACCATCCACAAATGAGTCTTGCACGTGTGATTGTTCATCAGACATGGCACCCGGAAGTCTCCGGATAATACTGTCCAATAAAACCATCGCAGGCAGTTCACCACCCGACAAGACGTAATCTCCAATTGACCATTCCTGATCAACATATTTCTGGATCAAACGTTCATCGACCCCTTCATAACGTCCGCACAATACAATTAATCCGTCATATTCGACAAACTGCTGTACTGCAGGTTCGTTTAAGGTTTTTCCTTGTGGAGACATATACACCACAGGAACCTGAACACATCCTGCTTGCTTTGCAAGCTCTTTGGCATGGTTAATTGCTTTTGACAGAGGTTCTGCCATCATCACCATACCTGGACCACCACCAAATGGACGTTCATCCACTCTTTTGTAGTTGCCCTCAGCATAATCGCGAGGATTAATACAAGTGACTTGCACTATTTCACGTTTTGCCGCACGCCCGCTAATACCGTAGGCTGTAATCGCTTCAAACATTTCAGGAAAAAGCGTAATGACTGCAAAAAACATCGCAGACTCCTCTACTTTCCTGCTGCGTTCATCCTTAAAGGATTAATAATCCACGCCCCAATTCACGTAGATACGACCAGCTTCAATATCAACTCGCTGTACCACATCTTTATGCCACGGAATCATACGCTCTTCAGCATCAATACTGTCTGGTGTTGCGTGAACCACCATCACATCATTGGCACCTGTCTCAAACATTTCATGGATTTTACCGAGATTGACTTCTTGGTCTTCATCATTCAGGCCCAACACAGTTAAGCCTTTTAAATCTGACCAGTAATACTCGTCCACACCTGCTTTTGGAAGTTTCGCTTTTGAAATCCAGACATTTGCGCCAACCAGGCTATCCGCTGCAGTACGATCACTCACACCTTTTAGCGACACAACCAGGCCTTTGCCATGTGGTTTCCAACGTTTTACATCTACTGTTTGCCAACCTGCTTTGGTCTCAATGTACCAAGGCAGATAGTCAAAGATGTTGCTCATAGGTTCTGTATTGGAATAGACCCAGAGCCACCCATTTAATCCATATGCTGAACGTAACTGTCCAATCTGAATACGATCTTCGGGAACATTCTGTGTTGGTGTCATGGGCTACCTACTACAATTAAGCAGCAGCTGCAGCTTTCTTAGCTTGAGCAGCTAAAGAAGCAACACGTTCAGACGGTTGAGCACCTTGAGAAACCCAGTGAGCAAAACGGTCAGCATCTAAACGAAGTTTTTCTGCTTTACCTTGAGCTGTAGGGTTAAAGAAACCAATACGTTCGATGAAACGACCGTCACGCGCATTGCGGCTATCAGTTACAATGATTTGATAGAACGGACGTTTTTTAGCACCACCGCGTGCAAGACGAATAACAACCATGATAGAACCTTATAGTTTTTACGGATTATCCCTGCACCGACCACCGATACATTTCAAACCCCTTTCATAGAGGGCAGTATTTTACGTTATATTTGCCTCGAAAGAAAGATCAAATTTTAGGTTATCCACAGTTTGAATTTATCTTAGCGCCCGTCCCAGTTTGATGTGGCTGAAAGTGCACACGCTGTAGCACCCTTGGCCCAGAATTTTTGACCTTGGTCGTTAAGACAAATCCAACCATTACTAGCTTGGGTAGTTCCTGATTTGGGTTTTGCAATTAATAACCATGTCCTTACCTGAGCTGTATTAGTAGTCAAAGCAACGCCACTTGCATCCGTTAATTCAATCTCATAGAGTGGTTTTGTTTGCGGTATGGTGTTAGCCCCATAAACATTTATGGCCGTACGTCCAGCGTAATTATTATTTGCCATTTTATAAGTTTCTAAATTACGTGCAATTTGCAGCATTTCCGATTGAGCATTAACACGCTCTGTTCGAATTTTATAATTTGTATAAAATGGATAAGCCATAGCTGCTAGAATACTGATGATAACAATGACTATCATTAATTCTATAAGTGTAAAACCTCTTTTATACATATAACTCACCACACCTCACTTCCAGTTGCTACAGAACCACAACTAGCTTGTTGTGTATCACTGTCTTTATACTCTAAAAGTTCTTTGGCTTTATTTTTACAACGTACACCAGTACTACTCATCAAAAAATTATAATTTTTTGTATCATTGGTTTCAGCTTTCATTACCCATATCCGCCCCTTAACTGAAGGTTTTGGTGGTGTACTTGAATCTACAGCGGTTAGCAATTTAGCCGGATCATCACCATCTTGAATTGTAATCGTATATTTGATAAGAGAACCTGACGCTCCTCTAGGCAAAGTAACTGAAGACATCACACTACTTTCCCCATACAAAAAATTAGGATTAAACCCTCTATAAGTAAAATTCTTTGCTTTATGACGCTCCAATTGCTCAGCAATCTTTTGCATTTCTTGTTGTGCCATAGAAGCATCTGATCTTCGAACATATTCCTGATAGCTCGGAATAGCCATAGCTGCAAATATCCCAATAATAACCAACACAACAATTAATTCAATTAAAGTAAAGCCTTTTGATAAACCTCCCAACCGACTAAACACATCAGTCGGTTGGGAAAATCCTTTATTATATTTAATTATTTGTTCCATTTTTCATACCACCGTGTCGGATTAATGGTTGGAAGACATTGCCATTTCCCAGTGCCTTTCTCATTACCTGCAATCGTAAAATCAGGACATGAACCATCCGTCGGCTCCGTTATTGGGGCTGGAGTAACCCCCACAATACCTGCACCAAGGGTATTGTCATTACATTCAGTTACACCAGCAGGGCAGCCTGTGGTCTTGGTTTTAAAACCAGTATCTGATTCATTACCACTATTCCGTGTACCATCCGCATTCACGCAAACTCCATAAGGCAAGCAATAGCGTTGACGGTTTGTTTCCCCAACAACACGTGGCAAGCATGGATTCTGAGGTGCAATACCTGTCCCTTGAGGATCGTAAACAGGAACTATCAGATTTCCAGTTAATGCAATTGGTTCTTCAAATGCCTTCATGCCACCTGATATACGGAAACTATTATCCGCTCTCTCTATTCCAGCACTGTTACTTGAAAGTGAACGATACCAACCATTTTTGGTTGCAGATGTTCCAATAAACACACTTGGAATATTACCAGACAATGTTTGAGGGTTTTTTTGCAGAGTGCTTAAATCAATGTTTTGAGTGGTAATTGATGGATTACCCGTGATTAAATCACGCTTGATAAAGTCACGATCAATAATACCGTATACATTATTGACTAGACGATCACTTAATGCATTTGTTGGAGACATACCATCGCGGCCAACAATAGGATAAACATCTAATGGAGTACTGCGATTACCTGCCGCAATACCAACCAACATAAAGGTCGTTGCACCTTGATCATGAATAGTCACCGTTGGTGCTTCATAGAAACGTGGATTTTTACCGCCGGTTAATACTGTCCCCGTTGAAGTCGTTGCCAGGTTAGCTAAACGTACAACTCGCTTACCAAAGTTGGCAGTTGTCGTTCCTGTGGTATTGTTTAAATCTGCACGAAAAACTTGACCACCCAAATCACCAAAATACAAATGATCAACCAGACCATCACTATTACGGTCAATTGCACTAATACGGCTTACAATACTGTGCTTCATATCTGTATTCGCCGTACCTACTCCCGATACAGTATTACTTGCCCACCACAAACGTTCTCCAGTTGTGGCATCAATAATATAAACAGCATTACCTTGAGCCATGGTTTTTGTAGTACAAGACGAATTATCACCAGAAGCTGCGAGGGTAAATGTAGGATCTTCATAACAGGTATCATACCCACCACCGACAATCATGACACGTCTAATTTCATCATTATAACGAATGTTAGCAAGCACAGGTTTAGACCAAGATTGCCCCATACGACTAAAGTTAGTTTGATCTCGACCTACTCTAAATAAAAATTTGGGTGCAGTTGGGTCTAGTACATTTAAACCATAGTAACTCTCCCCCCCCATTCGTAAACCACCATAGACATTCATTCGGCTTGCTTTAACCACACTATCTTCGCTTGATGAACTTGCTTTTTGCGCAACATATAATGAATCAGCAACCCATGCACCATCCAAACCTGCTTGTGGTGCATTTAAATCAGTTTGAGCTTTAACTAAAGCTTTTGATGTAGTCGTATTGCGAAGCAATTCAGCAGGTACAAACACCATTTGTTCTACACCTGTGCCGCTATCAACAATATGCAAACCACCGTCCATCGTACCGTAGAGGATAGATTGACTACGTGTAGCTGTTAAATAACCAGAAGCATCTAAAGTACCTGAATAAGTCATCTGAACCGGGAAAGAATGGATACTTCCTCCCATAGCTAAATGAGGGGTCGCTGAAATAGGCAATGTGGTTGGTAATGTTAGTGATCCCGTTGTAGTTGTATCTAACGGTACGCTATAACCTAGATAATTTAAAAGTTTTTGTTTTACTAATACCGGCATATCTTTTAATGTTGTTTGCGTCCCAAACTTATCCAACACATAATTAGGAACATTAGACGGCGCGGTTGCAGGAGATACGGGCCATTCAGGAATACGCAATAAGCTTTCGCCATTACTTGCACCCGTTAAAGTTGCACCACCTGTTGCGGTAACATCGGTAAAGAGCCTTCTTAGACCGTTTGGATTTGCAGCATACTCATATTTTATAGGGCTAACAGTTAAATCTTCGGCTTGCCCACTGATTGGCATAGGCACACGAGAATATGCACCACCTAGACTAATAATACCGCCATCATTATAACTTTTATTATTATAAACAGCAGCGCTATTCCACAAATCTTTCGTCCCAGCTTTAAATGAACCATCTGGATTATAAACTAGAGTACTACTATCTGCCCCAGCAAAAGCACCTGCGTTTATACCTGAAGTTAATACTTTATAACGTTTTAAATTTCCCGCCCATGCCAGTTTGCCGCTTTGCGGATCAGGTTCCAAAGCACGTAAATAACCATAAGGCTGTAAACCTGATGGACTCAAAGCATCAGCAGGAACAGAAATCGCCCCTGTAGTTAATGGAGCTAAAGGTGTTGGACCCAGGTTATTAATAAAAGCAATAACACTGTTTGTCACCCCTTGCGCTGTTTGCGCGGTAAAAAACCCACCATTACCATAACCTGGAGCAGCCACTGCATTTGTCGCTTGATTAGGAGAACAGGCATCATCACCAGTACGGTCACTTTGCGCTCTAGAAGTTAATTTACAAGCATTGATTACATCAGATGACCCCAAGTCAGAGAAATCACTACCAAACCCTACAAAAGCTGTTTGGATAGGTACATTCACGGGATTAGTTGCGTCTGTGGTATTACTTTGAATTAGCCCTCCATTAAAAAGCTTTTTGGCATAGTTACTCATACAATGCCAATCTCGGGTACTACTTAGTGATCCGGATGCAGAACAGTTAAAAGTAGTGCTATCCAGACTGGCATTCATCACAGAATTAAGAGTTGAATCTGTTTTATCAGTTGGCTGACCATCTGAAAGGATATAAACACCTTGACCATCGCAACTCACTCGATCAGCTGCTGCAGGTAATGGCGAAGCATAACTGACCAAATCTGTTTTTTTAGAACTCGAAACCGAACTACTAAATCCGCTATAAACATTAGTGCCCGTTTGCATCTCATTTTTATAATAAATAATATCGCTACCACTATCATAATTACCTGCTTGGGCCAAATCAGTTGGAGCTGTAGCTCCTAAAGAAACCCACCCCGAAGAACTACATCTTTGAGCTTCAGCATTAAAATCGGTAGAATTAAGACTATTACACTTATAATAAGTCGTAGATGTAGCAGCACCATAAACTGGAGATGCATTAATATAATCCCCGCGATAAGGTTGTGAACGCCAACTATCGTAACGTTCATAACAACGTTGAGGATTTACATCAGTTCTTTGATATGGATAATCAGAATAAGGGCATGAATAACCCACAATCGATCTTGTTGAGACCTGTTTATAAACATCCACTGCAATTTCTACAGGTGCTACCGTTGAGGTTCCCATTAAATACGCCGCCGCTTCTGCATAGGCTGCTGCTGTAGGTGTCCCCCCACTCGCAGTTAAATCTTTGACAGCAAGTTTTATTGCATTTCGCTGGGTTGAGTTTAAAGCACCTAATGCGACAGCAGGTACTAAAATTTTTCCTGCGTTACCCGAACCATTAACTGAATAGTGCCCCAACCCTACCCGCACACCAGTTAAAGTTGGGGTATCACTATCCAAGAAAGCGAACATGCCGTCCTTTAAACGCGAAATACGGTCATAACATTTTAATGCTCCCGTCCGTGTACTGTAACTTCCATCAGCATTTTTATTCGGATTATAACAAATGCCTTTAAGTCTTTGATAATTTGAAGAACTTGAGGTGGAATAGGCTACAGAACAATAAGTTCTGGTATAAGTATAAGGACTACTTCCACCTGTTTCTGTTTGGACGGTTGAACGATCATAACAAACTTCATAATCCGCATAAATAGAGTTACTGCTACTGTTTACTCCCATTGAGCCCGACGTATCCAGCATCATCACAATAGTCTTTTTACCGGCTGTAGGTACCGCATAAATCTGTAAGTCACTAGCTTGCACGACAGAGGAAGCAACCAACATTGTCCCTGAAAATGCCCAAATAAATGAAGCACCATATTTAAAATGGTGAGTATATTTTTTGAGACCTGAATGCTGTCTTTGATTTTTCATCTTAATTATCTCCCCAATTATATTGGTGCATTCACCTGAATATAACGTGTTTTCAGATCAATTTCCTGAACCTGCGTATTCACAGGAATACCATAATCGGTCAAACATTGAGCCATCGTTTTTTTAGTCCGCAAACCCGCTTCTATATTGTCATTGATATAACCAACTGCACTTGCATTCCCAATACAATCTGCTTGTACAGTCGATATTTGTTCACGGGAATAATTTGGCAAGATTGAAGTTGAGGTAATGCGAACACGACCTTCAATTTTACCTTGCTGTACATTTGAATCCTTACTGGCATCCGTACCCCGGTCTAAATCCGAACCAGGTGCAGCATCCGGGTTAGCCTCAACAATATATTTCACCGCTACCTGTGTCACTACTGCCTCACGGGAACTACCAAAGTCTTTCTCCAAATCACAAAAACCACTTCTATTACTTTCAGTTGTATCAACTGTTGCTCTTGTATCATCTCCATCTGTAGCTGCCGGAGGAATTAACACTGTTACATCTAGAATACTTCCAGTTTGGATTACCGAAGTAGGACGATAGCAAAAAATGTATTCTCTGCCTCGCCGTAAAGGATCAGCCTGATCATTTACTGCTTTTCCAACCACTCCCATAATAGAAGTGATATTTTTATAATTAGTCTGATTCAAAAAAAAGTTTGTAGGCGCGTCACTTGTTTGTAAAAGCAATTGTCCAATTTGACTATTTGTTGCAATATTTAAGGATGTCATTGCTGTACGAATGGCAAAAACCCCAACTATGGTAATCACGAGTAACATCATTAAAACAACCACTAAGGTCGCACCACGTTGATGATGTTGGAGTTGTTTTTTTCTCATTCTTATTCTCCTAGACCATTTCTGAACGTTACAACTGTGCTATATACACGACGTGCGAATTGGGTATTTTGATCATTTAAACTCACACTTTGATTTAAAATGTTAAATGTTTGAGTCAGATTTATAGATTCGTTACGCGTGTTATCCATTGAACGAACAAGTACTGCCAACTTCACGGAAACTATTCGTGGAGGTATCGCAGGAGTAGCAGCTGACCGCGCATTTTTTGCCAAAAGCCGATATTGATTGATCGTGTAATACGCCATATTTCCTGATGCATTTCGCGTTCCAAGTTGAACGGTAAAATGATCCACTCTAGGCATAATCAACTCACCAGCTCCACCAAAACCACTAATTGTTGAAGGTTGAGGATTTACACTCGCGGTAGTGGTAGCAGGAGTATTGGCATCACAAGCCAATCCGTAATTTGTACCCGTGGTTGCTGCAGCAGGATCACGTCTTAAAAAATAACGCTGAATAACATAATCACCTGCAAAAACATTTTCACCCTCACAATTAAACATATCATTAGGCGCAACAAACTGAATGGTCAGTTGATCACTTGATTGATTGACATTAGACAAACCTTGCCACTCATTAGCAGTCGAGCTTAATACGTCATCTGTACCAACACTATGACTTAATAGGCCTTTAGAAATAAAAGGAGCAGCTACAGGTATTGGTATATTGGCATTTACTGTCGTAGCATCTCGTGCTGTTAATACCACCCCACCCCAAGGTGTCTGTTCATTTAAACTAGGGTTAGTAGTATTAATATAATTTGCTAGGCGAAGATCCCTAGCTACATAATCCAGGCCAAATACACCACTATTTTGCAATTCTGCATTTGCATCTTGCATACGAGAACCAAGTAGTCCACCTAAAAAAAGTTGAACCGCGGCAGCACTAATTAAAAGCCCCAGAATTAATGCCACCATTAATTCAACCAGCGTAAAACCTTTTTGTGCTTTAATTACTGAATAAGACAGAGTTTTCATTAATATGCCTCCATCATTAAACAACGAGAACCATTTACATAAACACCTGTTGTTCCCATGCAATTACTTACATTGGCTGCAGTATTGGTTGAACTTAGCGTTGTATTTCCCCAGGCAATAAACAAACATTGCCGTTGTCGTGGTGCTGAACCCACTCCAGGACAATTATCCATAGTGATATTCATTCCAATTTCAAATGCAGACCTCGCCGCCATAAAAGCATCATATGTTGCCATTTGTGCAGGTGTACAAGCCGTAGTAGGGTTAAAGCATGCAGTAGTTGGTGCAGTTGGGGTAGCAGTAATATTAGTATAACTTCTAACGGCAGCTGGATAATTATTTTGAGCTAATGGATTGGCCCGCATGTTTTCAGCTAGACCTCTTAGAATCAACATACCCTGCGAACGATTTAAAGCTTCACCTGAAGCATCTATCGCACGTAGCTGTAATAGGCTGTAACCAAGTACACCAATTGCCAATAGTAAAAGTGCAACTAGTACTTCAATTAGCCCTACACCTTTTTGAGATTTATTCATTAGCACGTCCCTGAAGTCTGACTAATATTCCCCAATCTTGTTACTGTTACCGTCTTCATAAATGGGGACTTACAAATATTGAATGTTGCTGTACTTGTTGCAATTCCAACTTCATTAAATAAGATTGCAGTAGAACTTGTAGATGAAACCGTTATTTTCTTATCGACTGGCACAGAAATAACACGAGTTTTTAATACTTCTTTTTTTTGGTCATCTGTTAACACTGCGATGGGTGGAGTACCTGTGGTCGTTGTATATTCAGGAATAGCTGCTTCTGCACACTTCTGCTTATCAAAATCATTATCAGTATTTGTTTTATTTAAGCATAAAGCTACTGTCGTTTTCAGCGTTGCAGCTTGGGATTTTGCTTGATTAACAGCTACCATCAATTCCCGAGTCACTGTATTAATTTTTTGCTTAGCCACCAAATTGCCAAAAGCAGGAGCAGCCAAACTCGCAATAATAGCCAACACAGTTATCGTGACCATCAGCTCAATTAAAGTGAATCCCTGTTCTTTTCTTTGCATACTCCCCCCAAGGCAACAAAACTTTACCCTATTAAAAATAATACCTAACTCATTTACAAATTAAACACGCAAAGAGATAAAAGGCATAAAAAAACAGATAATTGCCAAAAAGCCATTATCTGTCAATTTTTTAAAATTTTCAGAATGTTAAATCATTCACGCTTTAAGCTTGAGTTACAGGAATACGTAACTCTTTCGGCAAACTAAAAGTAATATTTTCTTCACGCCCTGCCAGCTCTTGCGGTGCTTTCGCACCCCAGTCCTGTAAACGCTGAATCACTTGCTTGATTAAAATTTCGGGCGCAGAGGCTCCTGCTGTGACGCCAATTTTCGTTTGATCATTAAACCAAGCTTGATCAAGCTGATCTGCGTTATCGACTAAATAGGCATGTTTCCCCATACGCTCCGCCAGTTCACGCAAACGGTTTGAATTTGACGAATTTGGGGAGCCCACGACTAACACCACATCACACTGAGTTGCCAAGTCACGTACTGCATCTTGGCGGTTTTGCGTGGCATAGCAGATATCATCTTTACGAGGTCCCTGAATGTGAGGGAATTTTTCACGTAAAGCATCAATCACTTTGGCGGTATCATCAATTGACAATGTTGTTTGAGTAACAAAAGCCACTTTTTCAGGATGCTGTATTTGTAATGCTGCTACATCCTCTTCATCTTCAACCAGATAGATTTCACCACCATTTTTCTTATCATATTGCCCCATGGTACCCTCCACTTCCGGGTGTCCTTCATGACCAATTAAAATAGCTTCTGTCCCCTCACGCGCATATTTGGTGACTTCTATATGCACCTTAGTCACCAACGGACAGGTTGCATCAAATACTTTTAAACCACGGCGCTCCGCCTCGATTTGTACCGCTTTTGATACTCCATGTGCACTGAAGATCACGATATTGTCATCGGGAACCTCATCCAGTTCATCGACAAAAATCGCCCCTCGCTGACGTAAATCATCCACGACGAACTTGTTATGCACCACTTCATGACGTACATAAATAGGCGGATTAAAGCATTCCAGTGCCCGATTGACGATCGCAATTGCTCGGTCGACACCTGCACAGAAACCACGTGGATTGGCCAATACAATTTCCATAAGATCCTCAATGTTCACTCGAATTTAAGCGGAATAATTTGAAATAAATGCAAACAAACTTCGATCAGCTATTTAGTTTGATGCTGGTCTGCTCTAAAATAGAGAAGATATTTTATCATATCAGGAAAAATATCATGTCGGGTCTCTTGTTTGTCGTTTCTGCTGCATCTGGAACAGGCAAAACATCCCTCGTTAAAGCCCTTCTCGACCGTGTGACCAATCTGCACGTTTCTGTCTCTCATACCACGCGTGGCCAGCGTCCTGGTGAGCTTGACGGTGTACATTATCATTTTTCAAAAAAAGAAGATTTTCTTGCCTTGGTTGAGCAAGGCGGTTTTATTGAATATGCAGAAGTGTTTGGCAATTATTACGGCACTGCTCAAGCGACTGTAAAACAGCAACTTGCCAAAGGGCATGATGTTTTACTTGAAATTGATTGGCAAGGCGCAGATCAAGTCCGCAAACTTTTTCCTGAATCCAAACAGATTTTTATTTTACCGCCTAGCCAGTTTGATTTGCGCCAGCGCCTGTCTAACCGTGGCACGGACTCTGTTGAGGTGATTGAACGCCGTCTGGGCTGTGCAGTTGAAGATATGCAGCAGTATACAAACTTTGACTATGTCATTATTAATGATGACTTTAATAAGGCACTGCATGATCTGGAATGTGTAATTATTGCCAACCGTTTAGTAATTTCACAGCAGGCAACCCGTCATCAGGAATTGATTGAAAAATTAATTACTCCTGTTGAACCGTGATTAAAACTTGAGTCTTCAGGCAAAGCATTTTATACTGCCCAGTCTGTTCAAATTTAATATTCAAACGAGAATTCTTATGGCACGCGTAACCGTTGAAGATTGTTTAGACCATGTAGACAACCGCTTTGAGCTTGTACTAGTGGCAAGCAAACGCGCGCGTCAATTGGCACGTCAAGGGATCGAACCAACTGTAGAGTGGGATAACGATAAACCGACTGTGGTTGCTTTACGTGAAATTGCGGTAGGTCATGTATCTAAAGATATCTTGAAACAACGTGATCAAGACTATCAAACGTCTAGCCTTGACCTTGCACTTTCTGCAAACAATTTGAATTTAGATGGCTTTTCTTTCCAATAAGAAAAAATATCTTAAAAAAGCCTAGTTAAAACTAGGCTTTTTTTATTGCACAACTTTAATATTGGGTGAATAACCGTTATAACATAAGATTAAAGATACGTTATTTGAAATGTATCTTTTTGCTTTTTTTAAATGAAAAATTTGACAAGTCATGCAATATGTTTTTCATTAAAGGGCTAGCGTTTTAAATTGTAGAAACTGAAGTATTAAAGGTGTTATATGCCAGGCCCACAGGTCAGCCAAGCCAAACAACAGCTCAAAATTATTATCGACGCTTACTTAAGTGCAAGCGATGTCGAGCGCGTGCTTGTGGCCTGCGATTATGCCGATATTGCCCATGACGGGATCACCCGTAAAAGTGGCGAACCCTATATCCTGCATCCAATTGCAGTCAGCAGCATTCTTTCGCATATGCGTCTGGATGCCGAAACCCTGATGGCTGCCCTGCTGCATGATGTGATTGAAGATACTGATTTCAACAAAGAAGATATTGCTGAAAAATTTGGTCGCACAGTTGCAGAACTGGTCGATGGTGTAACCAAACTCAGTCATTCCAGCGATAAAGAATATAATAAAGCCGCATCTTTCCGTAAAATTCTGCAAGCCACCCTACAAGACCCACGTGTCATTATTATTAAACTGGCTGACCGCTATCACAACATGACCACTTTGGGTTCATTGCGCCCAGATAAACGGGCACGTATTGCCCAGGAAACCTTTGATATTTTTGTGCCCATGGCGCGTATTGTCGGTATGAACGAGATGGCCGACAACCTGGAACATCTGTGCTATCAAAATCTTGACCTAGATATGTTTAATAATGTTCAAGATGCCTTATTACAAACCAAACCGAAACGCTGTGAATACCAGAGCATCTGGGAAAAGAATCTCACCGAACTGCTGCAACAACACCAGATTGGCGGTCGTATTAAAAAGAAAAATAACAATATTGAATTACTGCGTCACTTCGTAAAAAATGATATTGATCTGCAAGAACTCACCCATAGCCATGCTTTTGAGATTATTCTGCAAAGCATTGCCGACTGTGACCGCCTGGCAGAAATCCTGCGTGAAAATTTCCAGATTCTGCATTATGAAGATCATATTCGCCGCCCATTACCGGGTGGTAACCAGTCTTTAATGATGCGCTTAAAAGGTGAGAAAACCACGCTCTCTCTGACCATTCAGACCGAACTGATGCGCAAGGCTGCCCGTTTTGGGGTGGTATTGGGTGAAAATGCCCCGCAAGCCTGCCGTTCCGCCATTCAGGCCTCTATGCAAAACCTGAATGTACTGATTGATGGGGCCTGTGCCAAAACCACTTTTAGTGATCTGTTGGATTATTTACATCAGGAAAAAATCTGGGTGTATACCCCGCATGGCCATTTGCACGAACTTCCACAAGGGGCTACAGCAGTCGATTTTGCCTACTCAGCCAGCCTGTTTTTAGGTAACCATGCTGTCGGAGCCAAAATAAATGGTGAAACCCGCCCTCTTTCCACACCACTGGTGAGTGGGCAAGTCATTGAGATTATTACAGATGTCCTAGCGACACCAAATCCCGACTGGCTCAGCTTCATTAACACTCAAAAAGCGCGTCGTGCCATCCAAAATATTTTGCGTGATCAGGATATTGAAGAACAACAACTGGTGGGTCAGCAAGCCCTGAATCGTGCGCTGAAACTATTTAATCGCTCCATTAAAGACTTAACCGAAGCTGACTGGATGGATATCCTGCAATGGCGTCATATCGAATCTAAGGAACAGTTATTTGAACAGATTGCCGTGGGCGACCTGTTACCGCAATTAGTGGCGAACCATCTGTTTGCCCAAGGACAAAGTCTGGATGCACAATCGTCTACCCGACTCATTCAAGGCACTGAAGGTGTAGATGTCAAATATGCCCATTGTTGCAACCCTGTGCTTGGTGACCCAATTCAGGGACATCTCTCACGTCGCGGTTTAATTGTGCATCGTGCACGTTGTCATAACCTGTTACATGAACAGCATCTGCACCCAGAAAATATTATGCCGTTGCATTGGACATCTGAAGAAGTCAATGACATTAGTTTCACTGCCTATTTAAGTATTGATATGCTGATGAATGATGAACAGATTTCTGACCTGATTTATCAATGCCGTAAAGAAAAAACCGGTGTAGAAATGGTTCATGCCCATGAAGGCAAAACCTACGTCCATATTGTGGTGCATAATCGTAAGCAAATTGCGCAGATTATCCGTGATTTGCGTATGCACTTTGGTTTTCCACGCATTACCCGTTTAGCCCAGCCCATTAATATTGCCGAAGCATCCAAAGCCAGTTAGTTCAAACATAAGTAACGCTTATTGAACAATTTACGCTATGATGCATAGAGATGATATAAGGAGAAATCGATGTCCCGCCAAGTAATTCATACTGAAAATGCACCTGCAGCCATTGGTACATATTCTCAAGCGATTTTAGTTGAAAATACCCTGTACCTTTCAGGTCAAATTGGTTTAGATCCTTACAGTATGGAATTGGTTGAAGGCATTGAAGCACAAATTCGCCGTGTATTTGATAATTTAAAAGCTGTCTGTGAAGCAGCTGGTGGTTCTTTGGCAGATATCGCCAAACTGAATATTTTCCTGACCGACCTGTCTCATTTCCAGCTAGTGAATCAGATTATGGGTGAATATTTTGCCCAACCTTACCCTGCACGTGCAGCCCTGGGTGTAGCAAGCTTGCCTAAAGGTGCTTTGGTTGAAATGGATGGCATAGTAATTATTAATAAATAATTTTCAATCAGTTATAACGTTGTACAAAATACCACCGATCAGGTGGTATTTTTTTATTCAAAAACTCAATCACAATAAATGATATTTCAAATGAATTTCATTGACAAACGATAATAATTATCAATAATATCACTTATCCCATTTCACTCTTCGTGTGGCTAGTTCAAATGTACGTATGCTTATGTCGTGGTATTACCGATCAAGATATTAAAGATGCAGTCGCAAATGGCGCAGAAAGCTATCG
This sequence comes from Acinetobacter sp. BSP-28, assembly GCF_044130285.1. Lineage (NCBI taxonomy): Bacteria > Pseudomonadati > Pseudomonadota > Gammaproteobacteria > Moraxellales > Moraxellaceae > Acinetobacter > Acinetobacter sp. BSP-28. Next base: position 113,522 of record NZ_JBIQOB010000011.1, read on the forward strand.
TGAAATTCGCGACCTGCTTGATTTAGGGACCTGTTGTGGTCGCTGTGCACCTGAAGCACGCTCCATCATCAGTGAAGAACTTTCAGAAATTGCAGCCCGTATCTCTGTAGCAGCTTAAAACCCGACAATCACAATGACAAACAAATGATCAAAAGATCATTTCTCCTCTCCCGCTTATGACTCTAGGCGGGTTTTTTATGTATCCCGTATAGCATATACAGCTTATTATTCTTCTTGATTGCGATTTTCATTTGCTGTTCAATAAATTACTCGCCATTGTTTGGCTTGTTGTTTAAGATAATTGACATAATATCTTTTTTGATTGCCTGACATATGGTTAAGGCAGAAATTGTTGATGGAGAACTTACAATGAAAGGCAATCGTGATGTCATTAATCAATTAAATCAGGTGCTTTATCACCAGTTGACTGCCATTAACCAGTATTTCTTGCACTCACGTATGTTCAATGATTGGGGAATTGAAAAGCTGGGTTCGGCAGAATACAAAGAATCGATTCAGCAAATGAAAGATGCGGATAAAATTATTGAACGTATTCTATTTCTTGAAGGTCTGCCTAATCTGCAAAATTTAGGCAAGTTGTACATCGGTCAGCATACTGTTGAAGTACTGAATTGTGATGTTCGTAAAGTCAACGAAAATATTGAAGCACTACAAAAAGCGGTCAGCCTGGCTGAACAGGAAATGGATTATGTCACCCGTGACCTTGTTCAGGAAATTCTGGAAAAAGAAGAAGAATATCTGGACTGGACCACGACCCAGCTCGATCTGGTTGAAAAAGTCGGCATCGAAAACTATATTCAAAGCCAGCTTTAAGTTTAAAAAAAGCCAGTCGACTGACTGGCTTTTTTTATTTATGAGATTCGCTGTTTAAATTTTATTTTTTAGCGGCGGGTTGAGCTAATGAGGCATAATCCAGATCAACCTTACGTAATTTCTTTAACAACCAGAGCTGATGTTTGGCTTCCTGCTCATAGCCATTAAAAGCCAGTATTTTGGCATACTTGTATAAATCATAAGTGGTCGGATAGTTCAGCACCATTTCCCTAATTTCCTCAAGCTGTTGGGCACTCACCTTGCTATAGGGATTCATACGAATCCAGTCAATACGTCGGTTAAATTCTTCCAGCAAGTAAATCTGATCTTGATTGGTAATTTTTTCCGGCGTTTTCTCATAGCGCAGCGTTTGATTGAGTTTAGGCACCATCACCGAATAATCTCGCACAATCAAAATCAGCAGTAAGAAAAGTAGTCCGTAAGTGACACGCATATAATTGGGTGAAAGAGTCAAGACTTTGGTATCTGCCTGTTGTGACTGAATCAAACCAATAATAAACCCCACCGGAAGCAGGAAATAGGCATAGTACTGAGGAAATTCCAGCATTGAGTGAATCAATACTGCACCAACCATCAAAATCCCGATCACGGATTCTACCGAATTGACCCGCTTATTCAGCTGATAGCCCCAATAACCAAAGTAAGCCAGAAAAGGCAATCCGATAATGAGACCATTCCACAGGATAAAATCGAGAATAAAATTATGAGCACTACGTATCCACACGGGACCTTGAAAATGATCACTCACCAAAGTATACGCAACACTGGTTTGGTTCCAGCCATAGCCAAACCATGGACGGTCCATAACAGCATGCAGCATTTGTTGCCAGATGGCTAAGCGCGACATATCCCCTGTAGCACGTCTTGCCACATCTACAGCTTTAATCTGTATATCGAATAATTGCGTTAAATAGCTGCCCATCACAGGCAATACAAGGACCAATCCTATAAATACCGCCAACCATGCTGCCAAATAATGCCATTTAATATGAATATAGCCTTTAAATTGCTGATAGGCTAAATAGACTAGAATAAAGACACAAGCCACCCATGAGGTTCTGGATTGACTTAATGCCACGCTCATCAACATGATGAATGCTGCTGGAACCAGCCATTTGGTCTGAACTTTTTTGGTTTCGTATAAATACAAACAGGCCAAAAGAGACATGAGCAAAAAAGTGGCCATATTATTGGGCTGGGCAAAATTGGCATAGGGACGCACAGCACGTTGCATATCCACCATCCCGGGGATATAAGCATCCAGTGTTAACCATTGGCAAATGGCTATCACACCTGTCGCTGTTCCAGCCATGAGAAATACATAGCTGAGTCCGGTAAAAATACTTGCCCGGTCCGCCTTTTCGCTCGATAAGTTATATCCAACTACTGTACTCAGCCAGAATCCCAAGACAAATAAGGTACAGATCAGGGCCTTGTCAAAGAAAAAGAGTTCACCTGCCCCATACTGAACCAAAGGGATAAGCGCGAGAAACAATAACGGCGAACTGATCACCGGTAATTTAGTTTTGTCTTTTAAATAAATAGCAGCCAAGGTAAATAGCGATAAAAAAGCAAACAGTTCACCCGTATAAGTGACCCAAGGCCTGTAGTGGATAGGCAGAAGCCAAGCCAGTGAGATAAAAACACTGGCTAAGAGAAGGAGGAGGAATTTCATGATTAAATCAGTGAAAATAGAATGAGCATATGATAATTAAAAATCATGACCTAATGTGATTAGTATTAGCTTAAAGTAAGTAGATATGTTAAATACCTTTGCATATAGAAGCTGGATACAACTACCTAATTTCTGAAGAACCACACTCCCAATATGCAGAACCATTACCTGCATAATTCATCATCACAAAAAAAATTTAATTTTCTAGCAGAAACTTGATTTTTTTTAATTACTACTAAAAATCTTATATAAAAACATAACACCCTATCAAAATATCAATAACATCATATACATAAAAACTTGTAAATTAATTACATTTATTTACAATATAAGAAATATAACTCTTAACTCTTAAAATTTAATGAACTCTAATTATCAACGACATATAGATATTTTACGTGCTTTTGCCGTTTTATTGGTCATTTTTCATCATTTGAAAATTCCATATTTTAATGGTGGATTTATTGGTGTTGATATATTTTTAGTTATTTCAGGATATTTAATCACAAAAAATATTAAAAATGAAAAATTAAACACAGCTAATTTTTCATTTAAAAACTTTTATAACAGACGTGTTATTCGTCTAGCACCATCATTTTTTTTCGTTATCTTAACCTCGATGATAGCTTTCTTTTTTATTCTTACTCCAGAAGAATGGGGTGAGTTTCTCAAAACAGCTATTGCCTCAATATTCTTAACTTCAAATATTTATTACACTTCGTTACTTAATAATTATTTTACAATTAATTCTGAAACAACCCCCTTACTTCATCTTTGGTCATTAGGTTTAGAGGAACAATTCTATTTGATATGGCCAATTTTATTAATTTTATTATTGAAATTTAAACATAAAACAATCCTTATTGTAATATTGCTAGCAATCATATTTTTAATCTTTATTTCACATATACATGTTACAAAAAATCCTATAGCGGCTTATTACTTACTCTCCTCTCGCTTTTTTGAATTTCTATTCGGAGCTATATTAAACTTTATAAAACCAGTAAAAATCCCTAAAAATATTTCTTTTCTTATAGGAATTTTTTTAATTTTATTATTAATAATTACAAGCACATTAATTAATCAAGATTCTATATTTCCTTCATATATTGCCGCAATACCATGCTTATTATCAGCACTCTACATTATATTTGCTAGTGGATTTCAACATGAAAAAATTAAAGCATTAGAATATATTGGAAAAATATCCTACCCTATGTATCTATGGCATTGGCCAATAATTTCATATTTGACTATACTTTCTTTCTCACTAAATACAACTCAAAAAATATTAATCATTTGTTTAACTATATTGCTCTCCATAGTAACGTATGAATTTATTGAGAAAAAAATTAGTAAAAAATTTATAAATAACAATAAATCATTTATTTACTTATTCATGCTCCCAGCTATACCGGTATTTTTAGCTTATCTATATCATATTAACTTTTATGATAATAAGAATAAAGATACCGCACATGAAAGTTCCACTTTCTCAATAAAATGCATAGACAATAGTAATCATCCACTTGATAGTTGTTACTTTGGAAAGAAAGAAAATAGCAATATTGATATCCTCCTAGTAGGCGATAGTCATGCCAATTCACAATCCGGGATGATTGATATTCTGGCAAAAAAAGCTAATCTAAAAGGATATGAAATCACTTTTTCTGTGACTGCTTTTTTAATTGATTTAGATAGATATGAGATAAATAGAAAAACTAATGAAATTAAAAAGGTAGAACAATTTTCTAACATTAATACGTTTATAGAAAATCACATCAAAGATAACCATTATAAATATATTGTTATGGGGGGACATTTCCCACAAATTTGGGAGAGAAGTATATACTTCTCAAGCAGCCAAGAAGATAGACAACAATCGAGAAAAAATTTTGAAAATAGTCTTAATAAAACTATTTCTTTTATTATAAAAAATGGTGCTCAACCTATTATCATAAATGATAACCCCGTTCTTATGAATATTGATGTGAACTGTCATTTAAGGCTTATGAATAATAAAGAAACATGCAAGTTCCCTCGTAGCATGCAGGACGATTATTTTAAAGAGTGGAATATTATTCTTGAAAGTTTAAAGAAAACCTACCCTCAATTAATTATTATTGATTTTACAAATATTATATGTAATAAAAACTCTTGTTTTTCCTCTCTAGACAATATATCACTTTATCGTGATCAACAACATTTAACTTACGAGGGCTCTTATATTATTGGAAAAAGATACCTCAAAAAATATTCTAATCCATTTTTAAGAGAGCATCAAAATTGAAGAAAATTTTAATTATTACCAGAAATCTCCCTCCTCTAATTGGAGGAATGGAACGCTTGAACTGGCACATTGCTGAGGAGCTATCTAAGGATCACGATGTTAGTATTATTAGTCATATCAAGGCAAAAAAAATAGCACCTCATGAAACTAATTTTTATGGTGTTCCTCTCAACCCATTGCTAGTTTTTTTAATATTTTCATTTTTTCAAACATTTTGGCTTTGCATCGTTCAGCGTCCTGACATTTTATTTGCGGGGAGTGGTTTGACTGGGCCAATCGTTGTTTTTTGGGCAAAAATTTTTAACAAGAAAAGTATTATTTATATTCATGGTTTAGACATTGAAAATAAGAGTGTTATATATCGTAAAATTTGGATTCCATTTATCCGAAAAGCAGATCACATCGTTGCCAATAGTACTCCGACACAAGAACTCTGCGTCAGAAACCATATTCCCCTTACAAAAATTTCCATCATACATCCAGGTGTTGATTTTCCACCACGCCCTCGTGAAGTGGAACATATTCAATATTTGAAAGATAAATTTAAATTAAAAAACAAAAAAGTGCTTATTTCAGTTGGTCGTCTAACCGAACGTAAAGGTTTAAATGAGTTTATTCAACAGGCTTTACCCCAAATTGTTAAAGATTTTCCGAATATTTTATTACTTATTGTTGGTGATACTGCAAATCATGCTCTCAACAAAAATATGCAAACAAGTACGCAGTTACTTGAAACAGCTAAGGCATATCATGTGGATCAACATATTGCTTTTTCAGGTAAAGTTACTGATCCAGAGTTATCTAGTTTATTTTATTTATCAGATATCCATATATTTCCTGTCAAACATATTCCCGAAGACCCGGAGGGTTTTGGTATGGTAGCCATTGAGGCTGCTGCACATGGGACTCCTACAATTGCCTTTGCCACAGGGGGTATTATTGATGCTGTACAACATGAAAAAACAGGCTATCTTATACAAAATCAGGATTATCAAAATATGACTAATACTATAATTCAGGTTTTAGAAAATAAAAATTTGATATCAGATCAAGAATGTATGCAATATGCCGAAAAATTTGCTTGGTATAATCTCAAAAGTAAATTTGAAAAAGTAATAGTGATTTTATGAGTAATACTAAACCTGCTATATGGTTTCCCACCGTTAAAACCAATACTGGTACGGATAAGTTTACAGAACAGTTAGTTTCAGCTTTAACTCAAAGAGGATTTCAGGCCGAAATTACTTGGTTACCTCACCATGCAGAATATTTACCTTGGCTTGTTCCTGTCCCAGCAAAACCTGATTGGGCTAATATCGCACATGTGAATACATGGTTACACTCGAGGTTTTATCCCCAAAATATTCCAATGATTGCAACACTGCATCACTGTGTTCAAGACAAATATTTTTCTCCTTACAAAACATTTGCTCAGAAAATTTATCATCAGCTTTGGATTACGCCGATTGAAAAGCATTGTTTCAATATCGCTAATTTAATTACAACAGACAGTCAATATACAGCTCAATGTGCTAAAGATATTTTTGGCATTGATCATGCTCATGTTATCTATATTGGTATAGATAGCGAAACTTTTCATCCAAATGAGTTTATCAAGTCACGCACTCAAAATGAGCCTTTTAGACTAATATTTGTAGGTACTAATTCTATTCGTAAAGGTTTTGATTTATTACCAAAAATAATGCAGCAGCTAGGAGATGACTTCCAGCTTTTTTATACGTCAAATGCACAGCAATATGAACCGCTACCCAAAAATATGATTCAGCTGCCTCCTCAAAAAACAACGCAAGATTTAGCAAATACGTACAGAACAATGGATGCTCTAGTTTTTCCTTCTAGGCTGGAGGGTTTTGGGTTAGTTGTTGCTGAAGCAATGGCTAGCGGATTACCTGTAGTAATTACAAAAGGTTCAGCATTAACAGAGTTAGTCAAACATAATGAGACAGGCTTTCTCTGCGAAAAAGATAATATTAACGATTTCGTTCAGACCATACGAGATTTAAAGGAATATCCAGACTTATATATTGAAGTTGGAAAAAAGGCTAGATATATTGCAACCACAAAATTTAGCATCGATGAAATGGTAAATCAATATATAGATATCTATACTGGACTGCTTAATAATGTAAATACTTAAATGTTGAGATCTTTAAATATTTTCACCATACTTTTTGCACCCATTTCCCATGACACTCTATCTTTAGCTATTGGTTTTTCTGAAGATAGTGCTTTAAGAATACCTTGGGCTAAGTCATCTACAGATAATGGGTTAATATAAATACTCTCAGCCCCACCAGCTTCACGAAGTTCAGGTATATCAGAAGCTACGACTCTCGTACCACATGCTCTCGCTTCTGCAGCTGGCATTCCATATCCCTCATATAATGAAGGGAGAACAAATGCTTCCGAGCCAGAATAAATTGCTGCCAAATCTTCATTAGGGACATACCCTAACTCCAGAATTCCATCAATATTCTGATCAAGTTGATTTTTTAATTGTTTGTTTTTCCACCCCATCTGCCCAACTAAAACCAAATTTAGATTAGAAAATCCATTTTTACGAATAATTTTAAATGCATCTAACAATGTTGTAAGATTTTTACGTGGCTCTAAAGTTCCAATGAATAAAATATATGGATTAGATAGTTTATACTTCTGACGTACTGCTAATATTTCTGTCGTATTTCTTGGGGAAAACTCCATACCAGTTCCTGGCACAACAACAGAGTCTACATTTTTCTTTAATAAACCTTTCACCCTTTCAGCAGTCCCTGAAGAAATAGCAACCACTTTTGTTGCATTAACAACATTATGTTTAAAATATAATTTATGTGCGAGCATATTAACAAATGGCATAGTCTCTGGGCATACCAAATGATTAAGATCATATACTGTCGTTACAACAGGAATTTCACCAATTAATTGTGATGGATATAATGTTCTTGTTGCCCAAAAAACATTTATATTATCTTTTTTAATGAGCGATGCTGATCTCCACTGCAACCAAAAATAGCCTGACATTAATGGATATGCTTGATTGGATCTAACTATTGGATATTGGAGATTATCAGGGAAAAATGGAGTAAATCCTTCAGGACAATAAGCGATGAACTCGGCATCTGGCATAAGATTAGCCATTTCGCTCAATAGACTCCAAATATAATTTCCAATCCCCGTACGCTTCCCAATCAAAGGTCTAGCATCAAATCCTATTTTCATAAAAATATCCAATTCATCATCGTTTATATGTCATTAGCCGAGGGTATATTGAGTTTTTCTGACATTCTCATTGAAGCGATTCGTGAAATAATTAAATAAATAGGTTCGTCCAAGTGTATATGGTTCACTATTCACTTCTATTGATATCTTAATCGCTTTACATTCACCTTTCAGTGGTTGTTTATCAGTTATAAAAATAACACAATAAAATACCACACCTAGCCTAGACCCACTACATGATGCTTAAACATCCACTGCAAAGTATTATGTAAAGGAATCATTGATAACTTACCAATCATATTATCTAACTTTTTATTTGATCCAACCAAGCGCTGAACTTCATTCGCCCGTACAAATGCTGGATTTACTTTAATTTCTGGATTATGACCTGAAATTTCACGCATCATTTGCAGTATATCAAGTAGTGAATGACCTTGACCGGAACATACATTAAATACCTCTCCTTGAGTTTTGGATTCGAGCAGCAAACGATAACACTGTACAACTGATCGTACATCAGAAAAATCTCTCACCACATCTAAATTACCAAGTTCTAATACAGGAGCACGGCGTTTAAAATGATCAACAATTTTTGGAATCAAGAAATTGACTGACTGGCCGACACCTGTATAGTTGAAGGGTCGAACCAATGTAATTGGCAACTGATCCATCCATAACTGTGCCATATATTCCATACTCAATTTACTAACCGCATAATCATTCGCGGGTGCAGCAGATACCGACTCATCAATCGATTCAACCAATGTATTACCATAAATATTTGCACTACTCACAAGCAACACAGAACGTGGGATATGCTGACTTTTAACTATTGCTTCCAATAGATTACGAGTGCCTACAACATTGGTACGATAAATCGCATCCACATCATCATGTGCCACAAAAGCTATGGCAGCCAAATGCACAACCACATCTGGCTTAACTTGAGTAAGAATATCCACTAAATATTCACGATCAAGTACATTACACTGATAGTTTACACTTAATTCACTTTGTACAGTCTCAGCTGAACTTAGACCAACAATAGTATAACCTGCTGTGCGAAGCTCTTCTGCCAAGTAATAACCCGTAAACCCATTAATTCCAGTGATAAGCGCAGTAGCCAAAACTAGACTCCTTTGTGACTAGAATGAAAATCCTTGTGTATTACGACGAAGATCTGCTTCAACCATCATCTGACACAGTTCTTCCAAGTTCGTCTTTGGAATCCAACCTAATTTACTCTTTGCATATGTAGCATCACCAATAAGCAATTCAACTTCTGCTGGGCGATAAAATTTGGGATTGATTTTCATGACAGTTTTGCCCGTTGCTATATCAACTGCAACTTCATTAACATCTGTACCCTGATATTTAACAGTAATTCCTGCTGCTTTAAATGCCATAGTGACAAAATCACGTACTGTTTCAGTTCGATTCGTCGCCAATACAAAAGTATCAGGTTCATCTGCTTGTAACATACGCCACATACCTTCAACATATTCTTTCGCAAAACCCCAATCTCGTTTGGCATCAAGGTTACCAAGCTCCAACATATCCAGTTGACCTAATTTAATCTTGGCTACACTGTCTGTGATTTTTCGCGTCACAAATTCACGTCCACGCAGTGGCGACTCATGATTAAATAAAATACCGCTTGATGCAAAAATTCCATATGTTTCACGATAATTGATCGTCATCCAGTGTGCATAAAGTTTCGCCACCCCATATGGGCTACGCGGGTAAAAAGGTGTGTCTTCTTTTTGAGGAATCGCTTGTACCTTGCCAAACATTTCTGAAGTAGATGCTTGATAGAATCGAATCCTTGGATTAACTATGCGAATTGCCTCAAGCAGATTTAAGGCCCCAATTCCTGTAATTTCAGCGGTCGTAATGGGTTGTTCAAAAGAAACTCCCACAAAACTTTGTGCGGCAAGATTATAGATCTCAGTTGCACCAGTCTTCTGTAGCAGGCGGATACTTGCAGATAGATCTGTCAAATCATATTCAATTAAATGCAAATTATTATTTCTCTCAATTCCTAGTTCTTCAATACGCCAGAAATTGACTGAACTAGTACGGCGATAAGTCCCATAGACTATATAACCTTTGCTCAGAAGCAACTCCGCTAAGTACGCTCCATCCTGCCCTGTAATACCAGTGATAACCGCTGTTTTCATATTCAACCTTTATTAATTTTTTAGAATGTGAAGGAATTTTTTAATAACACTCTATTTCCATCAGTAAATTAAGAGTCGATACAGTTATCCACAATTGGGCTCCTAGTAATACCATCTAGTACTTTTATAATATTCATATGATCTTTCCCCCAAATCATTATGCTCTTGATGTGTATGCTATATAAATTTTACAACCTTGTTTCCATCCCTTCTTTTGGGTCAGAACTCAAATCTATACTTGAAAAATATTTTTATATTCTTCCATAATTATCTTTCAATCGCACAATATCATCCTCTGCTAAATAGCTACCAGATTGTATTTCAATTAACTCTAAAGGAATACAACCCGGATTCTCTAAACTATGTACCGTACCCAAAGGAATAAATGTAGATTCATTTTCAGTGACATAATATTGCTTTTCACCATTAGTCACTTTTGCAGTACCTTTCACTACAACCCAATGCTCCGCCCGATGATGATGTAGTTGCAAAGATAACTTTGCTTTAGCATTGACTGTAATACGCTTGACTTGGTAGCGCTCGCCAATATCAATACAATCATACTTTCCCCATGGACGCATAATTTCTCTGTGCTGTAATAATTCTATTCTTTGTTCATTTTTTAGCTGTTCAACAATTTTTTTGATTTCTTGCGACTTCTCTTGATGTGCAATTAAAACAGCATCTTTAGTTTCGACAACGATGAGATTTTCTATACCAAGCACAGTAACTAAACGAGAAGATGAATAAATATAATTACATTGACTTTGTTCAGCAATAACATCACCAAATATCACGTTTTGATTATGAGTTTTTGGATTAGATTGCCACAATGACGGCCAAGAGCCTAAATCATTCCAACCTGCCTCAAGACAAACCACCACACCATGAGTTGTATTTTCCATAATGGCATAATCAATTGAATTTTCGGGACATTGCTGAAAGTCCTGCAAACCAATACGAGTAAAATCTAAATCTATACTCTTATTCTTCCAAGCATTCAAACAGCATTCATAAATATTAGATTGAAAATGTTGTAACTCTTGTAGAAAAACTGATGTTTGAAACATAAACATTCCGCTATTCCACAAATAGTTTTTGCTTGATACATAGTGTTTGGCTATCTGTAAATCGGGTTTTTCTACAAATTTATCTAACTTATAAACGCTTTTTTCTTCAACTGGTTGACCCAATTGAATGTAACCGTAACCAGTGTGTGGTTCTGTTGGAGTAACTCCAAAGACAACTAATTGTTCCAATTGAGCCTGTTGTTTAGCAACAAAAATAGTGTGCTCGAAGGTCGATACATCTGCGATATGATGATCTGCAGATAAAACAAGTAAACTTACATTTTTGTTAAGATAAAGCTCTTGTGCTTGTAATGCAGCAAGTGTAATAGCAGGGGCAGTATTTTTTGCACACGGCTCAAGAATAATTGAAGATTGTGTAATATTAATCTGGCGTAACTGTTCTGCCACGATAAAGCGATGATTTTCATTACAAACAATGATAGGCGGTAGCATATGTTTAGATAAATTATCTAATCGTTTTATGGTTAGTTGTAACATGGTGTATTGTGAATCCACCAAGTGCAAAAACTGCTTTGGATAGGATTGCCTTGAGAGAGGCCATAATCTCGTACCAGATCCCCCAGCTAAAATCACAGGTACAATCATCAATTTACCCTTAATATGCTATAAAATTCTAATTTATCCTAAGTAATTAAGATACCATGAATAAGTTTACATCAGATCTTTTTTAATGAAAAAATGATAGGGGTTTAGCCTACTTTTTTAAGTATATCTTTTGATTCAAACTATGAAAATGATATCAACAAGCTTTATGTTTGACCATTGATCACCCTTATTCTTTTTTATTTATCACTGCTCTCCATTTAGTTTTTAATGTAGAATATAGTTCAGATGGAAGAATCGATAGTAAAATTTTTTTACACAATAAATCCCAAAAAAACTTGGAAAAAAATTTATCAATATAAATTATTTTCAGCGAGTGCAGAAACCTTTTATTCAATGTTAAAAAACCATATTCTCTATATAAATAATTTATTTCTTCTGCCTGATATACATATTTTTCTAAAACCTCAGGGTCGGACAAAAATCTTTTTGGATATAAAATATCTGTTTGATCCCAATTCAATGTATTAAAATTTGTGGAGAGTACTAATTCAAATAAATACAGACCACTTCTAGATATATATGAGGTATAAGGCAAATTTATTTTGTATCCATAAGAATTTAACCAACCAATCATTAGTGCCTGTTCTGGACTCATTTTTAATCTATGATAGGAGAAGTGATTGAAAAAAAAATTTTGGTTTCTTGAGTGTTTTAATGTACTTTCATCTAATAAATTTCTATTCCATAAATCTAATAAGTTTTCTCTTTTACCAAATTGAACAATATCACTCAGATGATACAAAAAATAATAAAATTGAGAAAATGGAGTTTTTGTAAAAATATTTGAAATATTAATCGGATTTTGAAATATTTTAAACTTATTAAAACTATCAGGAATATTATCTTTATGAGTAACTATAAAAAAGCGCGTACCCACTAATGACAAATCCATACGAAACTTTAACACATATTCCCTATTAGATGCGATTATTCCATTTTTTGTTGAAACAACCATTTTATTAAAATTCCATTGATAATTTTCATCCCTATCTGATATTATACTTTTAGGTTCATTATTATAAAGAACTTTATCTACGACAGATTCATCGCAGTCTTGATTTTCCCATGTAGATACAATAATTTCAGCGTATGGTAAATGTTTTTTTATAGACTCAATACATTGATAGAACATGCAACCCTTATCATTTTCCACGTAATGAGTTAATCCTTGGATTACTACAGAAATACGAGAAGAGTCTATGATTTCTTCACCATTTTTCAACTTGCTCATATTAAATCTCAATTAAATATTTATCATTTAATACTCCTGGGGTTTTAACTACGACATTAATAGCATCTGTTAATGCTTCAAAATCAGTGATTTCACCCGGAGAAAGAACAATGATGTCGCCAGCCCCCCATTCTTTATCACACATTCGTATACGCCCACTTAATACCATGGTAATTTCTGTAGCTATTTTATGATAATGAGTACTCTCTTTATCCCCAGCAACATAATGCTTAACGGCAACCTCACAAGCATCCGTTGAATAAGCCGTAGGTGTAAATGCCCCTACAAACCAACCTTTTACCATATCTTCATAGTTCATATGATTCATATAGAAATTCTCCTAAATTTACACTTTAGTAAAGTTGATTTTTTGTAGTTTTTTACGCAATGGATAGTCTATGAATTTAGCCGCATAGTAGCTTAAAGCAAGACAAAATATTATCAAAATCTCACCTGTAATTCCACCTTTCATAAAATGAGGAGTTATCAATAGTATTGGGTAATGTATGGCATAAAGTGGGAAGCTTATTTCTCCTAACCATTTCTTTAAATCTACTTTATTGTATTTTTTAAAAAATGGGGGGGGTAAATCTTGTATTTCCATATAGTAAAGCACCTAAAAATATACCAAGAAACACCCTTAGAAAGCCCAAAATATTGCCTTCAAATTAGCTTCCGCACTTATGTCCAGACTATTAGAATGAAAAAAAATCAATAACAATATAAGTATGAGTAATCCATGGGATATTTAAAATATTAAATCCTTGAGCATGTCCCACAAGGACAGCGATTGATGCTACTCCCCTCAAGGCATCTAAATCATTAGGTCTCTTTCATAAATCAAAAAATATTAAATTTTTAAAATCAGCACTGCCTCATATTTAATTGATTTTATTTTTATACCTTTGAGTAGGCAATCTCTCTACTTTTGAAAGGTCA
>NZ_JBIQOB010000012.1:0-114195 GCF_044130285.1 Acinetobacter sp. BSP-28
AACAAACAGAACAGATTTGTCAGGCAGCAGTGCAATCGAATCCACAAGCGATTAAATATGTGAAAGAACAGACAGAAGGTCTTTGCTACATGGCATTACGTAAAGATGGCATGGCTATTCGGGACATTCGTAAACCAACGCCAGCCATGTATCTGATGGCGATTGAAAATAATCCAATGTCTATTCAGTTTATGGATCATCCAAGTAAAGAATTATGTGAACATGCAGTAAAACTTCGGCCTTATGCGATTCAGCATATACAACATGCCAGCGAAGATTTATGGAGCATGGCAATACAGAAAAAACCTTATGTCATCCAGTTTTTGAGAGAGTATTCTGAAACTCTATTTAAACTTGCCTTAAAAGCTAACCCATTGTCTTTAAAGCATATTAAAAAAGATTTCCGGAATGCTGAACTATGCAATTTAGCACAGCAACCTGAAATTGAAATGAAGAAATATATGCATTAGACCGCTGCGAATATTTATTACATCACCAATAGGCTTGAGCTTTAAATTTATAATTTTGAGAAAAATCATGTAAAGTTATTTGAATTATCATAAAAATATGGTAATAAATAACAGTGGTCTTTTTTTGATCACATTCGTATTTCGGGATGAAATATTTATTTTAAAAAGTTTAATTAAAAATAAACAAACATGGAGTTTAGGAAATGCTTCAATTGCTTATGAAATTGTTTTGTTTACATGTTTATGAATATGAACATATGGAAGAAATAGGGGAACATTATAAGGAATGCAGGAAGTGTGGAGCCAACAAATAGCTTTAAGCCCGTCATGTTAATTGTGAAAAAGTGAGCATAATGCTCACTTTTTTCAATTCAATAAAATAAAAAATTAATAATAGTTAATCACTAAAATTTTATGTGATTTATCTTTGATTTTTAAAATTTAACTTGTTCTATTTCATTTTATTGTTAAAAAAGTTTACTCTTCCACGTCCAAAATTAGAGTAGTGGACGGAGCTGACGTAGTCTGACGAAGATTGTTCTTAAAAATAAAAATTGCAAAATAGGATATCAATCTGCAAAAAAGTTAAAATTATGACAATGAGAATATAAAAGGGTTGAACTTTTATTTATGAACATCGATTTTACTGCAGATACTTACATTGTCACTGATCAATTGGCAGACACTTTGGTCTGGCTAAGTCATCATCAGGATTGTTTTGATTCGTTCAGTTATGACACATTTACCCACGAACTGGTGGTTTACCATGCCAATGGAGCAGACGTTATTTGTAAGGGAAATTACTTAAATGCACGCTATGGCATTTTGCTTACTTCTAACTAAATAAAAAAAGCCCAAATGGGCTTTTTTTAGAATTTGGTCAGTTTAACTGGCCATGGCATCGACTGAAAGTTCTTTGACAGTTGGTTTGGCTTTTTCAGCAATTAAGCCCAACTTGTTAAATAACTGTTTGTCCTTGCCTTCGCCGGCATTTGGGGTGGTCAAGAGTTTCTCACCCGAGAAAAGCGAGTTGGCACCTGCCATAAAGGCCAGCGCCTGATCGGCATCCGATAAAGATTCGCGACCTGCAGACAGACGAATATAACTCTTAGGCATAATAATGCGGGCAACAGCAATAGTACGAATCCATTCAGTGATGTCTAATTTTTCTACATCTGCAAGCGGCGTACCTTCAATTGGCACCAACATATTGATGGGTACCGATTCAGGGTGAATCGCTAAGGTTGCTAACTCATGCAATAAACCAATACGGTCTTGGCTACTTTCACCCAAACCGACGATCCCGCCACTACATACTTTCATGCCGGCTTGACGGACAAAATCTAAAGTGTTTAAACGGTCATCGAAGGTACGGGTGCTGATGACATTGGAATAGTATTCGCGTGAGGTATCCAGATTATGGTTGTAATAATCTAAACCTGCATCTTTTAAGCGTTCTGCTTGCGACTGATTGAGCATTCCTAAAGTCATACAGGTTTCTAATCCCAGTGACTTCACTTCACGTACCATTTCCAGTACATAAGGCATATCGCGCTCATGCGGATTGCGCCAAGCAGCGCCCATACAAAAACGTGATGAACCTGAAGCAAGTGCTTCCTTGGCTTCTTGAATTACTTTATCAACGGCAATACGTTTTTCAGCTTCCAGCTTTGAATCGTAATGCGCTGATTGAGAACAATATTTACAATCTTCTGGACATTTACCCGTTTTAATAGAAAGCAGGGTGCTGACCTGAATGGTATTTGCTGCAAAATGTTCACGATGAATGCGTTGTGCTTCAAAAACTAAATCTAAAAAAGGCTGGTTATATAAATCCTGAATTTCTTCTCGTGTCCAGTCATTACGTACATTCATTAGTGAAAATCCATAATCATCATTATTAATTGCTCTTTATCATACATAATTTATGCCAAATCCAAAGGCATAAACGACCAAATCTAATAGTATCTAACGATTAATTTTTGAAATTTACGATAATTGTAAGATTGTATATTTAGTTACAAACTAAACTGATTTCTTGTAAATATCCTTACAAAGTTTTTTACAGTTATTTTTAAATTTGTACTGATCTGGGCATTATATTTTTTCTAAAAGCCAAACTTTGTCATGATCTTGAAATTAAAAACCGAAGCAGATGCTGTTAATTTTGGCTCAATATTGAATTGGATTTGGCGAGTTGTTCACGAATGGCCCAATCAATATGGACTTGCACAATCTCATCATACTGGTCGCGAGTTTGCTTTAGAGTTTCTACAATTTCAGCGGAAAAAGGCGCATTGCCCAAACCAATCGCAATATTACGCATAAAACTTTGGTAACCGGTACGCCGTAATGGACTACCTTCAGTATTGGCTAAAAAGGTACTTTCATCCCAATGCCATAAGTCCAATAAAGTGACCTGATCCAGACCATGACGCGGATTAAAATCTTCAATGCTGGTTTTCTTGGCAAAACTGTTCCAGGGACAAATCAGTTGGCAATCATCACAGCCAAACACACGGTTACCGATGCCACGGCGTAATTCTTCAGGAATGATGCCTTGATATTCAATGGTCAAATACGCAATGCATTTACGCGCATCCAGCATATAGGGTTCAACAATGGCTTGAGTCGGGCAAATATCAATACACGCTGTACATGAACCGCAGTGCTTGGTTGCCGGACTGTCAAAGGGCAGTTCAAGTGAAGTAAACAGTTCACCCAAAACAAAAAATGAACCTGATTTTTTATGGATCAGTAAGGTATGTTTTCCGGTCCAGCCCATGCCGGCATTTTCGGCCAGAGATTTTTCAAAGATTGGAGCAGAGTCGGCAAAGGGGCGTGATTCAAAATCACCGACTTTTTCCCGAATTTTGCTGGCTAATGTTTTGAGGCGACCACGCATGGTTTTATGATAATCGCGACCACGCGCATAACGTGCAATGATGGCGGCATTTGGTTCATCCGGCACATAACGCGGCTTGGGTGTTTCCACCAAGTAGTTCATCCGTACACAGATAATACTTTTGGTCCCCGGCACCAGCAAAGTCGGATCGGCACGTTTTTCCAGATTTTCTTCCAGGAATTTCATGTCACCATGGTAGCCACGTTTCAAATATTCTTGAAAACGTGGCAATTCTTCTTGAGCATCCGGTTTGGCAATGACACAATCACTAAAACCTAATTGCAACGCCTGTGCTTTAATCCACGCTTTCAGCGTTTCAGGATCATATTGATCTAAAGGAATTTTTTGTGATGCTGTGGATGAAGCCATAATTACATAAAAAGGGAAGAAGAATGCCTCAGCAAGTTTACCATAGCCCTGTTTATCATAGCCAAAGTATTCAAGCATGGGAGCAACGCTGGTTTGCCCAGCAAAATAGTTCTTATGGCTTAATGCAGCAAGTGGCCTGGATGATTGCACAGCGCTTACTTCCTATTTTCCAGCAACAAAACATCCAAAATATTGCTGTCTGTTGTGGGCAGGGTAATAATGCCGGTGATGGCTATCTCACGGCTAAATATTTAAAACAACAAGGTTTGCATGTTGATATTTATGCCGCTGAATTGGGTGCCTCTAAAGATTTACATAGTGCCTATCAGGAAGCTGTAGATGCTGACATCAATATCCATTCCGGGTTTGTATTTCAAAAAAAGTATGATGTTTATATAGATGCACTGTTTGGCATAGGTTTAAACCGAGAACTGGATGTAGACTGGCAACAGATTATTCAAAGTATCAATGTCCAAACTGGCCTGAAAATCGCCATTGATATTCCAAGTGGTCTACAAGCCAACACTGGTCAGCCTTTATCGTGTGCCATCAAGGCAGATTACACCTATACTGCTTTGGGACTAAAGGCAGGACTATTTACCGGTCAAGGCAAGGAGTTTGCAGGGCAGGTCGAGGTGATTTCGCTGATTCCTACAGATACAGAATTAAAACTGCTTGCCCAGCTTTCATCAAGTACTATTTCATTACCCAAGCGTGAGGCTTTTGGTCATAAAGGCAGTTATGGTCATGTACTGGTCGTGGGTGGTCATGAAAATATGGGCGGAGCAGTAATGATGGCGGCTGAGTCTGCATTTAGTGCAGGGGCGGGCAAAGTCACTATTGTTTGTCATGAAAAACATCACACTGCAATTTTGGCACGTTCACCCAATATCATGCTGCGTGACATCAATGCCTTGACTAAAGCCGAAATTCAGCAGTTATTAGATCATGTCGATGCCGTCAGTTTTGGCATGGGGCTTGGCCGTGATGTATGGTCAGAACAGCACTATTTTAAATGGTTTCCGAAGTTAAATTCAGCTGACCATCTACACGTGGTGCTGGATGCAGATGCACTGTGGTTCTTAGCGGAGCATCCAGAAGCATTAAAAGCAAATAGTTATGCTACACCTCACTCGGGTGAAGCAGCAAAATTGTTGGGGTGTTCAGTTAAAGACGTTGAAAAGGATAGAGTCGCAGCGATACACGCCCTTCAGGAAAAATATGCAGGTCAATGGGTACTGAAAGGTTCGGGTAGTTTGATTCTGGAAGATCAGCTGTGGATCTGTACTGCTGGAAATGCCGGTATGGGAACTGGCGGTATGGGCGATGTCTTAGCCGGAATGACTGCCAGTTTAAAGGCGCAATTTGCCGGGAAAATCCAGCTGCATGAAATTGTCACGCTGCATGCTTTAGCGGGAGATTGGCTGGCGGAGCAAGGCATGCGTGGTTTACAAGCTCATCATATGAATGCAGCAATTTATCATGTGGTGAATCAGGGGAATGACCAATGAATAAGGCAGTTAAACTCATTATTCAGGGCCGGGTGCAAGGTGTTGGTTATCGTCGTTGGTTTGAACAACAGGCTATAGAATTAGAACTGAAAGGTTATGTGAAAAATTTGCCTACGGGTGAAGTAGAAGCCGTGGTTGTGGGGGATGAACTGATTATTCAGGAGCTTTTGCAACGAAGTTGGATCGGGCCGAGTCGGGCTGAAGTTTCCCAGATTATTCAAACACCAGTTCAGCTAGAGCTGAATATTCAAGACTTTAACATCCTGTGTTAAATAAAAATTATAAAAATAATGGGTTAAGAGGAAATAATGGAAAAATATCTGGTCGTCGCCATAGTCGTTGTGGTTTGTATACTTCTGGTGATTTATACTCAACGCACAGATTCTGGTTCGGCTAATAAATCATTTAAAGAAATTGTACAAAAAGAATTTCCTCAATATAAAGTAATTGAAAAGAGCCAAACCATCATGATTTGTGAAATCAATCATCGCAATGAACCGGATGAGCTGATTTTTATTCGAATTGATCCGAATCAGAAAAAGAATGTTAGAAGCTTTGGACGGAGAGTCACCTTTACTTATAGCAAGCAACCCTCAGTCCGGGAAATGCGCAAAGATTTTGCACCTTATCTTTAAATTATTTTAAATATATTTATAGGGTTTTAACGTCTTCGACCACTGTAACGGCTACGACCTCGTGCCATACCACCAAGCGCATTGAGTACCGCCATTTTGCTCATACTGCCTGATGCATGCGCATGACAAATCGCAGCAGCCAAAGCATCGGCCGCATCTTGCTGTGGTTTAATGCTTAAATTTAAAATGCGCATTACCATCATCTGCACCTGTTCTTTATCTGCTGCACCATAACCGACTACAGACTGTTTGATTTGGCGGGCGGTGTACTCAGCCACCTGTAAATCCAGATTCACCAAGGCTGCAATAGCGGCACCACGAGCTTGTCCCAGTTTTAAAGCCGAGTCCGGGTTTTGAGCCATAAACACCTGTTCGACTGCAGCTTCGGTCGGGCCATGAAATTTAACAATGCGTTCCACACCTGCAAAAATTCGTTTTAAACGTTCAGGCATTTCAGGGGTTTCGGTACGAATGGTTCCTGCATCTACAAACGTTAACTTTTGCCCATCTCTTTCGATGATGCCGTAACCTGTTAAGCGTGAACCTGGGTCAATACCGATAATTAATGACATGCAAACCCTTTAAAAATAAAATAACGCCCATATTGTTACATAAGCGTAGCAAAAAAGCTTGATAGTGATTAAGCAGTTAATGACTACACCTTATTCATTTTGTTGAGATTAGATTAATTTTCATGAAATTATTTCTTATTGTACTGGTTGGCTTAATCCTGGAAGTTTTTGTCTGGATTGGCGTGGGTGACCTCGTCGGCAGCATGTGGTACGTATTTTTCTGGTTTGTTGCTGCCTTTTTTATTGGTATGAACCTGATTCGTAAATATTCATCTGGTTTAATGCCACAAATGCAGCAAATGCAAATGGGGCAAATGAGTGGTGATCCTGCATTAACCAATAATCTGCCTAAAATTCTGGCCGGTTTTTTTCTGCTTATTCCGGGCTTAATTACCGATGTTTTGGCATTGTTAATTTTGATTCCAGGCGTACAGAATGCTTTTAAAAATGTCATGATGAAAACCATGGCAAAACGTCAGCAAGCCATGATGGATAAAATGATGGGTGGCATGATGGGTAATATGAATGGCATGGGCGGTGATGCTCAGGGTCAAAACCCATTTGCAGATTTAATGCGTCAAATGCAAGACATGCAGCAAGGCGGCGGTTCACAGCGTCACGATTCCAGCATTATTGATGGTGAAGCACGTGAAGTGACACCAGACGCGAAAAAAATTGAAATGAAAGATGCGAATAAATAAGTTTATAGCCCTATCTTTGTAACTATAGTGTTTGAAAAGCCGGATCATGATGATTCGGCTTTTTTTTGCCACTTTTATTAGCCAAATTGAGGGCAGGAGGCATGCAAAAAATTGAACAAAAGATATAATACATTTTTTAAAAATCTCCTCTATTTCTATGTCATTGCTTTTGACCATTTGTACACTGCATTTTGTTGCACAGCTGAGCCCGGGACCGGATGTTTTGCTGATTGCCAGAAGTTCGGCATCTACATCCAGAGCCAATACATTAAAGATTATTTTGGGTATTTCAGTCGGTATTCTGGTTTGGGTGGTATTGACTCTACTTGGCTTTACCGTGCTGATTGAACAATTTCCATGGATACAGCAAATCTTAATGTTGGTTGGAGGACTGTTTCTGGCACGGATGGGCTGGGCTATGTTGAATGGAGGATTAAAAACCCTTAAACAGCAAACCAGTGTAGAAACGGAGGGTCAGCAACTTGCGACAGCAGCTGCTCAAAATTATTTTTTATCAGGATTATTGACCAATCTATCCAATCCCAAAACACTGATCTATTTTAGTAGTGTCTTTTCTCTGGCCTTAAGTTCTTCAGCTTCAAGCCATTTAAAAACCCAGCTG
The DNA here is from genome assembly GCF_044130285.1 of Acinetobacter sp. BSP-28. Lineage (NCBI taxonomy): Bacteria > Pseudomonadati > Pseudomonadota > Gammaproteobacteria > Moraxellales > Moraxellaceae > Acinetobacter > Acinetobacter sp. BSP-28. The sequence continues at coordinate 7,786 of NZ_JBIQOB010000012.1, forward strand.
GCCATTATTATTCCAATACAAACCTTTTTGGTTTTTACTTTACTGATGCTAATTTTGTCCATACCAAAAATTAAGACCGCATATCAGCGTTCTGGCAGTTATATTGATGTAATTTCAGGTGGACTATTCCTGATTTTTGCCATCTGGTTATGGTATGACGCATTTGCCATGCTTTAACTATTTGGAAGCAGTTTCATCAGTAACTGGTATGGATAGGGAAGCAGGTGATGTGACTTGCTCATTTTTTTGTAGCTGTACGTAGCGATTAGGTTTTAAGGTTGCTTCTGTATTTTCTGAACCTTTATAGCTACGGCTACGGTTGGCACGTTCGCGCAAGCCTCCCTTTTTAATCAGTTGAACCATGAGATTCTCCAAGTCATTCACTGCTATTTTAACTAAAAACATGAACCTGTGGGAGAAGATTAAAATACACAGATTCAAGTATGCTTTATTGCATTGCGTTATAAATAATGCTTCTTGGTTTTGATGTTTTGTTGAGGTTTTTTATTAAAAATTAGTATCTTAAGTGATAGTGGATAATGTTTTTGCTTGGCTAAGCTCCACTTGTTGATAAATAGACTTGTATCTATATAAAGACAGGCATATGATTTTATTGAGACTACAGTCCATCTAAAATACAGATGGAACATAAAAACAAGAATGAAAGTAGGAGCATAGTCATGCTATATCAATATCATTGTGCCTGTTGTAACAAGGTTGTTGAATCAACTGAAAAAAAGTGCACGAACTGCGGTTCACATAATATTAAAAGTCCTTATGGTTTCTGGATTTTTTGTATTTTAACCTGCCTGGCAGCCGTGATTTTCTTTAAAATTGTCCATGTTTATTTACAGGATCATCAAGACGTTCCTGTGCAACCCTCGGTACTTGAAGTGATTAGTGCCAGACAATAACAGAATTCAGTTTAAAGGATTGAAAAAATCCTGATTTTTAATGGTCAGGATTTTTAATGTGGATCAATTTTAGATGTTTAAAAAGTCTGCCTGATTGATGGTAGACAGAGCCTGATTCACTTCAAAAATTTTTCCACGAATATTATCGATGCCAAAACTTTGCAGACGTGCAGTGTGCATGCGTAAGTATTTTTCTGCATTGGCTTGGCTATCAAATAAATAGATGCCGCCCGCTTCTTGGGTGGCACTATTTTCTGTCCATATTTTCCATAACATGCCATCTTCTTGATTAATACTTTCGGCAAGTTGTTGATAGGCTTGATACATTTCCTCCCCAAATGGACCTTGAGAAGGGAAGTCAACTTGAAGAATAACGGCCATGGTTTTTATCCTATGCAATAAAAAAAATGATTGATCATAAAATTTTAGGCTTTTGTATATTATTTTAAAGCAGAAATGAAAAAGCCCACAAGAATGTGGGCTTTTAAATGAAAAAACTTACAGTCCGGCAGAGGCTTTAAGCGCTTCCACTTTGTCTGTTTTTTCCCAGGTAAATGCAGTGTCTGAACCTTGACGACCAAAGTGACCATAAGCAGCAGTTTGCTTATACATCGGCTGGATCAGGTTCAACATGCGGGTAATGCCATATGGACGTAAGTCGAAATGCTCACGAACCAATTGAATGATTAGTTCTTCAGGCACTTTTGCAGTGTTAAATGTGTTGATTGAAATAGAAGTTGGCTCTGCAACACCGATTGCATAAGACACCTGAATTTCACATTTATCAGCAAGACCAGCAGCCACAATATTTTTTGCAACATAACGGCCAGCATAAGCTGCTGAACGGTCAACTTTAGATGGATCTTTACCAGAGAAAGCACCACCGCCATGACGTGCCATACCACCGTAAGTATCTACAATGATTTTACGGCCGGTTAGACCACAGTCACCAACAGGACCGCCAATCACAAACATACCCGTCGGGTTGATGTGGAATTTGGTGTCTGCATGGAACATCTCTGCAGGAATCACTTTTTTCACGATTTCTTCAATCACAGCTTCTTTAAGATTCGCTTGTGAAATTTCAGGATCGTGTTGGGTAGAAAGTACCACAGCATCTAAACGAACCGGCATGCCGTTTTCGTAAGCAAAAGTCACCTGACTTTTCGCATCTGGACGTAACCATGGTAATGAACCGTTACGACGTAATTCAGCTTGTTTTTCCATTAAGCGGTGTGCATATGAAATAGGAGCTGGCATTAACACGTCAGTTTCACGGCTGGCATAACCAAACATTAAGCCTTGGTCACCGGCACCTTGGTCTTCAGGTTTTTGGCGGTCTACACCCTGAGCAATTTCAGGAGACTGTTTACCAATCATGTTGATCACGGCACAGGTTGAACCATCGAAACCGAGGTCAGAATGATGATAACCAATGCCATTTACGGTTTGACGTACGATTGCTTCAAAGTCAACATTTGCAGTTGTTGTGATTTCACCGGCAAGTACTACCGCACCCGTTTTTACAAGCGTTTCACAAGCAACCCGTGCATATGGGTCTTCTTTTAAGATTGCATCCAAAATAGCGTCACTGATTTGGTCAGCCATTTTATCCGGATGGCCTTCGCTTACAGATTCCGAGGTAAATACAGCGTACTCGCGCATAAGTCCTATCACAGTTAATTCAAAAGACGCAATATGTTACATCGAGTTAGACTTTTGAACCAGTTCTAGACGATAAAAATGAATGAATTTATTTCAATTCAACGACTTTTTAATTGATATGGGCATCTAAAAAACTGATAAGTCGTTAAAATTGGTGTTGAAATTGTAATTTTGCCCAGCAAGAGTTTAGTTAAGCAAATATTTAATCTATGTTTCAAAATGATTTCAGTTTTTGATCAAAAATTATTATAAATATTGATAAACGTATTTGATTGGTTTAAAAAGTTATACATATTATGTGTTTATAATATTTGTTCGATAAAAAATTATCCTGGTTAAAGCCTGGGAGGATTAAAGTGCATAAAATGAAGCGATAAAATTAAAATTTAAAAGGTATTAAATTTTTCAGTTAGTTCTATTTAAAGTGAATTTTATTCAGTTTTAGTGCTTTTGCATGTTTATTCATCAATCTAGAGGCCGGTAAAATTTAATTTGTCCTCATTTTCAGCTAGGAAATTTATCAAAGAATAAGCAATAAAAAGATTTCGTGAATATTCAGTGAAAGATGAAAAGCTTTGAAGTCTATATCCAATAGCCATAATAGATGTCTCTATCATTGTTGAACCTGCTTTATTTTTCTCCTATAGGGAAAAATAAAAGGACGGATGTAAGAACTTTAATGCAGGACAGTAATCGTTAAAATGTCATATAGACATTTTAAATTAAATAACTCAAGGCATTTACTCATGCGCTAAGTATTTGCAAATGAGGTGAAATTGAGCTCTGCCTGCATTAAAATATGCCCAGTTGTGAATAAATGCCGAAATGTTGGCTATTAGACTTTACCCCTTGCTGTTTTTTTAAGACAATATAGCCAGCTTTGAATTTTCCTATTCATCATCTTCTTTAAACGATTTAGTTGGACTCTGACCTATGACAACCCCGCTTAACGAACGTCGTATTGCAAACGCAATTCGTGTATTGGCAATGGATGCTGTGCAAAAAGCAAATTCAGGACATCCAGGTGCTCCAATGGGGATGGCAGACATCGCTGATGTCGTTTGGCGCGAATTTTTAAATCACAACCCACAAAACCCTCAATGGGCAAACCGTGACCGTTTTGTATTGTCTAACGGCCATGGCTCTATGTTGCAATATGCGCTATTGCATCTTACAGGTTATGATCTTTCTATCGAAGATTTAAAATCTTTCCGTCAGTTGCATTCTAAAACTCCAGGTCACCCTGAATTAGGTTATGCACCAGGTATTGAAACAACCACTGGTCCATTGGGTCAGGGTATTGCCAATGCGGTTGGTTTTGCACTTGCTGAAAAAACTTTGGCTGCGCAATTCAACAAAGACGACATTCAGGTTGTTGACCATTTCACTTACTGTTTCCTTGGTGATGGCTGCTTAATGGAAGGTGTTTCTCATGAAGCATGTTCACTCGCAGGTACTTTGGGTCTAGGCAAGTTAATTGCTTATTATGATGACAACGGTATTTCGATTGATGGTGAAGTTGAAGGCTGGTTCTCTGACGACACAGAACAACGTTTCCAAGCTTACGGCTGGCAAGTGATTAAAGTTGACGGTCATGATGCAGATGCCATTCGTCAAGCCACTGTTGCTGCTAAAGCTGAAACTGCTAAGCCAACAATCATCATCTGTAAAACAGTGATTGGTCTAGGTTCACCAAACAAACAAGGTAAAGAAGATTGCCACGGTGCACCGTTAGGTAATGACGAAATTGCATTGACTCGTGAAGCTTTGGGCTGGAAAGAAGAAGCGTTTGTCATTCCTGCTGACGTTTATGCAGCTTGGGATGCAAAAGCGAAAGGTTCATCTTCAGAAGCAGCTTGGAATGAAACTTTTGCTGCATATGCTGCAAAATACCCAACTGAAGCGGCTGAACTTAAGCGTCGTTTAAGCGGTGAATTACCGGCTGACTTTGTTGCTAAAGCGGATGCCTATATCGCTGAAGTAAATGCAAAAGCTGAAACTATTGCGACTCGTAAAGCAAGTCAAAATGCACTTCAAGCACTTGTACCATTGTTGCCAGAAGTTTTGGGCGGTTCTGCTGACCTTGCAGGTTCTAACCTCACACTTTGGAAAGGTGCGCAAGGCGTACAAGACAATCCAGCAGGTAACTATGTTCACTACGGCGTACGTGAATTCGGTATGACTGCAATTGCCAATGGTGTAGCGCTTCACGGTGGTTTCATCCCTTACGTTGCAACATTCTTGATGTTCATGGAATATGCACGTAATGCAGTACGTATGTCTGCATTGATGAAACAACGTGTAATCCACGTTTATACGCATGACTCAATTGGTCTGGGTGAAGATGGTCCTACACATCAACCTGTAGAGCAAATTGCCTCTTTACGTGGCACACCAAACTTAAATACATGGCGTCCATGTGACACTGTAGAAGCTTCTATTTCTTGGAAATCTGCATTGTTACGTGCTGAAGGTCCTACAGCGTTAATCTTCTCTCGTCAAAACTTACCATTCCAAACTCGTACTCAAGCGCAAATTGAGAACGTAGCGAAAGGTGGTTATGTTCTTGCTGAAGAAAAAGGTGAATTGAAAGCCATCATCATTGCAACAGGTTCTGAAGTTTCATTGGCAATGGAAGCGTATGCACAACTTGAAGGTGTACGTGTAGTGTCTATGCCGTGTGCTGAAGAATTTGTAAAACAGGATGCGGCTTACCGTGAGGCTGTTCTTCCTTCAAACATTCGCGCGCGTGTAGCGGTTGAAGCTGCGCATGTCGATTACTGGTGGAAATTTGTAGGTCTAGACGGTCGTGTAATCGGTATGACTACATACGGCGAATCTGCACCTGCAAAAGATTTGTTCCAATACTTCGGTATTACTACTGAAGCTGTTGTTGCAGCAGTGAAAGAAATTACCGCTTAATCAATTCGATTAATAGGTTAAAAAGACGCCTCAGTTCAAGGGGCGTTTTTTTATTGAAGAAATAACGATTTGTAACGAATGATTTAAACTTAAAGGTTTAAAATTAATTCATTCATACAGTATTCAGCCATGGGTGCTTGATTGCCCCAAGTGAGGAAAATATGAGCCTTTATGATCAGATTAATGATGAAATTGTCCTGATGGATGCTGGTGAACAGAAATGGATTGGTGCAGACCTCAAACTTGAAGCGATGGTTGCGGTTGAACTGATGCTGCAAGATTTGCAGGAAGATAAGGTGATTAAGATTCGCCGTAAAAACCATGAAAAGCATACCGGTATGAAACAGGTGGATCGAATTTTGGTTGAAAAGTTATAAAGCGAGAAATGTAATCATAAAAGCCCCTGTTTGGGGCTTTTATGATTTTGGTAACTTAAAAATTCTCGGTGATGAATCACTTGGTTTTCCGGACTTTTATGATGAGTCCGCTTAACTGTATATTTTTGTATTAAATCATTAAGTAAAGCATATGAATGCGGCAATGGCATAAAATTGAAGATCATGATTTCTAAATAATTTATGATGATTATCATTATATTAAACGAATAAGATTGCATCGTTTCATTAATTTATCTTAATTACCTAGAGATTGTTCTATTCTTGCAACATATCGTTTTATCTGTATCAGTGAATTAAAATAAGAAATGTATACACTAACAACCATTCCAAAGCGAGATAACTACACATGAATTTCAAAGCAATAACTTTAGGTCTGGCAGTTGCATCAGTGGCAACTTTGTCTCTAGCAAAACCGGTTGCCTATCAAATTGATCCAACCCATACCGCAACAGTATTTAGTTGGAACCATTTTGGATTTTCTACTCCATCTGCAAACTTTAGCGACATTCAAGGTACCATTAACGTAGATAATGCAAAACCTGCAAATTCATCTGTTAATGTGACTATTCCTTTATCGAGTTTAAATACCAACGTAAAAGCATTGGATGAGCATTTAAAAACAGCAGATTTTTTTGATGCAGCGAAGTATCCAAACATCACATTTAAAAGTACTAAAGTTCAAGCTTTAGGTAAAAACAAATACAAAATCACTGGTAACCTTACAGTGAAAGATGTGACTAAACCTGTAGTTTTAGATGCAGTGTTAAATAAGCAGGGTGTACATCCAATGACTAAAGCTGAGTCTATTGGTTTCAATGCGACGACTTCATTTAACCGTTCAGCATTTGGCGTAGGCGCTTATGTTCCGAATGTGGGCGATAAAATTACGGTGAACATTACCACCGAAGCATCTGTTCCTGCGAAAAAATAAGTACCAATTAGCTTATAAAAAAGCACCATATAAATGGTGCTTTTTTATTTCTTAAATTCACATTTAAAGTTTGATTAAATTGCGGCAACTTCTTTTAGATAATTTTGTAATACAGCTTGAGCCTTTGATTCTAAGGTAGTCGCATATGCTTCATTGTCGGTGCGTAAAGCAGGAATGTTGATTTCGGCTTTACGTAATTCGCAGGTATGGCCAATGAGCCATTTTTCCAGACTGTCTGCTGCAACTTCAATATGGAATTGCAAAGCCAGAATATTTTTCCCGATTGAAAAAGCCTGATTGGGGTAAATTTCTGAACTTGCCAATAATTCAGCCTGTTCAGGCAAATCGAAAGTATCGCCATGCCAGTGTAATACTGGAGTATCAATTAAGGGTGAAAGCAGGTTATTTTCGGCATTGGAAAGACTTAATCTGCTCCAGCCAATTTCCTTTTGATGCCCTGCATACACTTTGGCACCCAAGGCATGGGCAATCAGCTGAGCACCTAGACAGATGCCAAGAGTGGGTAAGTTTTCTTCTAAACGCACTTTTAGTAAGTCTATTTCTTGTTGTAAGAATGGATAATCATCTGTTTCATAGACACCAATCGGCCCACCTAAAATAATGGTCAGGCCTTTGTGCTGCAGTGCTTTAGTTAAGTCATCTACACCCGCTTCAAAATAACGTACCCGAAAGCCAAGCTGATAGAAAACATCTTCCAATGCACCCAGGTCTTCAAAGGCAAGGTGTTGAATGGCATAAATGGTGTCGGGAAAGTCTGGAGATGCTGTAGTCATGCTATTTTTCTAAGCTGTCAGGAATAAGAGCAATTTAGCTTGAATAGTCAGAAAAATGAATATTTCTCTGTTGATTGTTTGCAATTTAAAGCAAAAAAAGCGAACCGAAGTTCGCTTTTGCAATACTTGATACAACTTTATGTTTAGAAGAAGCCCATTGGCTTGGTGGCATAGCTCACCAGCAAGTTTTTGGTTTGCTGGTAATGATCAAGCATCATCTTGTGGTTTTCGCGTCCAATACCTGATTTTTTATAACCACCGAATGCCGCGTGTGCAGGGTAGATATGATAACAGTTGGTCCATACACGACCGGCCTCAATTGCACGACCTGCACGGTAAGAGGTATGAGCAGAACGAGACCACACCCCCGCACCTAGGCCATAAATAGTGTCGTTGGCAATCTTGATGGCATCATCAAAATCTTTAAAGGTGGTCACTGCGAGTACTGGTCCAAAAATTTCTTCCTGGAACGTTCTCATGTTATTGGTGCCTTTGAAAATGGTCGGTTCAATGTAGAAACCTTGGCCAACTTCATGACGTGCTTCACCACCCGTCAATAGTTCAGCACCTTCTCCACGGCCGGTTGCGATACATCCCAAAATCTTGTCCTGCTGTTCTTGAGAAGCCTGTGCCCCAATCATGGTCTCTGTATCGAGTGGATGACCGGTCTTAATGCGTTTTACCCGCTCTACTGCCATCTCTAAGAACTGGTCAGCAATACTTTCCTGAATCAATGCACGTGACGGACAGGTACAGATTTCCCCTTGGTTCAGGGCAAACATGGTAAAGCCTTCCAGCGCTTTTTCTAAGTAGTCATCTTGCTGAGCCATAACATCTTCAAAGAAAATGTTTGGTGATTTACCGCCTAGCTCTAAGGTTACCGGAATAATATTTTCGGTTGCATATTGCATGATCTGCTGACCGACAGCTGTTGAGCCGGTAAATGCAATTTTGGCAATACGTGGGTTGGTAGCCAATGGGCGGCCCACTTCAATGCCATAACCATTCACAACGTTTAAAACGCCTTCCGGTAGAAGGTCTTGAATCAGTTCAACCAGCACCAGAATGCTGACTGGAGTTTGTTCAGCTGGTTTGAGCACAATACAGTTACCCGCAGCCAATGCCGGAGCCAATTTCCATGTCGCCATTAAAATAGGGAAGTTCCAGGGAATAATCTGTCCAACCACTCCTAAAGGCTCATGGAAGTGGTAGGCAATGGTGTCTTCATCAATTTCTGAAATGCCACCTTCCTGTGCGCGAATACAGCCGGCAAAATAGCGGAAATGGTCAATCGCTAAAGGAATATCTGCCGCCAGGGTTTCACGGACCGGTTTGCCATTATCCCAAGTTTCAGCCACTGCCAAAAGCTCCAGATTGGCTTCTAAACGGTCAGCAATTTTTAACAGAATATTTGAGCGGGTCGTTGGGGAAGATTTATTCCATTGTGCTTTGGCTTTATGCGCTGCATCGAGTGCCAGTTCAATATCTTCAACACTTGAGCGTGGGACTTTGGTAAAGGCTTTACCATCAACAGGAGAAATATTGTCAAAGTATTGACCTTTTACCGGGGCAACCCATTGACCGCCAATAAAGTTTTCATATTGGGCTTTAAACTGAACTTTTGAACCAGGTTGATTAGGATCGGCATAACGCATATGAATTTTCCTTTGCTTATTTTCGTGTTTTAAACTGCATCTACAGCTTTGGTATAAGGTACTTTTGTACATTATTTGATTAGCATACAGGGAATAAGGTTGGAGAAAGGTTGGATACAAGAAGGTTTACAAACTTTTCAAACAATCTTAAAAATAACGATTACAGTGGATGTAAGTCATGAATTGTTGTGAGAATAAGGAATGATGAATAAGCAAAATTTGATGCAAAAAAGGCTTAAAATTGATCAGTTTAGGCAAAGTAGTAGTTTATCTCCCTTGCATGCGGAACAGTTGGGACAAAGCATTATCAGTTCCTGGCAACGCTCTACTTCTGCTGAAATTCCAAAAGATCGTGCTGCTGCGCCATTGGTTCATTTACAAAAAGAAACCTATCCCACAGCTTTAGAACATGCCTTGCAACATTGCGCACAGGATTTAAAACATATTGCCGAGCAATCTTCCATGGTGCTAGCAGTGGGTGATATCGGCAGTACCATCATCTGGACAGCATCCAGTCCACAAATGCAGCGTGCAGCAGAAAGTGTGCATTTTATCGAAGGCGGCCAGTGGCGCGAGGAACTGGTCGGAACCAATGCTTTAGCTTTATCCTTAAAAACCCAACAGTCGAGTTGTGTATTCTCCAATGAGCATTACATGTCTTCTATTCACGATTGGGTTTGTTATGCAGCACCGATCATTGATCCCTATTCAAAACAGGTTTTAGGAGTCATTGACCTGTCAACCACCTGGCAAAAACATAATAGTTTGGGTTTGCTTGCCGCTGAACGCTGTGCCTCGATTATTCAATCTGCATTACTTGAATATCAAAAACAGCGATTGTTTATCCGGGCTTTTTCCGTGCCACAAGTGTTGTTTAATGGCAAGGTCTTGGTGCTCACACCACGACAAATTGAAATTTTGACCATATTGGCCTTATGTCCGCAAGGCTTAAGTCTGGATAGCCTGCATCAGGCACTCTATGGCGAACGCAAAGTCAGTATCGGTACTTTAAAAGCCGAAATGTCACAATTGCGCGATATTTTAGGCGGCATGTTGGGGTCTAGACCCTATAGATTATTAGCACATGTTGAGGCTGATTTTTTACTCACCGAACAATCGTTAGATGCCGGATATATCGATTCGGCCTTAAAACTGTGTACCGGTGTTTTTCTGGCAAAAACCGAAAGTCCATTTTTATGTGCATGGCGGGATTGTCTGGAGTCGCGTTTAAGTGATGCCATTTTTAAAGCCAACGAGACTGATGTTTTGCTTAAACATGTGGCACATTTTCCAGAAGCAATTGATGCGGTGGAGCGTTTAATTGAACTTATGCCCAAAACACACCCCGTGCATCAAACCTTACTTAAATATAAAGATAATTAATATTGCACAATTATCTTTATAAGCCTTTCTGCTTTAACCATTCAAACAGTTGGTGATAGACATTTTCGCGCACCGATTTTTCCGACAGCACCAGGTCATGTAAACCATTTTTTATTTCTCTGATGGTGACATCGCCTTTCATTTTTTTGGCATATTTGTCTATATGTTTGACATCTAAAATTACATCACTGGTTTGTGCATATTTATGCCATTTTTTCGGATTTTTGCTTTGATGCGAATGCATCACTAAAGTCGGGATATTTAAGCTTACACCTTGATGAATTTCCTTTTGCGCTTCATAAATTGCCCGTACAAAACTCAAGCGAACCATAGGGTAAGTCTTGGGTTTCCATTCCAGATTAAAGTCCCATTCTCCCTTTAAGCTGTTGTGCAAACTGGTCACATACCATTTATTCAGTTCGCTGGGGAATTTTAAATCCGGGCAGATTTTACCGACGCGACTTAAATTGGGCAGGCCCAGTTTTTTCTTGATTGGGTTCATATTAAAGTCATAAAAGGGGCTATTGACCCAAAGCGCTTTAATTAAAGGATGATCGGGATGATGGGCTGCATAAAGTGTTGTGGTGAGGCCACCCGTTGAATGTCCACAGAGCAGAACCGTATCATGACCTTCTGCGCTAATAATGTCTAAGGCTTGGGTAATTTCTGCATCATATTCAGCAATTTCGCGTACGTTATAATATTTTTGATGCGGCAGATGAGAACGTCCATATTTGCGCAAATCCAGCGCATAAAAGTCAAAACCATGCTGGTTAAACCGTTCTGCCATTTCAGTTTGGAAAAAATAGTCGATAAATCCATGAATATATAAAACTGCTTTCTGTGTGGACTGCACTGTTTTTTTTCGGATTAAGGTTGCAGTGACTTGTCCTTCATAATCATCGGGAAAATCCAGGGTGGCTTGTTCATAGCCTTGACCTAGTACATCCAGTTGATAAAGTGGTTCGATGGTGCCATTTGTCATTTTTATACTCTAAGCAGGATTTATTTTCTTTTATCCTTCATGATGCTTAAAGATTTGTCAAATTGAATTCTTTAAAAAAAAGAAGCAACCATATTCCTGATCCCGTGTTATACAGGGGCCAAGGAATCAGTTGAGGAAACAGCCGGTTCAAGACTATTTCCTCAACCGCTCCAGATTGGAGCGGGAATGCTGGTTGCCAAAAATGTAAGTCACAAGATAGGAGAGAAGACTTACATGGAGGTATTACATTGCTGCTTTAAAATCGACTACCGATGCATTGGATTTTAAAGCTGCCTTAAAGATATCGACCACTTGTGCATGTGTGGCTTTACGTGGGTTGGTCAGCATGCAGGCATCTTTTTGCGCATTTTCCGACATGATGCCTAAATCAGCTTCTTTAACGCCTAATTCAGCTAAACCTGATGGAATACCAATTGAGGCAGAAAGTTGACGAATGGCATTGATGGCTTCAAATGCAGCTTCAGTCACCGTCAGTCCTGCAGTGTTGACTCCCATAAGCTGGGCAATTCTGGCATAACGGTCAGGGCAGGCAATCAGGTTAAATTCACATACATGTGGCAACAAGATTGCATTACATACGCCGTGTGGCAAGTTGTAGAAACCACCTAACTGATGCGCCATCGCATGTACATAACCGAGTGAGGCATTGTTGAATGCCATACCGGCAAGATATTGCGCATAGCTCATGGCATCACGTGCTTCTAAGTTATCACCATTGGCTACCGCAGGGCTGAGCCATTCACTAATCATGCTAATGGCTTTTTCTGCACAGGCATCGGTAATCGGATTGGCAGCTGTAGACACATAAGCTTCAACAGCATGCGTCAATGCATCCATACCGGTTGCTGCAGTGAGGGCTGCAGGTTTGGCCAGCATCAGTTTAGGATCATCAATGGCGATCAGTGGTGTACAACGCCAGTCGACAATCGCCATTTTTACATGAGTATCGGTATTGGTAATAATACAGAAACGCGTCATTTCAGAGGCTGTACCTGCTGTGGTATTAATCGCAATCAGCGGAGTCATCGGGACGGTACTTTTATCAATCCCCTCATAATCACGGATATGACCACCACCAGCCGTTACCAGACCAATGCCTTTGGCACAGTCATGTGATGAACCGCCACCCAAAGACACAATAAAATCACAGCCATGATCATTATAGGCTTGTACACCATTATGTACGTTGATGTCGGTTGGATTTGGCTCTGCGCCAGGAAAAATGTGACTGTCTACACCAGCTTCTGTCAGGTAAGCTGCAATGGTATCTGCGACACCAAATTTGAATAGACCGGCATCGGTCACAATCAAGGCCTTTTTTGCACCTAAATTTTGTGCCTTTGCACCAATTTCTTTGGCACAGCCCGGTCCGAAAAGTGAAACACAGGGAATATAAAAACCGTTTGTTTGATCTGCAATATTTTTAAAAGCCATGGTGCGATTCCTTCTACCATTCATTGTATTATCGGTGACCCTCACCGTGAGTTGAGTATTCAATGAAGCTTAAAAAAATCCCACCTACCAAAAACCTACCATTTAAAATTTTTAGATTTTAGGTATTTTTCTATGCCGGGATTGTGGAAATTTAAATGCAAAATTAAAATAGATGAAGGGGTTGGAATTACATTGAATGAGTGATACAACTTTTAAAATGAAAGATAATCTAAAAAAAACTTTTTTTAAGGATAAGAAAAGGGTTAACGGCAAATCTGAAAGTGCTATATAACTAGGCTGCTTTTATGAATAGATTATCTTTTACTGAGAAAACAATATTTTATTTATGTGATTATTGTATTAAATATTAGGGGGGTGTATGGAAGCCACACAAAATAAAGATGCCAAATTATTACATGCCATACATAAAATTTTACTGCAGGAATGGGATCCCTTAGGAATTTGCTGTAATCCGTCCATGCGGGATGAATATGAGGATTATTTACCCAAAATTTTTAATATGCTGAACGAAAATGCCAGCGAGTCTGAAATTTTTGATTATCTATGGCGCATTGAACATAAGGTCATGGAACAAAAAGGAAATAAACAACATACTTTAAGAATAGCGAGTTTGCTTAAGGCACTGCTAGTTTAAAATTTATTTGAATAGGAAAGCTGAATAGCCCATAAAAGATTTATGCTTATCCACTTAAGCAAAAACAGGCCTGGTTACAACGAACAGCTTGCTATAAAAAACCGGTGTCTGGCACCGGTTTTTTATATTTCAGTTTAGAATTTCTTTTCTACACTGATGAGTACACTTGGAATGGCCTGATTCACCCGTGACTCATACAGGCTGCCATCAGATTGGTTGTTTAAGCGCTCTTTATAATCTGTGCTAAAGATATTGCGTGCATTTAGACTAGTGGCCCAGCCATCATCAAAGCGTTTGGTTACACTGATATCCATATTCACCCGTTCATTGCTGGTACGGTCATAGGGCTGATTATCCAGGGCACGGGTAAATTCAGGCACGTAGTTTAGATTGACACTGGTCGAAATACGCCAAGGCTGATAGTTATAAGATACACCCGCACTGGCTGTATAAGGCGCAACATCACTGACCAGGCGTTCCTGATGATTTTCATCTTCAACTTTGGCACGCACAGTAGACAGTTGCCCATTCAACATGAATGAATGGCCATTTTCGGTTTGTTTCAAGGCATAACGTCCAGCAATTTCAACACCATAAGTAGAGGCATTGTCCTGGTTGACAGGTCGTTCTACAAAGCGTGTGCCTTCCTGACGAATCACTTTTTCGACGTAGTCATCAATTTCGCGTTGATATGCGGTGATGTTGAGGCCACCTGCGGGCGTGTTGTAGCCCAAAGTCGATTCAAAGGCAGTAATTTTTTCAGGACGTAAATTAGGATTACCACCACGATCTGGATTGTTCAGACTACCAGCATCACTGTCTGTAGACACTGAAACTGTTGGCAATAAACGGTCTGCTTTAGGACTACGGAAAGCCTGGCTAATATTGGTTTGTAATGACCAATGATCATCAAAGTCAAAACGATGTGCCAAGACTGGACTTAAGTGGCTGTCACTATAATCCACTAAACCAGAACGCTCGATCCATTCTTGACGGGCACCTAAAGTCACGGTTTGACGATCAGTAAATTTCCAGCTACCTTCGGCATACAAGGCATAGAGTTGTTCATCCAAAGTCTGGCTGACATTGCTTTCAAGCTCGTTGTTTCGTGCATCTGCACCAAACTTCAGCTGTCGAGTTTCATCGAATTTACGCACGCCATCATAAGCCACACCATATTCATTAACCGTTTCATCAGTATAATTGCTGAAAGAAGGAGAGCGGGTCGATTCGGTTTCATTCTGCTGTTCTACAGAAAGACGAATCTTGTCTGAATTGCCTTTGTCTTTACGTTCATAACGGGTATTCAAACGAATACTGTCATTTTTATCATTTTGCGTCTGATCGCCACGTGAGCCGTTACTTTCATTGTTGCGATAGAACAATTCGGCAACCAGTTTTTGCTGGTCATCCAGTTCATATTCAACACGGGGTGCTAGCATTTGTGACTTGCGTTCCGTCACACGTTTTTGTTCGCGGCTTTGGCTGCTGGTCTGGGTTTGCGTGATCGAGGTGGTGTCATTCCACATTTGATTGGCAGACAGGCTGTATAACCATGCATTATCCCGCCCATCCATTTGTACACTCAGGTTTTTACGTTCTTCTTCTTTCTGCTCAGATTTTGCCAAGCCATATCCAGCTCGGACGGTTCCGCCTATACGGGCATTATCCAGCGGTTCTTTAAGAATAATATTGATGACCGCAGAAGATGCCACAGAGGCCTGAGCGACACTTGGCTGTTTGGTAATTTCAATACGTTCAATCATGTCGGGGGTGATGCTGTCGACGACAGACATGCCACCACGTGGACCGCCTTGAACAGGTTCACCATTGATCAGGAATACCGGAGCACTGCCGCCACGAAAACGCATACCTGAAGCACCGCCGCCACCTCGTGGGCCTTGTCCCGGTGTTGGCATTTGAAAACCGGCAGCACGACGTAAGGCATCATTCACCGACTGATCGCCGAATTGCAGCATTTCTTCGCGAGTGACAATGGTTTTAGCGACTGCGCTGATATCCTGATCTTTGAACTGGGCAGGTGCTGCTTCAAACTTTAAAGTGGCTAGTGTTTGTACCGGATCTGTTTGGAGGACAGTGCTGTCTGTTGGGATTGTATCTGTTGCGCTATCCGCAGCCCAAGTTGGAGACATAAAAGTAAATAAAGCACAACTTAATGCACTTAATTTCCAACGCGATTGTATGCGTTTCATTATTGAATGTTCCATATGTCATTTTATGCGTAAGATAACGTAAAAATATGGAGAAAAATTGTGGAAAATAGCGCAAATAAAAATAAAAGATTAAAGGCAGATTTAGCTGAAATAGACCTAAAATTAATCATTTAGCCCCGCAGCTTATTTTGAGGAGTAAACAGGGGGCATTGACTCAATCTTGATGGTTGAAAGATAAAATACAGTTCTGGCTGATCATTTCAATGTTTTCATCGCTGATGCTGATCTGGTCCCATTTCACCATTTGCCGAATCAGCCATTGAAAATCCTCAGTTTTGGGTTCTGAGGTTTCATCGACAAAGTGACGGATGATATTCTGGATAGAATGAAACTTTTTCACATGTATGCTGTCAGAGCATTGAAACTGGACAATATTAAAGTCAACCAGCATCTTCCAGACTTCAGTATAGTCCTCCAGAATCTGCAATTCTTGTTGTGCTTTTTCAATGGCAGTCACTAAAGCGCGGTGAGTATGAGGATGTTGAGCTGCCCAGTCGGACGTTACGGCCAGGACCTTATCTGCAACCTTGGGAATAATGTCCTGACTGCTGGCCACAATCTGGCTGATGCCCAACAGTTCACCTTGGGTGTTCCAGGGTTCACCGACACAAAAACCATCAATCACATGATTGCCCAAAGCTTCGACCATATAAGGGGGCGGGAGAATGGTAAGTTTGGTGGTTTGAGCGACCTCAACATTGGCAAGCGCGAGCCATTCTCTTAAACAGTAATGATGAATCGACTGTTTAAATACATGCGCCAGTTGAATTGATTGTTGCGCTTGTATGGCAGAGACTACTTTCTCTGCCGATTGTTGGGCATTATCTTGCGCTGAAATTTGCAGGTCAAAACATAATTTTTGACTCAGGCTGATGAAGGCGCGGTTATGACTCAGCACCAGTGCAGTCTGGAAAGGAATACCCAGCTGGTCTTCACCCAGCGCTGCGGCAGGAAGCATGGCAGACAGGCAATGTGCTGCATCTAAAAAGCCAAAGGCCAGGCGGTCTCTTAAACTGGCCCATGAGGTTTCCTTGACTAAAGTGATATCCAGACCCAGCTCATCAAAGAAGCCACGCTGTTTGGCCCAAAGGATGGCCACACAGTCAAGCAAAGGAATGTAGCCAATCTGGATTTTGGTTTTTTCTAATGCTGTCATGGCCTAATCCTTGAATTGGTTTTGTAACAGTTGTTGGGCATCCAATAAACGCCGTGCCATTTCTCCAATGGTCATGCGGTGGCTCATGGCATTTTTTCTGAGTAATTGAAATGCCTGTTCTTCAGTCAGGGAATGCAATTGCATCATCAGCACTTTGGCTTTCTCTACCACTTTACGGTCGGCCAGTTTGTTTTTGGTATCTTCAAGATCATCCAGCAATTTTTTATGTTTGTTAAACTGCGCAATCGAAATTTCTAAAATGCTTTGCAGTTTGGCCGGATCAATGCCATCGACGATATAAGCCGTGACCCCTGCATCAATGGCACTTTTAATGGTGTCTTTATGACTGTTTTTCGTAAACAGCACAGTGGGCAAATCGAATTGGCTGACACAACTTTCAACAATGTCACGATGTGGATGATCCATGTCCAGTAAAATGACATCTGCATGTAACTGTTCCAGACGAAACAAGCTTAAATGGTCGATCGTCAGGCAGGCAACCACCTCGAAATGGTGTTCGATCAGGGAAGCCTTTATATAGTTGGCACGTTCTTGATCGTCATCAATCAGTGCAATTTTAAGTTTTGGCATATTGAGCTAAATACCATCAAGCAAAGCCAGAAAAATTTCTATCTAAGCGAAAGCAATTTAAATGCCAAAATTATTAAAACTTTAATTTTGTTATAAAAATCAGATATAAAAATTGAATATACCGTGTTGTGCACTGTCTTGAAGCAAAAATGCGCTACGAGGAAGCACAAAAACAGTGGCTAGAAATAGCCAGTGGGTTGTTCAGACGAGCAGATGCATAAATGAATTTGTGCGAAAAACATTAAGTAGTAAATAAAAAATGATAAAAAATAAAAAGTTAAAAAATATTGTTTTATTGTTGGCACAGTCATTGCTTAATCTCTTGTGAGTCAAAGACGACTCTAAAAAATTTGTAAGACGGCCAACGACGTCCGTTCTGATCGAATCTGCTATGTAGCTATCTGCATAACAGATGACCCAATGCGTTCAGTTCAGGAAGGAGAAGGTTATGTCTTCAAATTTATATGAAAAAAAAGCAACAAAAATAAGTCTTTTTAGTTTTAACAGCGCGGCGATGAGAGCCTTCCACATGAGTTGGCTCGCCTTTTTTGTCTGCTTCTTTGCCTGGTTTGCCTGTGCACCGCTCATGCCTGTGATTGCAGGTGAGTTTCATCTAACCAAAGACCAGATTGCCAATATCAATATTGCCGCAGTGGCAATCACAATTATTGTGCGTCTCATTGTTGGGCCTTTATGTGACAAGTATGGTCCACGCAAAACCTATACCGCATTGTTAGTAATCGGCAGTATTCCAGTCTTTGGTGTGGCTTCTGCCAACAGTTATGAATCATTCCTGTTTTTCCGCTTACTGATTGGTGCGATTGGTGCCAGCTTTGTCATCACCCAATATCACACCAGTATCATGTTCGCACCGAATGTGGTTGGTACTGCCAATGCTGCATCAGCAGGCTGGGGGAATGCGGGTGGTGGTGCAACACAAGCGCTTATGCCATTAATGCTTGCTGCCTTGGTGATGTTTGGTGTGGAACAGGCAATGGGCTGGAGAATTGCGCTGATTGTTCCAGGTTTGATGATGCTGATTGTCGGTGCGTTGTACTGGAAATTTACTCAAGACTGTCCACAAGGCAACTTTAAAGAACTTCGTGCGCAAGGCATCCAAGTCGGTAGTGAGAAAAAAGGTGGCATGGTGATTCTGATGCACGCTGCACGCAACTACCGTGTCTGGATTCTGTTCGGCGCTTATGCCGCTTGCTTTGGTATTGAAATCTTCATTCATAACATCGTGGCGATGTACTACGTCGAACACTTTAGCTTTGGCTTAAAAGAAGCAGGTTTGGCTGCAGGGATCTTTGGTTTGCTGGCATTGTTTGCCCGTGCATTGGGTGGAATTGTTTCAGACAAGGTAGCAACTAAAAAAGGTCTAGATGGTCGTACTAAAGTATTGTTCGGCATGATCCTGATGGAAGGTCTGTTCCTGATCTTGTTCTCACAAATGAATACCGCAGTTCTCGCAATTCTTGTTATGACCGTATTCGCACTATTTACCCATATGGCTTGCGGTGCAACGTATGCACTGGTTCCTTTCATTGACCGTGATGCTTTAGGTGGTGTAGCCGGCATTATTGGTGCAGGCGGTAATGTGGGTGCAGTGGCTGCAGGATTCTTGTTGAAAGGCATGCTGGATATTCAGACCTGTCTTATGGCACTGGGTGGATTGGTGGTGATTGCAGCAAGCTTTGTATTGATGATCCGCTTCTCTGTAGAACATAAAGAAAAAGAGCAAAAACTGTTTGAACAGGCAGTGCTTGAACGTAACAACATGGCTCAAGGCTAAGTAAAAAAGATTTAGGAGAATGAATATGAAATTAGTCATGATTGGTCATGGAATGGTCGGGCACAAGTTTATTGAATCGGTTCTTGAACTTGCAGGTGACGAGGTTGAAATCACGATTCTGGCAGAAGAACCACGTCTAGCTTATGATCGCGTGCATTTAACAGAATATTTCACAGGCAAGTCAGCCAAAGACTTAACTTTATGTCGTGCAGATTTTGCAGATGCTTATGGCATAGATTTACGCCTAAGCACCAAGGCTGCTGAAATAGATACACTGAACAAAACCGTTACGACTAATCATGGCGAAGTCATTGCTTACGATAAACTGGTACTGGCAACAGGTTCATATGCTTTCGTACCACCTATTCCTGGTAATGACCGCGAAAACTGTTTTGTTTACCGTACTATTGAAGATTTAGATGCCATTCGTGCCGCAAGTTTAAATGCCAAAACCGGCGTGGTGATTGGTGGTGGCTTGCTTGGTTTGGAAGCTGCGAAAGCTTTACGCGATTTAAACTTAGAAACTCACGTAGTGGAATTTGCACCGCGTTTAATGGCAGTGCAAATTGATGACCTGGGCGGTAAGGTTTTACGTGCAAAAATTGAAAACTTAGGCGTAAAAGTTCATACCCAAAAAGCTACTCAATGCATTGAAGCGGGTGAAAATACCACGCATGTGATGAAGTTTGGCGATGGTTCTGAACTTGAAACCGATATCATTTTATTCTCTGCGGGGATTCGCCCACGTGATGAATTGGCGCGTCAAAGTGGATTGGCGCTTGGTGAGCGTGGCGGTATCGTGATTAACGATTATTGCCAAACCTCTCATGCTGACATTTATGCGATTGGTGAATGTGCACTGTGGCAAAACAAAATTTACGGTTTGGTCGCTCCGGGCTATGACATGGCGCGTATTGCCGCCAAGCATGTGATGGATCAGGCCTGCAATGAATTTGCCGGTGCAGATATGAGTACCAAGCTGAAACTGATGGGGGTAGATGTCGCATCGGTGGGTGATGCCCATGCCATGACGCCAAATGCACTCAGCTATTTTTATGCCGATGAAGATGCCATGATCTATAAAAAGATTGTGGTGAATGCGGAAAAAACCAGATTACTCGGGGCAGTGCTGGTGGGCTGTGCCAAAGAATATAATGACCTGCTGCAAATGATGCTGAATGGCCTGGCTATCCCGGAAAATCCGGAAAGCCTGATCATGCCGGGTTATGCGCAATCATCAGCGAAAACAGGTGGTAGCGGGGTCGATTTACTGCCAGATAGCGCAACCATCTGTTCATGTAATAACGTTTCTAAAGCAGATATTTGCAGTGCCATCGCCGATGGTTCAACCTCACTGGGTGCGCTAAAAAAATGTACCAAAGCCGCAACTGCTTGTGGTGGCTGTGCACCTTTAGTCACTCAAGTATTGAAATCTGAATTGCAACGTCAAGGGGTGACTGTTAACAACCACCTTTGCGAACACTTTGCCTATTCACGCCAAGAGCTGTATCACCTGGTGCGGGTCAATGAAATCAAAACCTTTGATGATCTGATCGGGCAACATGGTCATGGGATCGGCTGTGATATCTGTAAACCGACTGCGGCAAATATTCTGGCATCTTGCTGGAATGACTTTGTGCTCAAACCAAGCCATGCCGGTCTGCAAGACAGTAATGACTATTATCTTGGTAATATTCAAAAAGATGGCTCTTACTCGGTTGTGCCTCGTATGGCAGGTGGTGAAGTCACTCCAGAGGGTCTTATTGCAATCGGTCAAATTGCCAAAGAATACGGTTTATATACCAAGCTCACCGGTGGACAACGGGTCGACATGTTTGGTGCGCAAGTGCATCAATTGCCTGAAATTTGGGAAAAACTGATCAATGCCGGTTTTGAATCGGGTCATGCTTACGGTAAATCATTGCGTACCGTGAAATCATGTGTCGGCAGTACCTGGTGCCGTTATGGCGTGGATGATTCAGTGGGCTTAGCGATCTTCCTGGAAAACCGCTACAAAGGCCTGCGTTCACCACATAAATTGAAAATGGCAGTGTCTGGCTGTACCCGTGAATGTGCTGAAGCACAAAGTAAAGATGTGGGCGTGATTGCGACTGAAAAAGGCTGGAACCTGTATGTCTGCGGTAATGGCGGCATGAAACCACGCCATGCTGAATTGCTGGCATCTGACTTGGATACCCAAACTTTAATTCGTTATATCGACCGTTTCTTTATGTTCTATATCCAGACCGCAGACCGTTTGCAACGTACCTCGGTATGGCGTGACAACCTGGAAGGTGGTCTGGATTATTTAAAAGATGTAGTCGTGAATGACTCGCTTGGTTTGGCAGCCGAACTTGAACGCCGTATGAGCCATGTTGTAGGAACATATCAAGATGAATGGCGCACTGCGGTGGAAGATCCGGAAGTGCGTAAACGCTTCGTAACCTTTATCAATGCAAAAGTTGAACAGCAAAACGATCCACACATCCAATTCGCTGAGGTTCGCGGTCAAATCCGCCCCAAAACCGACGCTGAACGTGATGTGACTCGTATCCCTGTTGTTGAAGCATAAGAGATTTAGAACTTCTTTCATCACATTCTTATTTATTTCTCTTGCGCCTGGCTTTAAAGCAGTGCTTAAAACCAAGCTCAGGGAGAAACACAAAAGAGGGTATGAATCTTGATGAAAGAAGTTAAAGAAAAGGATAAAGATGATGACAATATTTAAAGAGATGAATAAAACCAACGAGCTGGAATGGCTGGAAATTTGTGCCTTGGATGACATTACTCCAAATACAGGCGTGGGTGCATTAATTGAAAATCAGCAAATTGCCATTTTCCGTGTCGGTCATGAAAAACGGGTCTATGCCTTAAGCAATCAAGATCCATTCAGTCAGGCGTTTGTGATGTCACGCGGCATCATTGGTGATTTGCAAGGTGAGCGTGTTGTGGCATCTCCGATCTATAAACAACATTTCAGTCTGGCCACCGGACGCTGTCTAGAAGATAAAGACCAAAAGTTACTAGTTTTCCCAAGCAAGATTGAAAATGGCAAGGTTTGGGTTAGCCCTACACCGCAAAAAACCTATATTACCAATAACAGCACTTCACAGGAAAAGATGAAGCTAGTCTTGGTGGGCAATGGTCTGGCGGGTATGCGCTGTCTGGAAGACTTGCTGGATATGGCACCTGAACGTTATGAAGTGACCGTAATTGGCGAAGAGCCATGGGGAAACTATAACCGCATCATGCTATCACCGGTGCTGTCAGGGGATAAAACCATTGACGATATCATGCTGCATCCACATGCCTGGTATAGCGACAAAAATATCCGTTTTATTGCCGGTGATGCTGCGGTCAAAATTGATCGTCCACGTAAACAAGTCTATACCGAAAAAGGCCTAGTGGTGGATTATGATCGCTTGATCCTGGCGACAGGTTCTAAACCTTTTGTTCCGCCAATTCCGGGTTCGGACTTAAAAGGTGTGATCAGTTTCCGAGATATCTATGATGTCAATACCATGCTGGAATACTGCAAATCTAAACAAAATGCAGTAGTGATTGGTGGTGGTCTGTTGGGACTTGAAGCGGCTTATGGTCTGAAACAACGTGGCATGAATGTGACAGTTTTGCATTTGATGGACCGGATTATGGAACGTCAATTGGATAGTCGTGCAAGCAGCCTGTTAAAACAAAGTATTGAAGCCAAGGGCATCAATATCATCACTCAAGCCAATACAGAACAACTGATTGGCGAAGAGGGTTATGTCACCCAAATCAAGCTGAAAGATGGCACCGTGTTAGATGCTGATCTGGTGGTTTTTGCTGTGGGCATTCGTCCGAATATGGCCTTGGCGCAAAGTGCCGGCTTACGTTGTAACCGTGGTGTGATCGTGAATGACACCATGCAAACCTTTGACCCAAGTATTTATGCGGTGGGTGAGTGTATTGAACATAGGGGGCAAACTTTTGGTTTGGTTGAACCACTTTGGGGCCAAGCTTTTATTTGTGCCTCACATCTGGCTGAACATGGTAGCTTGGTTTTTAAGGCGCCAACAGTGCCGACGCAGTTGAAAGTCAGTGGCTGCGACGTATTTTCAGCTGGAAACTTTGAACCGCAGGATGATTATGAAGATATTATCTTGAATGATGAAAAACGCCAGATCTATAAACGCATTATTATTCAAAAAGATAAAGTCATTGGTGCAGTATTGTTTGGTGATACTGAAGATGGGGCCTGGTATGCAGAACTGATTTCTGACCAAACGCTAATCAGTAATATTCGTAATAAATTGCTCTTTGGTAAAGATTTTGCATTAAAGAAAGCAGGTTAAGAAAAATCCATTTTGTAATGTACCAAACAGGATACGCGGAAACGTCATCCGCAACTGTTTGAGGCAGGACGAAATATGAAAACTCATGTTTCTGCGAATTTTTTGATAAATGGCGGATGTGAACGAGTTTTGCGGATCTTACGCCACAGTGTGGCTCAGGTTTTGCCTACTTTTCCCAAAAGAAAAGTAGGTCGAACCGAAGGTTAATCATGGCATATAAACATAGTTGAAAAGACCCCGCCGAGAACAGGGTACAGAATGATTTGAAATGCATCGGATTGAAAGTTTCAAAATTTAAGGAGCAAAGCAGAAATGAATAGTATCCCTGTAATGGAACTGCATAGCTCCACAGAAATAAATACCAAAATCACCAATACCACCTGTCCCTATTGTGGGGTGGGTTGTGGCGTAACTGCGACTGTACAGGACACAGCTTTAGGTCAAAAAGTTTCAGTTGCAGGGGATGTCAATCATCCATCCAACTACGGGAAACTGTGCATTAAAGGCAGTAATCTGGCCGATACCATTGGCCTAGAAACACGTGTTCTTCATCCCATGCTCGGCAGAAAGAATCAGCGAGAAAGAACTGACTGGAATACTGCAATGGATTTAATTGCTGAAAAATTTCAGCAATACATTGATCAATATGGTCATAACAGTATTGCCTTTTATGTGTCGGGGCAATTGCTGACTGAAGACTATTATGTGGTGAACAAGTTCGTCAAAGGTTATCTCGGTACAGCAAATATCGATACCAATTCACGACTCTGCATGTCGTCTGCGGTTGCGGCACATAAGCGCGCTTTCGGTGAAGATATTGTTCCGGCGAGCTATGAAGATTTTGAACATACCGAAATGGTGGTGCTGGTGGGTTCAAATACGGCATGGTGTCATCCGGTGTTATATCAACGCATTATGAAAGCTAAAGAACAGCGTAACCTGTTTGTAGTGGTGATTGATCCACGCTTTACCAGTACCTGTGAAGCAGCAGATTTACATTTGCCGATTTTACCGGGGCAAGACGTCGCTTTATTTAATGGCTTATTACAATATCTGGCGCAAAATGGTCATGCAGACCAAGATTTTATTGCTGCACATACGCAAGGTTTAGAGCAGGCTTTGACACACAGCCAAACTGAATCGTCCATTGATGATGTCGCAGTACGTACCGGTATTTCACTGGAAAAACTGCAAGTTTTTTATGAGCAATTCGCCCAAACTGAAAAAGTGATGACCCTGTTTTCCATGGGGGTGAATCAGTCTTCACAAGGCGTCAATAAAGCCAACAGCATTACCAATTGTCATTTGTTCAGCGGAAAAATTGGTAAGCTGGGTGCAGCGCCATTTTCCATGACTGGGCAGCCGAATGCGATGGGTGGTCGTGAGGTGGGCGGTTTAGCCAACATGCTGGCGGCCCATCTGGAGCTGGAAAATGAAAACCATCAGCAACTGGTGCAAAACTTCTGGCAAAGCCCTTATATTGCCAAGCAGGCTGGCTTCAAGGCCGTTGATCTATTCCATGCGGTAGAAAGTGGCAAAATCAAAGCCATCTGGATTATGGCGACCAATCCGGTGGTGAGTTTACCCGATGCCGATCAGGTCAAACGTGCCTTAGACAAGTGTGAATTTGTGGTGGTGTCTGATATTTGCCAAGACACCGACACCACACAATATGCCGATGTGCTTTTACCGGCTTTAGGCTGGGGTGAAAAAGACGGTACCGTCACCAATTCTGAACGCCGTATTTCCAGACAGCGTGCCTTTTTAGATGAGCCAGAACAGGCTAAAGCCGACTGGTGGGCGATTAGTCAGGTCGCTAAAAAAATGGGCTTTGATGGTTTTGAGTTTAATAATAGTCATGACATTTTTCTGGAACATGCACGACTTTCGGCTGAACAAAATTCAGATCTGGATCATCGCGAGAAAACGCCAAACTTCCGTTATTTCAATCTAAAGGCTTTAAGCAATTTAAATAAAACCGAATATGATGAACTGCAACCAGTGCAGTGGCCAGTGTGGACTAAACATCAACAAGATGATGCAGTCGCTCGAATGTATACCGAAGGGCAATTTAGCCATGCAGATGGCAAGGCTAAATTTATCGCCATTACCGCGATAGATCCGGTTAATCAAATCTGTAGCGAATTTCCTTTGGTACTGAATACCGGCCGGATTCGAGATCAATGGCATACCATGAGCCGTACCAGTTTATCTGCTAATTTAAGTACCCATCGCGCAGAGCCTTATTGTGAAATCCATCCACATGATGCATTGAAATATGGGATCAAAGATGGCGAATTGGTAGAAGTCAAATCGAAATGGGGCAACTGCGTATTACGTGCCACGGTCAGTGATGATATTCGTCGTGGACAAGTCTTTGCACCGATTCACTGGAATGATCAGGTCGCATCGGATGCCCGTATTGGCAAAGTGGTCAATCCTGTTGTGGATGCCATTTCCGGCGAACCTGAATTTAAACATACCCCGGTAATCATCCATCCCTTTTATAGCCAGTGGCAGGGCGTGTTTTTCGTGCGTCAGGGCTTTGAAAAAATCGTGCAAACCTCGATTGAAAATACGGTGTGGTGGACGAAAATTACCACGGCTAAAGCTGTGCGCTATGAACTGGCAGACCGTAAAAAATTTACCCAGACCACTGAGCATTTGAAAGAGCTATTACCGTTTCAGGATGAAAGTTTTGAATGGCTGAATATCGAAGATCAAACTGCACATATCAGTCACAGCGTGGTATTGAAAGATGGGCATTTGATTGCCAGCCTATATATTGCCCCTAAAGCTTTACTTCCAGATCGCGACTGGGTCGCAAGCCTGTTTAAACGTGAACGTTTAAGTGCCATGCATCGTAAGGCATTGCTTGCCGGTCAACCGATGTCTATGGCCAACAATGAAGGGCCGTTGGTTTGTAGCTGTTTTAAAGTGGGTAAAAACCGCATTATTGATGCCATTAAAACTCAAAATATCACCGATGAAAAACAGGTCACTGCATGTTTAAAAGCGGGTGGCAATTGCGGTTCATGTTTGCCTGAAATTCGTGGCCTGATCAAGGCTTGTCAAATGGAGGCGGTGGAATGAGAAAGAAATTGAAACTTTCGGTATATCCGCGCACTGACCTGGTGATTTTAGCCGGTGGGCAGGCAAAACGGATGAATGGCATCAATAAACTGTTACAGCAATTTGATGACCAAATTCAACTGATCAAAATCCATCAACAGCTGAAATTCAGTGTTCAACAGATATGGATCAACAGTCATCGTGATTATTCAATTTATCAAAAAATCATTCCCAGTATTCATTGTTATCAGGATGATGAAAGCGGATTTTTAGGCCCGCTGATGGGAATGAAAAGTGCCTGGACCCATGTACAGGCCGATTATGTGCTGTTCATCCCCTGTGATGTCACCTTTATTCCTGCAAGAGTTGTTCTTAAGCTGCATCAGGCTTTGAGTAAAAACACTCTGGCCGAAGTGGCTTATGTAGAAATCAATGGTACAGCCCTGTATCCCTTCTGTCTGGTCAAGCGTAGCAGCTTACGCACTCTTACTACGCATCTTGAGCAAAAACAGCGCAGTTTAAGGCAGTGTTTTTCGGATTTGAACGCTCAAGTGGCACGGTTTGAAAATCATGCCCTGTTTTTTCACAGTATTAACTCGCTGGATGAGCTGCAGCAGTATCAACAACTTAAATTTTTGCACTAAACCCGAAAATTTCTTCTTCAGCACAAAGTTGGAACACTTATTGCAAATCTAATTATAACAAGATGGGGCGATTTAAATCTTACGCACAATTCTTGTGCGATTACAGCAAGATGCCTGAAGATGGATGTTCAACATGAATATGATGACAGAGCTTGAAACCAATACACGATTTGTCGATCAGTTTGGTCGCAACAAGTGTAAATTGAGAATTTCAGTAACCGATCGCTGTAATTTTAAGTGTGTCTATTGCATGCCGGAACATCCTGAATGGATGAAAAAACACGATTTGCTCAGTTTTGAGGAGCTTTATCAGTTTTGTGATTTTATGGTGCGTCATGGCATTGAATTTATTCGCATCACTGGCGGTGAACCGTTATTGCGTCAAGGGGTGGTGCATTTTGTTGCCCAGCTTCAACAGCTAAAAAAGCTTGGGCTGAAACGCATTTCCATGACCACCAATGCCCATTATTTAAAACAATATGCACAGGCGTTAAAACAGGCAGGACTGGATGACCTGAATATCAGTCTGGACAGTTTGGATGTCCAGCAATTTAAACAGCTTACCCAAAAAGATTTATCTCCTGTACTCGAAGGAATTCAGGCGGCACAAGCGGTAGGGTTGCCGATCAAGATCAATAGTGTATTGATGAAGGGCATGAATGAGGATCAAATTCTGCCTTTAGCACGTTGGTCGGTGCAGCAAAAAATTATCTTACGCTTTATTGAATTTATGCCACTGGATGGTGACCGTAAATGGTCGAGTGAACATGTGGTCAGTGAACAGCAAATTTTAGAAATATTAAATACTGAATTTGCAGTAACGAGCCAAGACGCCTCTTCAGTTCGTTCAAGTTCAGAGCCGGCACGACAGTATTTTATTGATGGTCATCCGATCGGCATCATCTCCACCATTACCAATTCATTTTGTGGGACTTGCGACCGGGTGCGTTTAACCGCACAAGGTGAGTTTTATAACTGCCTGTTTGCGCCTCAAGGTTTAAATCTTAAAACTGAAATTAAAGCGCTGAATGCTTCTGAACCTCTGAGTGAACTGAGCTTGCATGCTGCATTATCACATTATATCTGGAACAAAGAATCAGGTTTTCATGCCATACAACAACGTTTAAAAAATCAGCCATCGCGCAAAATCAGCATGCATATGATTGGAGGTTAAGATGTCACAGATCACAATTAAAATTGAAACCTTCGGTGCGGTAGAACGACAGTTACCTCCAAACCTGGAATTGATCTGCAGTTCAAACAGTACGGTTGCCGAAGTGTTGGATCAAGTAGCACAGGATTATCCTGCGGCTTTTGCCATGATCGAACGCTGTGCCTGTGCCATCGGTGAGGACATTATTTCACGTCAAACTCAATTCCATGCAGATACGACTCTGGTGTTGCTGTCACCTGTGGCAGGAGGTTGAAATGGAACAGTTGAAAGCATTTTCCAGAATTCAGGATACCGCCTTAACTTTAGACAGTTTTGATCAGATTGAGCAGTTTCCTGAATGCGGCGGTATTGGCGTATTTATTGGCACCGTGCGTAATCATCATGAAGGCAAGGCAGTCAAGGCGTTGAAATACACGTCTTATGCGCCAGTGGCGGAAAAAATGATTCGCCAGATTGAACAGGACATTCAGCAGAAATATGGTGTGTCCTATGTTAGGGTCATTCACCGGATTGGCGCTTTGGATATTGGTGAAAAAGCCATTATCGCCATAGCCTATGCTGCACATCGCCGTGAAGCCTTTGCCGCCTGTGAAGAAGCGGTTGAACGGGTCAAGCACGAAGTGCCGGTCTGGAAAGAAGAATTTTATATGGATGGCAGTAGTCAATATGTGGAGGGCTGTTGCATCCGTAAAGATGAAGGAGATGTGGCTCATTCACATCATCATCCTACAGACTCATCAGGCCATCATGATCATCAGCATTGTGACCATGTCAAAGATCATGCTGCACCGATTTATCAATGGCCGCTTTAATTGAACAATATTTTGAAAAATGAATCATAGGAATATGCAATGAAAAATGTCGGGATGAAAGCAGAGAGTTATCGCACTGCAGTAGCCACAGGAATTCTGCACGCACCGCCACATTGCATAGAATTGCTCCGTAACGGTAATACTGAAAAAGGCGATGCACTAAAGACAGCACGAATTGCAGGCATTCTGGGAGCAAAGCGTACCGATGAGCTGATTCCATTGTGTCATCCACTGCCAATTTACCGTGCCGATGTGGAGTATGAACTGTTTGATGACCATGTCGAAATTATTGCAACAGTAGAAACCATTGGACCGACAGGTGTGGAAATGGAAGCCTTAACCGCAGTCAGTCTTGCTGGTTTAACACTATATGACATGCTCAAACCGCATTGTGAGCCGGAAGATTTATGTCTGGATCAGGTTAAATTACAAAAGAAAAAAGGTGGTAAGTCTCATTTTACCCGCGCCTTAAAAGAAGCAATGCCTGCTTCAATTATTGTACTTTCAGACACAGTGGCTGCAGGTAAAAAACCGGATACTGCCGGGCAAAATGTGCTGGAAATTTTACAGGAAGCCAATTTTAGCGAGATTGCTTATCACGTCATTCCTGACAGTCCGGAACAACTGCTAGCGTTGATTGAACAGCAAAAAAATGACTATCCATTGATATTAACCGTCGGTGGTACAGGATTGGGTCCGAAAGATCTTACTGTAGAAACCATTCAGCCTTTATTAAAACGGGAAATTCCCGGTTTGATGGAAGCCTCACGCAGTTTTGGACAGAAGCGCACGCCATATGCGGCCTTGAGTCGTGGCGTGGCCGGATATATTGATAACAGTCTGGTGATGACTTTGCCGGGCAGCCGTCAGGGCGCGAAAGAATCCTTGATCGCGGTACTACCTGCATTGGTGCACTTATTTGATGTACAGAAAAATATTCCCCATCCAGGTGGTTATCAATGAGCAGCGCAATGTCGGGATGTGGTGCTGAACCTGGCCTGATCACGGTAGATCAGGCACTGGATTTAATTTTAGAGCGTACTCAAGCCTTAGCGATTGAACAACTTGAATTAAATCAGGTTTTAAATCGTTATTTGGCTGAAGATGTTTATTCCAGCATTAATTTGCCCTTATTTTCGCAAAGTGCTGTGGATGGTTATGCCATTTGTGCGGAATCTTCCATTGACGCCAATAGCCGCTTTGATTTGATTGGAGAAATCCGGGCAGGGCAACAGGCTGAATTCGAACTTGAAGTTGGGCAGGCTGTGCGGATTTTTACCGGAGCTAAAATTCCCTTGGGGACTACTACGGTGGCGCGTCAGGAAATTGTTCAACTCACAGATGCTACAAAAATAGAAATTACCGAAAACTTAACTGCCCATGCCGACATTCGAGATGTCGGTGAAGAAATTGCAGTGGGACAATTGCTGGCCAGTCAGGGACAAGTACTCTCTGTAGGTGCTATTGCTTCTTTAAGTATGGCGGGTATTCAAACGGTAAAAGTTTATCAATATCCCAAAGTTGCAGTGGTGATTAGCGGGGATGAAGTTGCGGAGAGTGTAGATGACTTTGCGACAGGTAAAATCTTCGATGCCAATGGGCCGTTGATTCAAGCCTGGTTTCAGAATCAAGGACAGCAGGTTGAAATTTTCCATGTGGCGGATACGGAAGTTGCAGTTAAAGGTTTAATTCAAACATTATTGGACAGTTATGATCTGGTTTTAACCACCGGCGGTGTATCGGTTGGGGATTATGATTTTATTCGACCCGTAGCTCTCGATTTAGGCTTTGAACAGATGTTCTGGAAAGTTAAACAGAAGCCTGGCAAGCCGATGTTCTTTGCAGAATTAACACGAGCTGACTGCACACGTTGCTATCTGCTTGGACTGCCGGGCAATCCCGCAGCAGTTTATGTGGGCATGCAAATTTATACCTCTACTTTGTTAAGAGCTTTGCAAGGACAAAAACAGCAACCGGACTGGTTTAGCGCCGTGTTGAGCCATGATGTGAAAATGGATGGCCGAGAACGTTTTTTAAGAATGTCGGCCAGTTTTGATCAGGGATTGCTCAAGGTCAGAAGCTTGTCGAAACAGCAATCACATATGCTGAGCAATTTAATGCAGGCCAATTGTCTGGTCAGGATTCCTGCGGGAGTAGCTTTATCCAAAGGGCAAATCGTGCAAGGTCTATTTATTTAATGATGAGGAAAATGCTTATGAAAAAATCCCTGTTTTTAGCAGTGTGTTTATCAGTTACATTTTCCTCTAGCTATGCAGGCACGGTAAAAGTCTATGCGGCTGCCAGTCTGAGCAATGCCATTAGCGACATTGAAAAAATTTATGCAAAACAACATCCGAAAACAGATGTTGTAGCGGTATTTGGTGCGTCATCAGTACTTTCCAAACAGCTTGAAGCAGGGGCCAGCAGCGATATCTTTTTCTCTGCAGATTTAGACTGGATGAATTATCTGATCAAAAAGCAAATCATTCATGTAAATCAAGCCAAGCCATTATTATTCAATCAACTGGTGGTGATTAGCCCGAAAAATTTAAACATTCCTTTTAAAGCCCAATCCGGTTTTAATTTTGCGCAATCTTTTAAAGGACATCTCTGTACCGGGCAAATGGAATCTGTCCCTGCGGGTAAATATGCCAAACAGAGTTTGATTAAGCTGAATTGGTTGAATAGTTTAAAAGGACGCATTGTAGGAACAGATGATGTGCGTTCAGCTTTGGCATTTGTCGAACGTGGTGAATGTGAAGTGGGAATTGTCTATAAAACCGATGCACTCATCAGCCAGAAAGTAAACATTATTGGAACCTTCCCGGCAGATTCACATCATCCGATTATTTATCCGCTGGCATTGACCAAACAGGGCGAAAAGAACGCAGATGCAATTCAATTTGAAAAATTTATAAAAACCAGTCCGCATGCGAAAAGCATTTTTCAAAAATATGGATTTCGCATGAATCAATCATAGGTGATCACTCATTAATGTTCAGCCCCGAAGAACTCAGTGCTCTATATCTTTCGGCAAAAGTTGCCTTATGTGCAACGCTGATCTGTTTACCCTTTGCCGTGGCACTGGCCTGGACTTTGGCCCGCCATGAATTCAGGCTGAAATTTCTGGTCGAAGCGTGTTTACAATTACCGATGGTATTGCCACCAGTGGTTTTGGGCTATTTACTGTTGCTATTGTTTGGCAATAAAGGCTGGGTTGGACAATATCTAAATACGCTCGGGATTGAGTTAGCATTCAACTGGAAAGGGGCGGTACTGGCTTCCATGATCGTGGCTTTCCCCTTGATGGTGCAGCCGATTCGCCTGTCTTTTCAATTGATTAATCGGCAATTGGAACAGGTGGCTGGTTCATTGGGAGCAAGACCGTTCAGAGTGTTTTGCAGTATCAGCCTGCCTTTGGCACTGCCGGGCATGCTGATTGGAAGTATTTTATGTTTTAGCCGAAGTCTGGGGGAGTTTGGTGCCACCATTACTTTTGTCGGCAATATTCCAGATGAAACCCGCACGATTCCGATTGCGATTTATTCCTTCTTACAACAGTCGAATGGGGAAGAGTTTGCCATGCGGCTGGTGATTTTATCTTTGTGTCTGGCCTTTTCAGCACTGATTGCGAATTATTTTATTTTGCAGAAATATCAACGGAAATTGGGAACTTGAAATGTTGAAATGTAATTTTCAATA
The DNA here is from genome assembly GCF_044130285.1 of Acinetobacter sp. BSP-28. Taxonomy (NCBI): domain Bacteria; kingdom Pseudomonadati; phylum Pseudomonadota; class Gammaproteobacteria; order Moraxellales; family Moraxellaceae; genus Acinetobacter; species Acinetobacter sp. BSP-28. Next base: position 41,057 of record NZ_JBIQOB010000012.1, read on the forward strand.
TCAGCAGGCTGATTTTAGTTTGAATGTTGAACTGACAATGCAGCAGCAATTGTTAGGCATTGTCGGAGCATCGGGGAGTGGTAAAAGCACCTTGCTAAAAAATATTGTGGGTTTTCTCAAGCCACAGCAGGGTTGTATCCAATTGAATGAACAGGTGTTCATTGATACTCAGCAAAATATTCATGTGCCGATGCATCAACGTAAAATCGCGCTCATTTTCCAAAATGCCTTACTGTTTCCACATTTAAATGTGCAGCAAAATTTAAGTTATGCAGAAAAATTACTGGATAAATCGGAACGAAAATTTCAGTTTGATGAAATTGTCGAGTTACTGGAACTGACCCCATTGATTCAGCGTAAGGCTCATCAACTTTCGGGCGGGGAAGCACAGCGGGTTTCCATCGGTCGGGCCTTGTTGTCTTCACCGAACTTACTGCTTCTGGATGAGCCATTGACTGGACTGGACCGGAGCTTAAAACAGCAAATTTTACCGTTTTTTAAACGGATGAAAGATGAGCTTGATTTACAGATGATTTATGTCACGCATCATCCTGAAGAACTGGAATATTTAGAGGCTGATATCTTGCAATTAAATCAAGGTACATTACAGTCTTATTAAGCTGAGGCTGGGACACGATATAATTAGAATTAAAAATATAGCCTAAGCAATTTGAATCCTAAATTGCTTAGGCGATCTACAATCAAAACCAAAATGGATTATTCAGGCTTTTGATACTCATTAATGACTTCAAGTGCAGCACGAAAGGCTTCCTGGGTAGCAGGAGCACCACAGTATGGCAAGCTGTGTAATAACACTTCCTGAATTTCCTCTACCGTTGCACCATTATTGAGTGCGCCACGAACATGACCTTTAAGTTCAGTTGGGCTTTTTTGTGCAGTTAAAAAAGCAATGGTAATTAATGAACGGTATTTGCGGGGAAGGACACCTTCACGTTGCCAGGTTGAGCCCCAGGCATGTTCATTAATCCAGTCTTGTAAGGGTTGGGTAAAGGGTACTGTATTGTCCTGTGCACGTTTTACAAAAGCTTCGCCCATGACTTCGGTACGAACTTTTAAACCATTTTCAAAATCTTGTTGTGACATGTTTTTACTCTTTCAATCTTAATAAAAGAACATCAGAAAAGTGTATGCCTGCATGAAGGCGATGCGTATTAGTGGATAGTCGTAGTTAGATCTTTTTATAGCGTTCACAAGATGATTTTTCAGCTCATCTTCATGGCTTTTAATCTTTTAAAAATAGTGCAGAAATAAGATTGGTTGAGCAGAGGATAGAAACCTAAAAACAGTTTCAATGCTTAATTGTTTGAAAGCCATTAACCCATCTGATGTGGATTAATGGTTCGGTCAAAGCATTATTGTGTATGTTTAACCACAAGCACGGGAACGTGGCTGGCGGTCAAAATATCTTGGGCGATACTGCCAATAAAGGTTTTTTTCAAACCGGTTCGGCCATGCGATCCAACCACGATCAAATCAGCTTTTAATTCATCGGCCAGTTCAGCAATGGCATCACTAGGGGATTGTTTGGTCAAAAGTTTAGTTTCTGCTGCAATGCCTGCCTCAGAAAATCGGGAACCTAGCTCAGCTAATATATTTTTAGCATGAGCTTTGGCTTCCATAAAATAATCTGTGACTCCAGGTACATTTTTATAAAAACTGACACTGGTTAAAGGGTCGATAATTACCACGCTGACGATGGTCACTTTACTTCCCATGGCTTTAGCCAACATCATTGCTTGATCAGCTGCAGCGAGAGAGGTAGGAGAATCATCCACAGAAACTAAGATATGCTGGTAACCCATGATGTTATCCTCTTGTTTCAATATTTATTATATGGATTAAGATTAGCATAAGTAGGGGGGAGTAATATGAAAACAGGATAAATATAACTTTTTATTATTTTTTATTAGGTAGTTAAATAAATTAATGGCTATGCTTGAGGTGGTTTGAAAAATAGGTTGATTCATCCATGATAATCAGCTGCTATAGTGGAACGATCGTTATACGGTTTTGGGGGGATTTTAGAATAATTCTGTTATATATCTCTGGATCGTATCCAATAAAAAAACCCTCATCTTTCGATGAGGGTTTTTTGTATTCTGGAGCGGGAAAGGAGACTCGAACTCCCGACCCCAACCTTGGCAAGGTTATGCTCTACCAACTGAGCTATTCCCGCAATATGGAAGTGAATTATAGAGAGTTTCATTCAACTGTCAACTCTTTATGCTTCCAAATGTTTAATTAATCAGCACGACGCCAGATGGTACCTTGACGGGTATCTTCCAGAACCACGCCTTGATCGAGCAAAGATTGACGAATTTCATCGGCTTTGGCAAATTCCTTGGCTTTTTTCGCGTCTGTACGTTGTTGAATCAGATCTTCAATTTGCTCTTCAGAAAGACCTAAAGCTTCCTGACCAATATCTGATTTCAAGAAGTCGTCTACATTGTGTTGAACCAGTCCTAAAATATTGGTCAAGTGACGCAAGGTGGAATAATACACTGCAGCCTGTTCAGCATTTTCATCTTTGACAGCACGGTTCAATTCTTTGTTGATTTCAAATAGCACGGCAATCGCTTCAGCTGTATTGAAATCATCACGCATGGCAGTATTAAAACGTTCAACTAAAGCTTCATCTAAAGTATCTACAGTTTTTTCACCATACGCTTGTTGATAAGCTTTGAATGAATGATAGAAACGTGAAAGTGCTGTTTTTGCTTCTTTTAATGCCACGTCAGAGAAATTCACCGGGCTACGATAATGTGAAGACACAATAAAGTAACGAATCACTTCAGGATGGAATTTATCCATCACATCACGAATGGTAAAGAAGTTGCCTAAAGACTTAGACATTTTCTCACCATCGACATTAATAAAGCCGACGTGCATCCAGTAATTCACATACTGTTCATCCGTTGATGCTTCTGATTGCGCAATTTCATTTTCATGGTGCGGGAACATGAGGTCTGAACCACCACCGTGAATGTCAAAATGATTGCCTAGGCAGCACGTTGACATGGCCGAACATTCAATATGCCAGCCTGGGCGACCATTGCCCCAAGGTGAAGCCCATGACGGTTCATTTTCTTTGGCGTGTTTCCAAAGCACAAAGTCAAAGGGATGTTTCTTTTCAACTTCTACATCGACACGTTCAGAGGCACCAGCTTGCATATCTTCCAGTTTACGACCTGAAAGACGACCATATTTGGCAAATTTTTCCACTTGAAAATACACATCGCCATTTGCAGATGGATAAGCAGTGCCTTTATTAACCAGATTGCCAATCATGTTTTGCATTTGGTCGATGTAATCTGTAGCACGAGGTGCTTCATCCGGGTGCAAGCAGCCTAAGTTCTCAGCATCTTCATTCATCGCTTTGATGAAGCGATCTGTCAAAACGGTAATGCTTTCGCCATTTTCATTGGCACGTTTGATGATTTTGTCATCAATATCTGTAATGTTACGAACGTATTTAACATTCCAGCCCTGGCTGCGCAGGAAACGAATAATGTAGTCAAATGCAACCATGACTCGAGCATGTCCAATATGACAGTAATCGTATACCGTCATACCGCACACATACATGTCGATATGTCCTTCTTTACGTGGAACAAATTCAACTTTTTTACGTTGCTCTGAGTTATATAGAACAAATGGTTGCATAGGTTTTCTAGAAGCTTATTGAAAATGGTGTTCAATCTTAACCTAAGCATTTTTTTTCATAAAGTTAAAACGAAAAAATGCAGGAATTTTTTAAGGAATATATTTCTGTGTGGATATCGTATGTTATGACTGATGATTTAAGATGGCACATTACAAATAAAAATAATCAACGATGAATAGGGGAAATAACAATTGAGCCATCAAAAGTGCGTTTTGATTGACAATGAGTAAAAGCATAGCGGATCGCCATAATTTCTGCACAATTATTGAAATCTTGTAATTTAGAAACGTGACATTTGCATAGATATGATAAAATTGTGAAAATTATTTTTTGCTTGATTGAATCAACTCTGTATAGAGTAAAGGTAAACCTATTTTGAACCCACCAAATATGCCAAATCAAATAGACTTTCAAAAAGTTGCATTAGAAACTTTGCGTATAGAAGAACAAGCACTGGAAATATTGGCGACACAAATTGATGATCGTTTTAGCCGTGCCTGTGAAATCATCTTGCAGTGTCGAGGGCGTTTAGTCATTACCGGTATGGGCAAATCAGGGCATATTGGCCGTAAAATGGCAGCCACCTTTGCATCTACGGGTACACCATCGTTCTTTATGCATCCAGGTGAAGCAGGGCATGGTGATTTGGGTATGCTGGTACCTGGCGATGTATTAATCGCTATTTCTAACTCGGGCAAGAGCGATGAAATCATGATGCTCATGCCTTTGATCAAGCGTCTGGAAATTCCTTTAATTACCATTAGTGGTGATGCTAAAGGTCCTATGCCGCAAAATGCCGATGTAGCATTAACTTTAGGCAATATCCAGGAAGCATGTCCACTGGGTCTGGCACCAACGTCAAGCACCACTGCAACTCTGGCTTTGGGTGATGCTCTAGCTGTGGCTCTACTGGATGCTCGTGGCTTTACGGCTGATGATTTTGCGCTATCTCATCCAGCCGGTGCTTTAGGTAAACGTTTGTTGCTGCATGTAAAACACCTCATGCATATGGGCACGGAATTGCCAAAAGTATCTCCAGATACACCAATGAATCAGGTTTTATACGAAATCTCAAACAAACGCCTAGGTTTAACCACAATTGTGGATCAAAATGACGTATTGCTCGGGATTTTTACTGACGGTGATTTACGTCGTTTAATTGATAAGCAGCAAGGCTTTGATGTGAACTTGCCTGTTTCAGAAGTGATGATCAAAAATCCATTGACCATTTTGCAAGAAGCACGTGCCGTTGAAGCTTTAGAGCGTATGAACGAAAAGAAAATCAATCAATTTGTGGTTGTAGATGATGTAAATAAGGTCATTGGTGTGATTAGCATGCATGACCTGATTCAAGCTGGGGTAAATTAATAAATGGCATCTTATATTTTATTGGAACAGGCACGTCATGTTGAAGCTTTGGTTCTTGATGTCGACGGGATTTTGAGTGATGGTTTTATCACCCTGACAAATACGGGGGATGAAATCAAGTCCTTTGATATCCGTGATGGTTTAGGTATGAAACTTGTACAGAAAGCGGGTGTAAAAGTCATTATTATTACTGGACGTAAAAGTAATATTGTGGAAAAACGCATGTCTGACTTAGGCGTAGACCTGGTTTTTCAAGGCCGTGAAGACAAAGGTACTGCATTACGCGAAGCCTGTGCCCAATTGAATGTTGCTCCAGAAGACTGTTTATATATGGGCGATGACTGGCCTGATCTTTCGGCATTTGCCATTGCAGGTATGAAAGTGACTGTTCCCAATGGTCATGTTGAAGTTCGCCGTCGCGCTGACCTTGTCACTCAGGCCATGGGTGGACGTGGTGCGGTGCGTGAAATCTGTGACATGATTCTGATGGCCAAAGGAGCTTACCAACAGCTACTTGAAACTTATACTGCTGTGCCACATTAATTGTTAAACAATTCATTGAATTTGAGTTAAGTACCACACTTATGGATACAAAAGTTTTATACGTAACTGCTATAGCAATTGCAGCTATAAGTGGTGGTTACTACTATTACAGTGGTAAGGGCAACAAGCTCGAGGTTGACTCAGCCAGAAGCATGACCTATTCCGCTGAAAAAATTAACCTGACTCAAACCGATGATAACGGTAATTTGTATGTCCGTGCCCAGGTCGATCGTCTTGAACAGGACATGCAAAAAGAAACAGCAAAACTGACCAACCTGAATGCTTCCATGTATAAAGATGGCGCCGTCGATGCAACTTTTTATGCCAAAGTTGCAAACAGTTATGAAGATAATCAACGGGTGGTTCTGTCGGGAAATGTCGTGGCGACCAAGTTGATGCAACAGGGCAAAATGCAGTTTCAGACCCAGGAATTAACCGGATATCCTAAAACTCGGGAAATTGAGACAGATAAACAGGTCATTGTGCAATCTCCGCAAGCTGAATTTGTAAGCCAAGGTCTGAAAGCCAATTTAAATGACGGTCAATACGAATTTTTTAATATTCGAGGAAAATATGAACCAAAATCTTAAGCTTACATTGTCTAAAACTGTGCTTAAACAAGCAGCTTTAGCCGGTTTGGTTGTATTCTCGTCGGCAGCGGCACTTGCCATTCCTTCTGACCGAAATCAGCCTATTTCATTGGTCGCAGACCGTGCTACCTATAATGAAAAAACCGGGGTGACGACCTATAGTGGGAATGTCATCATTGAACAGGGCACCATGAGATTGCAAGCCAACTCTATTGTTGCCAATCTGGACAGTCAAAAACAAATTAGTACCATTACTGCAACCGGTGGCCCCGCGCGTTTTCAACAAAAAGTCGATGTAAATAAAGGTTTGGCCAAAGGTCAGGCACAGAAGATTCTTTATAATGCCCAAACCGGCATTATCACCTTGACTGGCAATGCATCTTTACAGCAGGATGGAGCAAGTATTCGCGGTAATACTTTGAAATACAGTATGAATAAGGGTGATGTAGAAGCGACGGGTACACCAAACAATACCGGTTCATCTTCGGGTCGTGTGCAAATTGTGATTCCACCTTCCAGCTCAAAATCGTTCCCAGGAGCACGTGATTAATGGATCAAGCGCTAAATCAGCCCCAAACATTGTGTATTAAACATCTGGCAAAAAATTATAGTAAAAGATGGGTTGTGAAAGATGTCTCTTTCGAGATGCAGAGTGGACAGATTGTGGGATTGCTTGGCCCCAATGGTGCAGGTAAAACCACAAGTTTTTATATGGTGGTGGGTTTGGTTCGTATGGACAAGGGTGAGATTCATTTAGATGATCTTGATTTGTCAGACTTGGCCATGCATGAACGTGCCCGCAAAGGCATTGGTTATTTGCCGCAAGAAGCATCCATTTTTAGAAAACTGACCATTTCTGAAAATATTATGGCGATTCTTGAAACCCGTAAGGATTTGAACAAGCAGCAGCGTCAACAGCGTTTAAATGAATTACTGGCTGATTTTAAAATCACGCATATTAAGGATTCACTGGGAATGAGTGTGTCTGGCGGTGAACGCCGTCGTGCCGAAATTGCCCGTGCACTGGCTGCCGATCCGAAATTTATGCTGCTGGATGAACCTTTTGCCGGTGTCGATCCTATTTCTGTAGGGGATATCAAGGACATTATTCGTAATCTTAAAGACCGCGGAATTGGTGTATTAATTACCGATCATAATGTTCGAGAAACTTTGGCCATTTGTGAGCATGCTTATATTGTTAGCGAAGGTGCCGTGATTGCAGAGGGAACACCGCAAGAAGTACTGGAAAATGAGACTGTGCGCAAAGTTTATCTGGGTGAAGATTTTACAGTTTAATTATAAGTCTTCGATGAGCATTTGAAGTTTAACACCATGTTTTTGCAATAATATCTGATTCGGATTTTTAAATCCGAGTCTTTTTTGGGTGATAATGCAACCGCTAAGTAGTGATCTCTCGCCACGGTAGATATTAAAACAGGTGAAAATTCTGTAGTGGATTACCTGATTAAGCCATTCAATAAAGCACAGGAAGCTTTACGTGAACGCTAATTAAAATTTGCGGACCAATTTTAAAAAGCCTCCTTCTTAATAGGAGGCTTTTTGTATCTGCAAGCCACTGAAAACAGGCTATACTGCTGTAGTGCTGTTATTTATTCTAGATTTATGCCATTTACCATTGCCTCATCCGTTACTTTCGAAGAAGACATTAAAAAAAGTCGCTTTCAGGCGATTGCTGCGCCTGTTGAAAATGAACAGGCGGTTAAAGATTTTCTGGAGGTGAATAAGGATTTAACCACAACACACCAGTGCTGGGCCTGGAAAATTGGCCACCATGTACGTTTTAATGATGATGGTGAACCATCAGGCACTGCTGGAAGACCGATTCTGGCAACCATTGAAGGCAATCAATTAACCAATATTATCGTTCTGGTCAATCGCTGGTTTGGCGGTATTAAACTCGGAACGGGCGGTCTGGTTCGGGCCTATGGTGGTTGTGCAGGGCAGTGCCTATTACTGGCGGAAAAAATTGAACTGATCGAAAAGAAAAAAGTCAGCTTTGCCTGCCAGTTTAATGAATGGGCCATTTTCCAGTATGAATTAAACCAGCAGCAGATCGAATTTAAAGAACAGTATCATGCGACGGGTGTAGAGGTTGAAGCCTTGTTACAAGTCCATCAAATAGAGCCCTTGTCATTAAAAATTCAGGATGTGACCCGTGGTCGTGAACAACTGAAAATTGTAGAAGAGCCTGAACATGACTGAGCAAGATCCGCTATTAAAATATCGTGAACAGCATAAGCACCGTTTGAATTATATGCCCTGGCTATACTGGTCATTAAAACCGAAAAATCGCGGCTGGGCAGAAGAGTGGCAAAAAGAATATCAAACTTATTTGATGGAAATGGAAACAGTCGAAATTGGTGAAAACTGTTTTATTTCACCGCTGGCCCATATTTTTGCCGAGCCGGGTCGGAAAATAATTATTGGGGATAATAGCTTTATTGCCGCAGATTGTACCTTGCATGGCCCTTTAGAGATTGGTAATGAAGTCGCCATTAACCATCACTGTATTCTCGATGGTGGGCGTATGGGGATCAAGCTACATGATCAGGTGCGAATGGCTGCATATTGCCATTTATATGCTTTTGACCACGGTATGGAACTGCAACACCCCATTTATCAGCAACCGGTACGTTCTCAGGGTATCGAAATAGGTCAGGATGTGTGGCTGGGCGCGCATGTTGGCGTTAAAGATGGTGTAAAGATTGATGCACATGCCATTGTCGGCATGAATAGTATGGTCACAAAAAATGTTGAAAAGGCAAATATTATGGCGGGTAATCCGGCGAAATTTATTCGTCATCGGAATTAAAAATTCCAAGAAAATAAAGATGAATCAGGGAGTAAGTCTAATTACATAAAAGCATGCACAGGGGTGAAGAGTTATGCTAAGTTAAAAACAACAATTAGACTTAAAGCCTGAAGAGGCGAAAAGCGAGGCGAAAATGAAACGTGTAATCGCTTGTATTGATTCTTCTCCCTGTGTAAATGCAGTGGCTGAAGCTGCGGCATGGGTCGCGAAGCAGACACAACGTGAATTGGTATTATTACAGGTTTTAGATTATTACCCTGCAAGTTATCATTTGGGGGAAATCAGTGGAGTGATTGGTTTTGAAAGTAATGCAATGTTACTGAAAGAACTGGCCGAACTTGAACAAAAACAAAGTGAATTGGCCCTTGATTACAGCAATAATCTTTTAAATCATATTTCCGAAATGATTCAGCAAAAATATCAGATTACCGCCTCACATCTGCAAGAAAAGGGGGATTTTCTGGAACAAAGTTTTCATGTGCTGAAAGAAGGGGATATTGCCATTATTGGCCGGGTCGGAGAGCGTTCTGCGGAACGAAACAAGCCGATCGGCAGTAATGTGGAAAACTTTATCCGTGGCGCAAAGTGTACGGTTATGACTGTTGGGGAACAGTTTAAGCCACCAACACGATTTATTTTTGCCTATGAATATTCACCGACCTGCGTTAATCTGATGAAACGTGTAGCACAAAGTGATTTATTAAAATTATTACAATGTCATTTGTTGTATGTGGGTGATCATCCGGAAATACTGAATGAGCCTTCACAGTATTTACGTGACGCAGGTCTTGATGTCATTACAGAATATCGTTACGGTGATGTTTCAGAAAATATACTGGAGTACCAAAGCGAACATGGTATACAACTGATATTACTGGGTGCATTTAGTCACAGCAAGATTCGCCAATTCTTCTTGGGAAGCGTCGCAACCAGTATATTCCGAAATTCAACCGTACCCTTACTGGTGGTGAAATAAGTTAATCACTACTTGATAAGTGTGGTTAATAATTGGCCATAGTTATCCGCATAACTTGTGGATAACTATATGGACAGTATTTGTAAATAATTAATAAATAGATAAAAAAACAAAAAGATTGTTTTTTAACCTTTGTGTCATATTATTTCACTATGGCGATAGCAAAGCCATCATGTCCCTTGCTTCCAACCGTTTGTAATGCGGTACAAGACAGAATTCGAGGATGGTTTTGCAAAGCTACAAACATATCGCGAATACCTTCAATACTTGGTTTGTGATTTTCAGGATTAATGATCTCACCGGCGCGAATCACATTATCCAGAAAAATAATGCTACCTGAATGTGACAGGTTTAAGCTGAGTTCCAAATATTCGGGATAACTTTGTTTGTCGGCATCAATAAAAATAAAGTCAAATGGTTCAAAATCTGCAGGTAATGCCTTTAATACATCTGCTGCACGACCTACTTTAAGATCAATGGTCTGCGGAAGTTTGGCATTATCAATATTTTCCTGACCCAAGGCTGCATGAGTATCACGACCTTCAATGGTCAGGATGTAACCATCCTCAGGCAGGGCACGAGCCAGCCACATGGTACTGTAAGCAGCAAACGTACCCAGTTCAAGCACACGCTTGCACTTGTTCATCTGAATCAGCATTTGCAACAGCATACCCTGATTGGGCGCGACTGCGAGGTGATCTGGAAAACCTTTATCTTCAGTGTTTTTTAATGTCTGTAGCAGAATGGGGTCTTCTGGAATTAAATGTGAATCGATGTAAGCATCAATCTCTGTCCACATTTGTTGCATAGTTTTGTCACCTTTGTTGCGATGCATGCATTTTAAACCTTTCCATTCAGAGTGCAATTTATCGTTTTGATTTATTGAAAATCGGGCAATAAAAAAGAGATCAGCAAGATCTCTTTTTGATGAATCCCATATTTTAAAAACTACACATTGAGCTGTGACGTGACAGGTCGGGTCCCCAGGTACGGTAACCTTGGGTATCAATATGGATTTGACCAGATGAATACAGCCCAAGCCCCATATTCAGGCTTTGTCCGTACTGTGACCAAAACTGGCATAATTTAAATTTGGTATTTTCAATAAAAGCATAATCTTGTGCTTGTGGAAATTCAGGCCCAATGCGGAAATCGATCGCCGAATTAAACAAGTGACGAGACGAATTTGCGCCACCCGCACATTGGTTAAGGGATAAATCCCGGTAAACCGAGGTCACTTCAAATTCGGTAAGCACTTTAGCAGCCACCAGATATTTAAAGACGCGCAAAGTAGCAATCTGATTGTTCCACAATTCACGATTTGGAATCATGTATTGGGAACGGCCACATTTTTGCCAGTCACGGGCAGTACGCAATAATTCAAAACTCGGGATAATATTACCCACACCATTACGTTCCAGAAAAGTTTCATATTCACGGACACGATGTAAATTATCACCAAGCGCTACCCATGAATTATAAACATAAGGTACTGTTTTTGGCGGAATTGGGCGTTCAAGGCTAATGCGTTCTTGGGGAATGAAGATCCGTTTTCCATCGGGTATTTGCCCTTGTTTCTGAGGAGATGTCGTACATCCAATCATGACAAGTGGGACCAGACTCAAGCCCAGTAAGCCCTTTAAAACATGCTTCATTATAGAAATCAAATATTTATAAATACGAGCTATTTTAATCTAATTTGAAGGATAAAATTTGAAAATATTGCAATCAAATGTATTTTTTCAGTATAAAAAAAGATCAGCATGGGCTGATCTTTTTTTAAGTCCAAGAACAGTCTTATTTTTCCAAATACTGTAACTTGTCTGCTTTACCGTTCCACTCTTCACGGTCAGCAGGTTGATCACCAATTTGTGTGATGTTTGGCCATTTTTGTGAAAGATCGGCATTAAGCTCAATAAAGACTTCCTGACCTTCAGGTAACTCATCTTCCGAGAAAATAGCATTTGCCGGGCATTCAGGTTCACACAATGCACAGTCAATACATTCATCAGGATTAATCACGAGGAAATTTGGACCTTCGTAGAAACAATCTACCGGACAAACTTCTACGCAGTCTTGGTATTTACATTTAATACAATTTTCAGTGACAACAAAGGTCATGGCGACAGCTACCTAAAAAATATGGTTCTAATTACTCTTGTTGTATTTTAGGCAAAAATGTAGGTAACTAACAATTGCTTTTATTGATATTTATTATATATAAGGCTGTTAATTTTGCTAAAAACTGAACATATCCTTAAAAATATGTAATAAATGAAAAAGACTTCTATTTAGAAGTCTTTTTCTGCTGCAGATTTTAATCAGCTTTCCAAGGCATCTTTTAAAGCATAAATCTGTTGTAAGGCTTCACGCGGTGACAGACTATCTACATCCAGCGATCTTAACAGATTCAGGGCAGGCACATCTTTTTCAATTTCCACTACACGCTCAATGATTTCAATAGCAGGTTCATCAACTACACTAAACAGATCATTTTGTACTGCTTTATTGATCTGTTGATGTTGCTGTTTTTCCAGAATCTTTAACCGGTTTTGCGCTTCTTTAATCACGCTGGCAGGAATACCAGCCAGTTTGGCCACCTGTAAGCCATGACTTTGACTGGCAGGACCGTGTTGAACCTTGTGCAGCAGAATTAAATTACCGTTCAGTTCCTTGGCTGTGACATGATAATTATCAATCCCAGATTCCTTGCCCAGTTCGGTCAATTCAAAATAATGAGTCGCAAATAGGCACAGGCATTTAATCCGTTTGCTCAGGTCAATAACACAGGCCCAAGCCAAAGACAGGCCATCGTAAGTACTGGTTCCGCGTCCGACTTCATCCATCAGTACCAAAGACTGATTGGTGGCATGATGCAGAATTTGTGATGTTTCGGTCATTTCCACCATAAAGGTTGATTTGCCAGTAGACAAGTCATCTGCTGAGCCAATACGGGTAAATACACGGTCAATCGGACCTAATACAGCAGACTTGGCAGGTACATAGCATCCACAATAGGCCAGTAAACTGATCAGCGCGGTTTGACGCATAAAGGTCGATTTACCGCCCATATTTGGCCCGGTTACAATGGCCATACGATGGTTATAATCTAAAGTCGTGTCATTGGGGGTAAAGGCAGTTTTATTTAAAGCTTCTACCACGGGATGGCGACCTGCAACAATTTTCACCCCGATTTCAGGGCTGAATTCTGGGCGTGACCAGTTGCGTAAACGGGCTTGATGGGCAAAATTGGCCAGCATGTCAATCTGTGCAATGGCACTGCTCATCATCTGTAAATTGCCGATGTCTTGACGTAGTTCATCCAGCAGTATTTCAAATAGCATTTTTTCACGTGCGAGGGCACGTGATTCACTCGACAGTACTTTATCTTCAAAAGATTTTAGTTCTGGCGTGATATAACGCTCGGCATTTTTCAAGGTCTGGCGACGGATGTAATGATCTGGTGCCTGCTCGGCTTGGGCGCGGGTCAGTTCAATATAGTAGCCACTGACACGGTTATAGCCAATTTTCAGGGTTGAAATGCCGGTGTTGGTACGTTCTTGAGTTTCCAGATCAATAAGGAACTGGCCCGCGTAATCACGGATTTTACGCAGCTCATCCAGTTCACTGTCAAAGCCTTCTGCAATGACATTACCATCACGTAATAAAACAGGAGGATTTTCGACAATGGCGGACATCAGACGTTGATGCAGACCGTGGAAATCACCCAGTTCATCATTTAATTGTTGAATAAGTAACGATTGCTTGGCCTGGGTAATCGGCTGAATGGCATGGCGTAATAGAGGAATCTGTGCACAGGCTTGACGCAGTTGTACCAGATCACGTGGACGTGCACTGCCTAGGGCGACACGACTCAGCACGCGTTCAATATCACTAATGTCTTTCAGGACCAAACGAATAGGGGATTCATGATAGCCGTTGAGCATAGCAGCAATGGCATCCAAACGGGCATCCAGTATTTTGGTGTCGCGTAAAGGCTGCATCAGTGTGCGGCTGAGCAGTCGGCCACCCATAGCAGTCTGGCAGTCATTAATCAGTTGGAACAGGGATGTACCATGTTCAAATAGAGGTTCAACCAGTTCCAGATTGCGACGCGTGACCGGATCTAAAGCAATAAAGTCACTGCTTTGTTCCAGCTGAATCGAGCGAATATGCGGTAAAGCTGTCTTCTGAGTTTCTTTGGCATAATGAATCAGTGCTGCAGCAGCGGCTTTGGCCAGCGGTAAATGGTCAATCCCAAAGCCGGACAGGGTAGATACCGCAAACTGATCACATAAGGTTTTTTGTGCATTGTTCAGGTTGAAATCGACATTGGGACGGCGGGTCACCGGGCAGTCGAGCTGTTTTTTAATCTGCTCAATAATATTGGGATCAACAATGTCTTCATCAACCACAATCTCGCTTGGCATTAAACGTGAAAGCTCAATTGCGAGTTGCTCTTGTTGGAACTCCTGTTGTTGTACCTTGAAAATACCGGCACTCAAATCCAGCAATGCGATACCAATCTGACCTTGCTGTAGACAGAGTGCCACAAGATTGGAAGACTGATGACTGTTCAATAGAGCATCATCGGTCAGGGTGCCAGGAGTAATAATCCGCACTACACCACGTTCAACCGGACCTTTACCGGTAACCTCACCTAGCTGTTCGCAAATGACCACGGTTTCGCCTTTTTTGACCAGACGGGCCAAATAGCCTTCAGCGGCATGATAGGGAACGCCTGCCATGGGAATCGGTTCACCATTTGCCTTGCCACGGTGGGTTAAGGTAATCCCCAATAATTTGGCTGCTTTATGGGCATCGTCAAAAAACAGTTCATAAAAGTCACCCATGCGATAAAACATCAGGGAGTGTGGATGCTGCATTTTGACGCTCATGTACTGCTGCATCATCGGCGTTAAAGTGGAAGGATCAGCCATGATTTCCGGGTAACTCATTGAGATAAAATCCTTAAATATTTAAATACATCTAATCGTTAAAAACTTGGCTGTCTCACCAATTTCAAATGTGTGCATGAAACGATAATCGTTAAATCCTAGACTTTGGCTTTGTTCTTGTTGTTATTTTCAAGCCAAGCTGATCTATGAAAGAACTGAGTTTCATTTGCTCGGACATCTTATCAAATTTGTATGAATAGCGAAAAATGCTTTGCAGTAAATGGGTAAAAAATAGGACAACAGAGGCTCAGATTTTTATCCTGGTTGGGGATCCATCGACAACCTAAGTTCTATATGACATTGTCGATGGAGATGGCCTGAGTGCAGCCTTGAACTAAGGCTTATATAAACCTAATTGCACCAGATGCAGTCTTAAAATTCGGCGCAATTCCAAAACAGCTTCGGGTGTTTCCTGAATGGAGTGATCACCTTTGATGATTTTTTCTGAAACAGCACCATTCAGATGGGCACTGCGATAAGGTACCACATCATCCGTAATGACATTCAGGTCATCACTTCCCGTTACATTGCCCATAATGGAGTGAAACGTCAGGCCTTTGCGTGGATTGATATCTTTGGTGAGCTCCATAAATTTAGATTGATGGCTTAAATCACTTGGCCCGTTCTGAATCAGGCCATTGTCGATTTGCTGCATCAAATCTTTAAAATCCAAATCTTGATTTTGAAGCGTATCGCCTATTGCAGAGAGAAAGGCTCCGGGAATTCGAATAATTTTACGTGCAGCTTTGGTAAACCAGCGATCAGCATAATCCGTGCCTTTATGTGGAGCTGCTAGAAAAATTGCACGACTAAAATTCGGAATATCTTTCATCACTAAGCGCTGCGAAATGATCGGCAATTTCTGATATTTATTGAGCTGGCGGTTGTTCATCATGGCCAGGGCTTTTTTAGTCACATCGGCATCACTCACCAATAGCCGGGCAATGATCCCCCCCATGCTATGTCCAACTAGGACGGCATTCTTTTTTGCCGATGCTTTGGCATCGACTTGGGAAAATGCCTGAGTCAGCAGAGCATAAATCTGGAAGCGACTTTCAATAATGGGCATATTGGTTGAGTAGAATACTTGCCAGACCTGATAGTGTTCGCGCAATACCGGGTCGCCCATAATGTCGTTGGTCAATCGAATCCAGGCTTCAGGGCTGCTGGCTAAACCATGGACCAAGACAATGATTTTTTTATTCGGGTTGTACGGTTCCAGCATATATAAATGCGGCATGGTGAGATGATCATCACGATCGATCAGGGTTAAGTAAGCCGCTTTAACCAGATTGTTTTGTGCTAACCAAAGGCCATATGGCGTGGAAAAGTTGGCAGCCAGCGGATAGGTTTTACCAGCTAACTTGACCTGTTCGTATTTGTAGGGATCAAAGGCTTTAATTTCAAATTCGGCATTATTTAAAATGTCGTTGACATTACTGGCGGATTTAGGCTGAGCAGTCAGGGTTGCCGCTAAATAGCGTGCCTGATGAATATTCGGATTGATGCCATTTTTATAGCTAAAATTGATGGGGTCGATAATATATTTATTTTTACCTTCGCCAATATCATCTTTTACTTGTGGCAACACTACGACGAATTCTGACCCAAAACCATCGCGACGGTTAATCGAACGTAAACCGGAAAAGTTCAGATTATAGCTGGAGAGCAGTTGCTCAATTTTTTGTTGTTTGAGCTGTGGATAGTCATCAAAGTTGATGTTGTAAATACTCTTGCCGACTTTAATTTTTGGTTCTACAGCTGTGGGCTTATAACGTAAAGCATAGGCGGAAACCAGTTTGGCTAAGGACAAATTATAGAAGTCACGGATTTGAACTTGCCGGTTGTCAAAAATACGGTCTTGTGGACCACGTTTGGTTTTAAACATGTAGGCATAACTATAGCGAATGCTTTTATCCAGCATATACAGTTGCTGATCCAGACATTTTTCATAAGTCGCTTGTTGTAATTTTTGTTTTTCTTCAGATTTGGTGCTAGTCAAAATGCTAACTTTGCAATCAGATGATTTTTCAAATTCCAGTGCCTTGGATAAATAGATTTCACTTGCGGTCGACAGCAGTTGTTCATCCTGAATCTGTGGAATTTGTTGCAGTTCCTGAATACATTGATCCGGTTGATCCGAGCAGATTTTAGCTTCACGCCCGGTCATCGACAGCACATTTAAACTGGCTTCACTTAATTTACTGCGGGTGAGGATACTTTCACGTTCATTGGCAATCGTGACATTGATGGCTTGGTTTTTAACACTGACGATTTGACAACCTGTAAGTAGAAAACTACTCAGGAGAGAGGCAAATAAAACCTGATATATTTGTTTTGGCATAAAGAGTGTCTACGTTCAGTATTTATTTGAGTTTTGTTCATCATACGATAATTCATCTAATTTTCAATTCACTGAAATAAAAAATAGACCGTACTGGACGGCCTATTTTAAGTGTGACTGCAAAATAAAGGATTAAGGCGCTTTAGCTGGATTCAGTACTTGCCATACATTCCAGCGACCTTGCTTTTCAATTTCGGCAATTAAACGGTCAGCCACTTCAGCTTCTTGCGGGTATTTCGCTTTGTAATTTTTCAATACCTGAATGGCATTTTTCTTTTGTTCCATGGCAATGTAATTGTTTGCCGCGGATAAATACGCTTCCTGTACACCTGCTTTCATGGCTTTGTCTAAATAAGGAATGGCTTCACGTTGACCACCACCTTCAGATAAACCAAAGCCAAACCAGAAGTTTGCTTCGGCATCTTCTTTGTTAATTTTTAATATGCGCTGTGCATAGGTTAAAGATTTTGTGGTATAGACTGAACCCAAGTCCAGGTTGCGGGCCATCACACTGGCTTTAAATGCACGGATCAACACATCAAAAGAAGCATTGTCTTTAGATGCCAGGGTATCAAGCTGTTGAGTCACTTCTTTGAGTTTGGCTTCAAAGCCTTTACGTTCCTGACGTTCGGTAAAACGTGGTGGATAATGGCGTGCCTTGCCTTCTACCAACTGCAAAAAGTCATCAATTTCGGTGATATCAAATTCATTATCACCCGCCATAACGGCATATTTTACATTACGTTGTTTGCTGTTTACGGTAGGAATGATCAGCTTGTTGACATCAAGCGTCACTTTTTTAGTCGGGTTACTTGGCAACGTGACTTCCATTTTTGTTACAGGCTGTGCAGCAGCTTTTTGTAATGCAATTTCAAATGGAGGTGGTGCATCATAGTTGAATGGATTCAGCGCATAGAATGGAGCAGTCAATTCAGGTTCAGTAAAAATGATCGGTGCATTCGAATTTTTATCTTTTGTTGGTGTCGAGCTACACGCTGAGAGTAAAGAAACAGCAATCAATGTACATGCCAAAGGCTTAAGGGTCATAGGGCTCATCCGTTCATTTAATTTTAAAAATTAATCAATAGGTATGTTCCTGAGTCTAAAAAAACTCTCAGGAACATACAAGTAAGGGCTTGTTAAGATTCAGAACAGTCCGTCAGGCTTTGGATTGACTACTTTGCGCTTCGCATTCACGGCGCACATCTTCAATAATTTTAAGTTCTTCAACACTAAAAGGCTGTTCATTTTGCTGCTGTTTTTTAAAGGTGGGATCGAGCAGGGATAAACGCTGGCATAAGGTGTTCATGCGTTTTTCATTGAGCTGAATCCGGTCAAGCAGCACACGCATGCCATCCAGAATCGGATCTGACTGGTCTTGTGTGGCAGCATAAGGCTGGAAGCCAATACTTTCCGCATAGTCACGACGACGTGCTTCTTCAGCATCCTTCGGCTGGTCTTTGGTAATGAAGCGCGCAGGATTACCTACAGCAGTCGTATTCGGCGGTACTGCTTTGGTCACCACCGCATTGGAACCGACTTTGGCATTTTTACCCACGGTAAAGGGGCCCAGAATTTTGGCACCTGCACCGACCACCACACCATCTTCCAGTGTTGGGTGACGCTTGCCTTTGTTCCAGGTGGTACCACCGAGGGTGACGCCGTGATAGAGCGTGACGTCATCACCAATTTCAGCAGTTTCACCAATTACCACACCCATGCCATGGTCGATAAAGAAACGGCGACCGATTTTGGCACCCGGGTGAATTTCAATACCGGTTGCAAAACGGCTAAAAGAAGACAGCAGGCGCGCAGAGCCTTTACACTCTTTTTGCCAAAGTTCATGGGCAATACGGTGCATGATCAGCGCATGAATGCCCGGATAGGTAGTGAGAACTTCTAAAGTGTTTCGTGCTGCAGGATCGCGCGCGAATACAGCTTGTATGTCTTCTTTGAGCTGTTTAAGCATTAGGTTGATCCTCTGAAGAATCGGTTGTTTTGTCTGTAGATTTTTCCCATGTACCATTATTCAATGCTTGTACACGGCTAAAGATGCCACGCAGTAAATGATATTCCATACGATCTAATTGTATACGTCCAAATAAACGACGCAAGCGTAAAGGCAATAATCGTGGGTTTTTCGGGTCCATAAATTCAATTTCGGCCAGCATTTTTTCAATATGCGGGTAAAACTGTTCCATCTGTTCATGCGTTACCAAAGGCTCATCCCACTGCATGTCAATGTCATCGGTGACATGCATGGTGGCTTTAGGGTCTTCCGCCTGTTCGGTCAATGCCATGGCGGCCATGCGCATTTCATAGCAAATCACCTGAATGGCTTGAGCAACATTCAGTACGCCATAATCACTATTGACCGGAATGGTGACATGATAATTGGCCATCGCCAGTTCTTCATTGGTCAGGCCACGATCTTCACGCCCAAATACAATCGCGATTTCCTGTTTGTCCTTTACCACAGCCTGCAATGATTTTTCCGCAGCCGGGCGGGCATCGAGTAAAGGCCAGGGAATGGTGCGGTTACGTGCACTGGTGCCAAAGACCAGATGACAATCCTTAATGGCTTCTTGCAAAGTCGGCACAATTTCAATCTGTTCAATCAGATCGGTTGCGCCTGCGGCCAGTGCATCAATATCAGGATGCGGATAGATTTTAGGCTCTACCAGTACCAGCTTGGATAGCCCCATGGTTTTCATGGCGCGTAATGCACTGCCGATATTGGCAGGCAAGGTAGTATTGACCATGACAATACGCACATGAGAGAGATGTGCGGAAACCACAGCATTGTCAACTTGACTCATAAGGTGTCCGATTTGAATTTAAATATTTAAAAATTAAGAATATTGACTGGCTTCAGCCTGATACATATCCATCGCTTCATCCATGCTCACATTGGCTGGAGGCGGCGGGACATTCGCAGGCATGGCCTGCTCATAACTCACAGCTTTGGCCGCCTTGGATTTGACCTGATATTCAATATGAATCATATCTTTACCAAAATAGTCACGTAATTTCGTCAGCAACTCATCCAGTGGGGCCACCTTCCAATTCAGGCCCAGGTTGATATCAGCAGAGGCATAAGGATAATCAATGTGTAATTGCATCGGGATATGATTGCACATATCGACATTACAGAACGGGGTTAATATTTTGCGTAAATCCTGACTCAATGCAGGGTTTAGATGTTCAGTGTTCAGCTTGATTTGAATGCTGTTGGCACGTTTTTGACGGATTTCATTCAGGCTAAAGGCTTTGGTCAGGCGTCCCATAGGACGGTCAAAACCTTCACGTTCGTAAATTTCGCCTTCAATTACCACCACTTTTTCATTTTGAATGATGTCTTTAAAGCGTTGGAAGCGTTCATGATTGGCCGACACTTCAATACGTGCGGTACCATCATCCAGAGTGACCATCATGCGGTTCGGGAAATTGGCGACATCGACCACCAGACCGGCGAATACGGTGGTTACTCCACGACGAGTCGGGGTGAGTTCATTGATTCTGACTGGAATAAAGGATTTGAGTTCCAGGCGATACACATCAATCGGATGTCCGGTTAAGTACAGTCCCAAAGTATCTTTTTCACCTTTGAGGCGAACTTCATCTGACCACGGTTTAACCGGTTTTGATGGTTTACGTTGAACTTCCTCAACTTCACCGAATAAATCCATGATGCCTGATTCACGGTTCGAACGTGCCTGTTCAGCCGCTTGAACCGCTTCAGGAAGTTGTGCCATGAGGTCAGCACGTTCAATGCCCAAACAGTCCATCGCACCTGCACGGATGAGTGCTTCAAGGGTACGTTTATTGATTTTTTTCAAATCTACACGGTGGCAGAAATCAAACAAATCTTTATAAGGACCATCCTGTATGCGCGAATCAATCACCGACTGCATGGCCTGTTCACCCACACCTTTAATTGCACCTAAACCATAGACAATGGTATTTGCACTGCTGGCATGGAAGTTATACAAAGACATATTGATGGATGGGGGAAGAACCTCCAAACTATTAATACGGCAGTCATCAATCAGGAACACAATGTTGTCGGTGTTCTGCATTTCCGAGGTCATCACCGCGGACATAAATTCAGCAGGATAATGCGCTTTTAACCATGCCGTCTGATAGGCAACAAGGGCATAGGCTGCGGCATGCGATTTGTTAAAACCATAGCCGGCGAATTTTTCCATATAGTCAAAGATATGGTTGGCAGTCGCTTCATCAATATCTTTTTCAGCGGCACCCTTAATAAAGATTTGACGCTGCTTGACCATTTCCTCAGGTTTTTTCTTACCCATGGCACGGCGCAGCAAATCCGCACCACCCAGACTATAACCGGCACAGAACTGTGCCGCCTGCATTACCTGTTCCTGATACACCATAATCCCGTAAGTCGGTTCCAACACACCTTCTAATAATGGGTGCAGATATTCAAACTCACCACCATGCATACGGTGAATAAAGTCAGGAATCAGGTCCATTGGACCTGGACGGTACAAGGACACGAAGGCAATAATTTCTTCGAATTTGCTTGGACGTGCTTCCTTGAGCATTTTTTTCATGCCCACGGATTCAAACTGGAATACCGCTGTGGTATTGGCGGTCGCAAATACCTCATAGGCCGGTTTGTCATCCAGTGGAATATAGGAAATATTGACCGGTTCAGTGACATCCGGACGCGCATTAATATGCTTAATCGCATCTTCAATTACGGTTAAGTTACGCAGACCCAAGAAGTCGAACTTGACCAGACCAGCCGCTTCGACATCGTCCTTATCGAACTGGGCAACGCGGTTAGTCCCATCGGCATCACACATCACGGCTGAGTAGTCGGTCAGCTTGGTCGGTGCAATGACCACACCACCGGCATGTTTACCGGTATTACGGGTAATCCCTTCAAGTTTGAGTGCCATTTCCCAGATTTCAGCGGCATCGTCATTATCCGGGTTAGACGGATTGGTGACGATATCCTTGAGCTGAGGTTCTGCTTCAATCGATTCTTCCAGACTCAAACCCAAAGGCTTAGTCGGAATCATTTTTGAAATACGGTCAGCCAAACCATAGGATTTGCCTAAAACACGTGCCACGTCTCGAATCGCACCTTTGGCCGCCATGGTTCCGAAAGTGGCAATCTGCGATACTGCTTCACGTCCATAGGTACGTGCCACGTAGTCAATGACACGGTCACGACCGGCAATACAGAAATCGACGTCAAAGTCGGGCATCGATACACGTTCCGGGTTCAAGAAACGTTCGAACAGCAGGTCGTAACGTAGAGGATCCAGATCGGTAATTTTTAAGCTATAAGCCACAAGTGAACCGGCACCCGAACCACGGCCGGGTCCAACAGGTACACCGTTACCTTTGGACCACTGAATGAAGTCCATCACGATCAGGAAGTAACCTGGGAAACCCATGTCGAGAATAATCTTCACTTCGAAGGCGAGACGCTCGTCATAAGGTTTACGGATTTCAGGCCAGTCTTCACCACGCTTTTCGGGCGGATACAAGAAATTTAAGCGTTCTTCCAGACCTTGTTCAGATAAATGGGCAAAGTAGGTATCAATGGTGTGACCTTCCGGAATCGGGTAGTCCGGCAAGTCATTAAAGCCTAAACGCAGGGTAACGTTACAACGTTTGGCTATATGGTAGGTATTTTCAATCGCGGTCGGAATGTCTGAAAATAATTCAGTCATTTCTAGCGAATTTTTGAAATATTGTTCTGGGCTATAGGTTTTAGGACGACGGTTATCGCCTAGCACATAACCATCGGCAATACAGACACGTGCTTCATGCGCTTCGAAATCTTCACGGCTAATAAAGTGCACATCGTTATGCGCAACCACGCCAATATTGTATTTTTTAGCGAGTTTAACGGCTTCTTCAATAAAGGCATCTTCATCGGGGCGCTGAGTACGACTCAAAGCCAAATAAACCCGATTGCCGAATTTTTCAATCCACTCCTGAAGTAGGGGTTCAGCCTTATCTGGATTTGAGGTGATCAGCATTTTGCCGACATCAGATTGCATGCCCAATAGCACAATCAGGTCTTGATGCTGATTGAGAATCCAGTCTTTTTGCACACAAGGAATATCGAGTTGCTGACCGCTGATAAAGCCTTCTGAAACCAGTTCGGTCAGATTGCGCCAGCCTTTATTGGTCATCGACAACAATGTCACACGGTGTTCAGCATTATTCAGGCGAATTTCTGAACCTAAAATGGGTTTAATGCCTTTATCGAGACATTTTTTATAGAATTTTACCGCAGCATGTAGGTTGGATAAGTCGGTAATCGCCAATGCTGGCATTTCATCATTTGCAGCAGCTTTAATAAGATCAGATATACGTACGATAGATTCTGTAATTGAAAATTCTGTATGTATACCAAGATGAACAAAGTGCATAAATGAGTCCCTGCAAAAACCACTGGATAGTTTAGCATGCTCTAGGAAAAGTCATGGATTATTATTTAGCTAATTCAAGTTCAAAATTGATTTTTTAGTGAGATGGATAGGTGATCAAAGCCATGTTAGTAGGTTAAATGATTTTGCATCACTGCATATAAATTGGAAGTGAAGCTGTATTTCAAGCCTAATTCTGGATATAAAAAAGCCCTCAATTGAGGGCATCAGATAAGGGTGTTTTATCTTAATCGTGACAGCCATTCACCAAAGGTTTGCACAAATTGCACTAGCAATAACAGCACAATCACGGTCAAAATGACCACGCTGGTATCGAAACGCTGGTAACCATAGGAAATGGCCAGATCGCCAATACCACCGGCACCCACGGCACCGGCCATCGCCGTTGCACCAATCAGGCTAATGGTGGCTGTAGTCAGGTTTAAAATCAGGGAGCTGCGTGCTTCAGGCAAAATAAACTTGAAAATAATTTGCAGTGGTGAAGCACCCATCGCTTGCGCTGATTCGATAATACCTTCATTTACTTCAAGCAATGAAGTTTCAATCAATCGACCCATATAAGGACCAATATAAATGGTCAGTGGCACAATTGCTGCCCATGTACCAATCGATGTGCCCACCAGCAATTTGGTCAGTGGAATAAAGGCAATCAGCAGGATAATAAACGGCAATGAACGCAGCGCATTTACAATCGGGTTTAAGCCATGATAAATCACCCGGTTTGGCAGAATGCCGTCAGGACGGGTCACCAGCAAAATGATGGCCTGGATAAAACCCCAGATACAACCGAACAGCATGGCAAAAAACACCATATGCATGGTTTCTTGCAGTGCGGTAACAAACTGGTCAATCGAAAGTGAGCTTTTCCAATACGGTGCGGTAATTTCTGTCAGCCATTGAACAATTAAATCTCTCATGCGCTGACTCCAGACTGTTCAACTTTGACACCATTTTGCTGGAAAAATGCAACAGTCTGTTCAATCACCGCAGGATCACCTAAAAGCTGTACAAACATTTGTCCAATCACTGAACCGTTAATTTCAGTCATATTGGCAAACAGGATATTCAAGCTGATATCAAACTGTTTAATGGCTGCCTGAACCACGGTTTCTTGTGCAGAAGTTCCGAGGAATTGCAAGCTATAAATACTGTTATGATTTTGATTTTCCAGGTTTTGTAGAATATTAACAGGAAGTTGCTGCTGCAAAACGGTCTGAATAAAATTCTTCGTGGTTGGATGCTGTGGCTGACTAAAAATTTCCAGCGTCGAACCCGTTTCGATCACCTGACCTTGTTCCATGACCGCAACATAATCACACACAGTTTCAATGACATCCATTTCATGGGTCACCATGACAATGGTAATGCCTTGTTCCTTATTAATCTTTTTAAGCAAATCTAGAACAGATTTGGTGGTTTGCGGATCCAGTGCCGAGGTCGCTTCATCACAGAGTAAAATTTTAGGATGATTGGCAAGGGCACGGGCAATACCTACACGCTGTTTTTGACCGCCAGAGAGTTCATCCGGATAAGCATCTTTTTTATGCTTAAGATCAATAAACTCGAGCAATTCCGCTAAACGTTTTTCACGCTCGGCTTTGCTCCAGCCCAACAGTTTCATTGGCATTTCGATATTGGCTGCGACAGTTTTGCTCTGCAACAAATTAAAATGCTGAAAGATCATACCGATGTTGGCACGTTCCTGACGTAATGAACGTGCATCCAATGCAGTAAAATCTTTTTGATTAATGATGACTTGACCATCATTTGGTCGTTCGAGCAAATTAATCAGGCGGATTAAGGTACTTTTACCCGCACCACTATAGCCAATAATGCCAAAAATACTGCCATCTGGAATCTGTAAATTAATTTGATCCAAGGCACGAATTGTTTGACCTTTAAGCTGATAGTGTTTTGAAATATTTTTAAATTCAATCATATGGTCAAAAACTATCTATAAAAAGAAAAACAGGCAAAGAAACTTTGCCTGTTTAGATAACCCAATTATATTACTATTTTGCTTCAGTGAGATAGCTAATCGGTTTATTTACGTCAACTTTGGTGCCACCAAATTTTTCCTGAACAAATTTTTTCACTGCTTCAGTGTGGTAAAGCGCGCCTACTTTTTGTAGCACAGGGTCATTTTGACGGTCAGCTGCAACAGCAAGAATGTTGACATTCATTTTGGTGCTCTGGTCGATAGGCTCATAATAAATAGAGTCTTTCAGCACATTTAAGCCACCTTCCATTGCCAAGGTATTACCCAATACAATTGCATCGACTTCGTCTTTTACACGTACAGCAGTTGCCATCTGGATTGGTTTAATCACAATTTTCTTATTGTTTTCAATAATGTCGGAAGGTGTACCTTTCACATTGTCAAAATTAGGTTTTAATTTTACCAAACCGGCAGATTGAAGTAACAATAATGCACGTGATTCATTTGCACCATCGTTAGGAATGGCAATGGTTGCACCTGTTTTGAACTCATCCAGTTTCTTCACTTTACTTGAGTAAATACCCATTGGTTCCAGGTAAGTGGTAGAAAGCGGAGCAATCTTGTCTTTATTGGATTCGTTGAAAGCAACCAGATAGGCATACGATTGGAAGGCATTTACATCAATTTCTTTATTGGCTACAGCAGTGTTCATAGACACATAGTCAGTGAAGTTTTTCACTTCAAGCTTAATGCCGGCAGCTTTGGTTTCCGGAAGGGTAGCAATATAACGCCAAACTTCAGCATCCGAACCTGTAGACGCCATAGTGACAGTTTGTACTGCCGCAGAATCTTTATTTTGAGCAGCATCAGATGCAGGCGCTTCTTGTTTGCCGCAGCCAGCTAAGCCAACGGATAAGCCTAGTACAAGACCAAGGAGCTTTTTCATGTATTCATCCTAAGTAAATTTAAATTTGGCTTTAAATTTACGAATCTATTGTATTGAGAGATTAAATCAAGCTTGAATCAGTAAAAACCGATTGATGCATACGACTTTAAAATGACCTGAAATTCAATGCAATCAGATATCAGTCGCATCACCTAATCAATGCAAAGCTGTGAATAGCAAGTCTCGCTGTATCCAAAGCAGCTTTGTTCATTCAGGCTAACTTTAAATTTGGGTAATGATAGCAATTTTTTATTATGCATAATAGTGATTATAAATCTGATACTTAGCTTAATTTTGCATAAGAAAGTGATATATTTTAATAAATTAACTCATAAAACAATAGATTAAATTTATTGCAATGAATAAAACTGATAATTAAAAGAATTTTGTTTCTATATAAATTTTTAGAAAATACAAAGATGCAAAATGGATAAGTGCTAATTTGATATTTTTAATATTGTTTCTTCACGTTTACGAAGTCTTGTTGCTTGAACTCAGGACAAAAAGAATATAGTGAATTGGTTAATGAAGAATAATAGAGGTAGGAGAGGAGTACAGGTTCTTATACGAAATATTGCTTTTAAGAATTGGGTGATTATTGAGGAAATGAAGCGTTGAGAAATCAGAAAAGGGGGGATAATCGACTGCTTTTTTAACAAAATCATTGGTAAAAGATTTTAGTTTTGATTAAAAAAGAAACCAACTTGTTTCGAGATCGGCTTTTTACGATTTTTTATGTTGAATTTAAATCAATAAGTAATTGATAATTAAATTAATATACAAGTGTACTTAGTGTAGTCACCATTATGTTAAATAATCATATTTCAAAGAAGAAGCAACTTATAAAAAGATTTCTCTATCTACTTTGTGTAGTTCTTATTCTCATAGTTATTTTTTCTTAATTTTCAACGATGGTGCCACAGGCTGTGGCTGTTATATTTCTGACTACTGGATAAGAACTACTCCTTAAGCTTCCTACGCTCCAAAACAAACCATATTTTTGCACTAGCTCTGGTTTGCTTAATGTTAGATTTTGGAATAAGTCCACAATATAAATACCATCTCTACTTCTACCATCTATTTGATCTAGGTGTAACAGTGATATCTCCTTATAATCTAATTGTATTTGTTCCGCAGTTTTTTTCTTATTACTCAAATTCGTTATTCCTGTTTTTTCTTTAATAGATTCACGATCACAACAGAATTTATAAATAGAATAATATGATATCTGATAGTTATTTTTTCCTGTTTTTATAATACTTGACAATGGGGAGATTGAAGCCATAAAAGATTGACTTCCCTCACCGTTAATGATGATAGAATAATTTTTATCTAAGTTTTTTAAATATTTGATATCGACTGTATTATCATTTTTCCATAGGCTTCGTAGGCTGTGATGAAGTTTACTGAAGTCATAACAACGACTAGGTTCTCGCAAACAGGAACGTCTATCAATATATTCAGATATTGTTCCTATCGCAATTATTCCAAAATTTTCTTTAAACGATTTATTAATATTAGATTTTTCCATTATATTAATGATCTTTTCTTTATCGCTTAAATCATATTTAGAAATTAGAATTCTTGAAAATTCATTACGATCCGTATTCTGACTCCATTCTTCTAAATCTTGCACAACAAGATCTGCTCTTAAATTTTGTAGTTTTTCTTTTTCAGTTAAAAATTTTCCTTCTGCTGAACAGTAACCTCGTCTTTCGTTATATTCTTCATATTGCCAAATAATAATTCTTACGACTAAATAAACTAGTAATATCAAAGCACTATAAAATACTATTTTATATGATAATTTCATCGCTAATCCTTTTTGTCATTCAGCAATTTACTTGGTCTTACTTTCTCGATTTCCTTAAACAACGAAAAATTGTACTGGGTAACTAGTTCTTACGATAATGCCCGAACGTGTGATATACATCACTTCATCCGTAATAAAACAATACTGAAAATTATTAAAAAATTACACGTTTTAGAAAAATAAATTATGAAGAATATTTAAAATTAACATAATACACGTTATACCAAATAAATTTTTAGTTATTTAAAAACATGTACTTAAAGTTAGGGTGGAAACGAATTGAATTTTTTAGTGTGAAATATCACATTCACGGACTTAGGTTTAGACTTTAAAAATCTATTTTTGTAAATAAAAAACCCGCACTAGGCGGGTTTTTCACTCAATGAAATCAATCAAGCATTTTCACGTGCAATCGCGCGGTAACCAATATCTTTACGGTATTGAACGCCGTCAAAAGTCACTTTTTGGCAAAGTTCCAAAGCTTTGGCTTGCGCTTCACCAATCGTATTACCAAGTGCAGTCACACAAAGCACACGACCACCCGCAGTGACAATGTCACCATTTTCAAGTGCTTTTGTACCTGCATGGAATACTTTCGCATCAGCCATTTCAGTGTCTAAACCTGAAATGACATCGCCATTGCTAGACGTTTCAGGGTAGCCTTTAGATGCAAGTACAATACCAACAGTTTTACGCTCATCCCATTCAGCTTCAGCAGGAAGGTTACCTGCAATACCTGCTTCAACCAAATCAACTAAAGATGATTTTAAACGCATCATGATAGGTTGAGTTTCAGGGTCGCCAAAACGACAGTTAAACTCGATCACTTTAGGCTGACCTTGGTCATCAATCATCAAGCCTGCATATAAGAAACCAGTGTAAACGTGACCATCTGCTTTCATGCCATCAACAGTTGGACGCATGACTTCTTTCATGACTTTGTCGAATACGTCAGCTGTCACAACCGGAGCTGGAGAGTAAGCACCCATACCGCCAGTGTTCGGGCCTTGGTCACCTTCGAAGATACGTTTGTGATCTTGAGAGGTTGCCATTGGCAAGATGTTGTTGCCATCAATCATACAAATGAAAGATGCTTCTTCACCCGCAAGGAACTCTTCGATCACAACGCGAGAACCAGCATCACCAAATTTGTTGCCTGCAAGCATGTCATCAATCGCATCAAATGCTTCTTGATTGGTCATGGCAACGATCACGCCTTTACCAGCAGCAAGACCATCTGCCTTGATGACGATCGGTGCACCATTCTTTTCAACAAAAGCTTTGGCTGCGTCAACTTCGGTAAATACATCGTAGAACGCAGTTGGAATGTTGTGACGTTTCAAGAAGTGCTTGGCAAATGCTTTTGAGCCTTCAAGCTGTGCAGCAAACTGGGTTGGACCCCAGATTTTAAGATCAGCAGCGCGGCAAGCATCGACTACACCATTTACAAGTGGTGCTTCAGGACCAACGACAATTAAATCAACCGCATTGTTTTTAGCAAAGTCGATAATTGCAGCATTGTCTAAAATATTTAAGGCAACATTTTCGCATTTATTTTCAGTTGCAGAACCTGCATTACCCGGTGCTACAAATACTTTTGCGACTTTGTCATCTTGTGCGATTTTCCATGCCAATGCATGTTCACGACCGCCATTACCCAAAACTAAAATATTCATCGGTTCATACTCCATGAATCGAAAATGACATAAAGTCCTCAGCCTAAAAATAGGAGAGGACTTTATGCAAGATTAGAAATCTATTTGTCTAAATGTAGATGACTTTGTCATTACATTAATATCCAATCACTTAGTGACGGAAGTGACGCATGCCAGTGAAGACCATTGCAATGCCAGCTTCATCAGCAGCAGCAATTGTTTCTTCATCACGCATAGAACCACCCGGTTGGATAATGCATTTGATACCTGCTTTCGCAGCGTTATCAATACCATCACGGAATGGGAAGAATGCATCAGACGCCATTACAGCACCTTCAACCACTAAGCCAGCATGTTCAGCTTTGATTGCAGCAATACGAGCAGAGTTTACACGGCTCATTTGACCTGCGCCGACACCAATGGTTTGACGGCCTTTTGCATATACAATTGCATTTGATTTAACGTATTTCGCAACTTTCCAAGCAAAGATCATGTCATCAATTTCTTGTTCAGTTGGAGCACGTTTAGTCACAACTTTAAGGTCATCTTTAGTGATCATGCCCAAGTCTTGGTCTTGAACTAAAAGACCACCGTTTACGCGTTTGTAATCAAGTTGAGCTTGACGAGCATCAATCGCAGGAAGTTCACCACATACAAGTACACGTACGTTTTTCTTCGCGCCAGTCACTTCAAGCACGCCTTCAGCAATGCTAGGTGCAATGATCACTTCAACGAATTGACGGTCAACAATCGCTTGAGCAGTAGCAACGTCTAATTCGCGGTTGAATGCAATAATGCCACCGAATGCAGATTCAGGGTCTGTTGCATAAGCAAGGTCATAAGCTGCTTTGATACCGTCTAAAGACACTGCAACGCCACATGGGTTTGCGTGTTTTACGATTACACATGCAGGCTTCGCGAATGATTTAACACATTCTAGTGCTGCGTCTGTATCTGCGATGTTGTTATAAGATAATTCTTTACCTTGTAACTGTTTAGCAGTTGAAACAGAAGCTTCAGTTGCTGTTGATTCTACATAGAAAGCAGCTGATTGATGTGGGTTTTCACCGTAACGTAAATCTTGCGCTTTGTTCAATTGAGTATTGAAAGTACGTGCAAACTTGTCAGATTGACCTTCTTCTTTACCTACGCGCGCGCCTAAGTAAGAAGCGATCATGCCATCATATTGTGCAGTATGTTCAAATGCTTTAACGGCTAAATCGAAACGAGTTTCGTAAGATAAAGCGCCATTTGCTTTAAGTTCAGCAACAACTGTTGAATAATCTGATGCGTTTACAACGATACCGACAGATGCATGGTTTTTCGCAGCAGCACGAACCATTGTTGGACCGCCGATGTCGATGTTTTCGATTGCATCAGCAAGTGAACAGTTTGGTTTAGCTACAGTTGCAGCGAAAGGATATAAGTTAACAACAACCAGATCGATCGCATCGATGTTGTGTTCAGCCATCACAGCTTCGTCTAGACCACGACGAGCCAGGATACCACCATGAATTTTCGGATGTAGCGTTTTTACACGGCCGTCCATCATCTCTGGGAAACCAGTGTGCTCTGAAACTTCAACTACGGCAACATTGTTGTCTTTTAACAACTTGTATGTACCACCAGTAGATAAAATTTCTACCCCAAGAGCAGCAAGGTCTTGTGCAAACTCAACAATACCAGTCTTGTCAGAAACAGAGATTAAAGCGCGTTTAATAGTCATGATCTTCGTCACAGTTTTCAAAGGAACAGATTAAAACAAATTAGCAAAATGCAGGTAAAAAAAATGCCTGCGGAAGCCGCAAGCATTTTATCATTTATTCACTCATTAAACCGTGAGCTTTCAACTTTTTACGTAAAGTACCACGGTTTAGTCCGAGAATCTCGGCAGCACGTGTCTGATTACCACGCGTATATTCAAGAACTACAGATAGAAGAGGCTTCTCCATTTCTGCCAGCACCATGTCATACACCTGAGAGGGTTGCTCGCCTTGCAATTGTGCAAAATAATGGCGAACTGCGCGATCTACGTGAATACGAAGAGCGACATCAGATTGTGCAGTAAAAATAGGAGACTTGCTATTCATGCGAATTAATCCGAAAAATCAAATATCACTTGGGTAAAGAGATATATAAAAGTGGTCTATAAAAATTCAATGAGCTCTAGTTTTAGATCCTAAAACTAGAGCTCTAAAACTTGATCATTTAGCTTGCCACAACTCGACGTTTTTGATCGAAATTTAAGCGTAACAATAGATTAATATTTGTTACCACCCAAAATCAAAACAAAAAAATCTACTCTATACGCTATATTTAATAAAGCGCATTTTCAGTTAGACGATTTTGTTGTAAAAATTTTCGAGGAGTTTGCAGCACTAAGCTTTCGTGGCGCGTATCATAGCATTGTCTAAGAAAAAGTGAGCAAGAAAACTGCATTTTTTTTACATTTTTTTGTATTTTTTAATAGTTTTTTTCAATATTACGGACGAATTATTTCTAAACTATAAGTGTCAAAGCTTTTACGTGGCACAGGAACGCTCAATTTGAATTTAAAAGGACTATTCTGCGGGATTCGTTGAATTCCTTGCAGACTGGTAATCAAGTATTCGGAAGGCTTAAAGGAATAGGTCGATATAATTTCTCCACTCTTTTTCAAATTTACCTTGATCATTGGAAGAGCCAAACTTTCTGTATGATAGTTAATCAGTTCTCCAGTAAACTGGGTTTCCTGTTTGGAAATTTGTTTCACCTTTAGCTTGTTGGTGGAAATCAGGCGATAATTTTCTTCCATAACCGAACAATTGAATGCCTGACATGCGCTATTAAATAAAGCACTAAATACCGGGCTGTTATTTAAAATTTTCGGGTTAAACCAAAAAAACTGCAAAATCAGCAAGCTGGCTAAACATACGTTGATTGTGCCCCATAAAACATAATGCCGCGCACCATATTTTTTCTCTTGTTCAGCTTTTTCTGACCAGTTCAGTGCAGGGTAGTTGCCAATCGGTTCCGTACTAAAATAATTCAGGTTATTGAGATAGGTCTTTAAATCGATATTCGAGTTTTCGACTTTACGATCGAAAATATCCAGTAAATGTTGTACTGGTTGCTGTTCCGTAATGAAGTGCTCTTTAACGAGTTCATTGGATAGAGCGGTTTGTTTGTCTGGATCTAAAGCAGAAGCAGTTTGGACGGCAGAGAAAGTTTCTTCTTTCTCTACGACCAGATGGGTTAATGCATTAAAATTGGTTGAGCATTTTGCACAACAAACCATACCGCGAGCAACTGTAAGTTGAGCCACAGAGACTTTGTACTTGGTTAAACAGTTAGGGCAGCAGGTTTGTTTTTCGCTCATAGTCTATTCAAAATTTGTATGGGTATTTTGGCGTTTACCCGAAATTCGACACCAATGTTCGTCACGCTTTTCGACTTGCAGTATATCAAAAAATTCAGAATAAACACTAGAAACATCAGCAACTTGCTCTTCTAATATGCCGGCAAGTGCGAACTCTCCCTCAGATTTAACCAAAGTTGCGAATTCAGGCGCAAGAGCCATTAATGGACCTGCCAGAATGTTGGCAACAAACACATCGGCTTTCTGGTTTTTCAGCTCTTCATTGAACTCGTCTGGCAGACCTACATACAGATTTTCAAGTACGCCATTCAATTCGGCATTTTGTTGGGTCGCCAGTACTGCTTGTGGATCAATATCAGTAGCATAGACTTTTTTCGCACCCAGTAATAATGCAGCCACACCTAAAATGCCTGAACCACAACCATAGTCGATCACAACTTTATCTTTAAGATCGGTTTTGCCGAGCCATTGCAGACAAAGAAAGGTTGAGGCATGGTTACCGGTACCAAAAGCCAGACCCGGATCAAGCTTGATATTGACTGCATCGGCTTCAGGCGCTTCCATCCATTCAGGTACAATCCAGTATTTTTCGCCAATTTGAATAGGCTCGTAGGCATCCATCCAGGTACGTTCCCATTCCTGATCTTCAAGAAATTCGTAACGTAATGGTGCTTCAGGCATCTGAGCAGTAATAAAGGTAATAAGAGCATCTACATCGATTTCTTCGTCATCTTCCTGTGCATAGATACCAGTCACAATGACTTTATTCCACAGAGGCGTTTCACCTGGAAGTGGTTCAAGCAAGTCCTGATTTTCAGCATCATCTAAAGTTACGCTCACTGCACCTAATGAACTTAACAGTGTTTCAGTAAAATCGACTTGAGCTTGCTCAACAGTAATATGAATTTGTAACCACTTCACGGAGATAACCTAAATTTGTCTTTTTAAAAATGCCATTGTAACGGAACTCGGGCGGAAACCACTATATATTGATAAAAACTATCTTGAAAAAGAAAAGGACGCACATTGACGTCCTTTATTTATGGTGGCTGAATCAGGTGGCTATGGCCGTTGGGTGAGATGCGAATTTATTTAATAACATGCCAAAGAGTGCAGCAAAGATATACATAAAAATAGAATATACCGCAGCTGGCATGGCAACGGTGGAGTTCGCCATAACGGTAAGTGCAATGGTCATGGCCAGGGTACTATTATGAATGCCAATTTCAAATGCACAGGCACGCGCTTGGGCACTGTTGATGCCGAACAGTCGAGGCAGCAAGTATCCGATACATAGGCTGAGCATGCAGAACAAAGCAGTCGCGATGCCTACTTGAGTTAGGTATTCAGCAATATTCTGACGTTCACTCAGAATCGCACCAATAATAATCGATATTAAAAATATGACAGCGAATATGCGTAGCGGCTTATTTAACCTTTCTGTGAAATGTGGGGCATAGTGCCGAATCAGCATGCCTATACAGACCGGGACAATGATAATGGCAAAAACCTGAACAATTTTACCAAATTGTAAATTGATCTGCTGGGCGTCTTGCATGAAATGTGCAATGGAAAAATTCACAATTAAAGGTAGTGTTATGGCTGCAATCACAGAATTAATTGCAGTAAGGGTAATGTTGAGTGCCAGATCGCCCTTAAACAGATAGCTAAACAGGTTGGCGGTACTGCCACCTGGAGATGCGGCTAGCAGCATTAAACCTACAGCAAGTAGAGGGGGAAGCGCTAAAACCTTGCAAATGACGAATGCAATACTGACCAAAATAATCAGTTGACAAAACAGGGCAATCAGCACGGCTTTAGGATGTTTGCTGACTCGAGCAAAGTCTTTGGGGGTTAATTCCAATCCTAGCCCAATCATGATAATGGCAAGAGCTAAGGGCAGTAAAATGGTAATGATTCCTGAATCCATTGGAAATCTCCTATTTTTATTCTTCTTGATTTAAGTTTTTACTGATTTTTATCATGCAACTATACTGACAACATAGATGTATCAACAAATATATATAAGTTAATATTCCAGCTTTATATAAATAACATGGATTGAGTTTCATTTTTAGCCTATGAACCGAGGCATTTTCATTGCTAATTTTAAAATAGTGACGGATAAAATTTTAAAGCAATGAACTATATATTTTTTATATAAGTGTGTTTTCAACCCGGCAGTTGTGTTTTAGCCATTTAAAGTGCGTGCATTGTCTTTACTAAGTAGTTGTGGGTTTCTGCTCAAGATATAACCAAATGCAAAGGCGAAAATATACATAAAAATAGTATAAATCCCTGCGGGAATGGCAATCGTCGTATTCGATAATACTGAAAGTGCAATAGTCACTGCAAAACCTGTGTTGTGAATCCCTACTTCAAAAGTACATGCCCGTGCCTGTCTATCGGAAATTCCAGATAAGTGTGGGACGAGATAGCCCACTAAAAAACTGATCAGGCAAAATAGCGCCATGGCAATGCCAATCTCGGCAAAATATTCAGTGACATGGAATCTTTCTTTATAGAGCGCATACAAAAAAATCGAAAATACAAAGATGACCGAAAATAATCGCATGGGTTTATTTAATTTCAGTGCAGTTTTAGGGGTAAGTGAACGAATCAGCATACCCAAACAAACCGGAATAAAAATAATTAAAAAGACCTGAATGATTTTTTCAATAGGCATGGCAAAGCTTTGCGACTCACCTAAAAAATAATGCATCGATAAATTGACAATAAAAGGCAGGGTAAAGATACAAATAATAGAATTAAGGGCAGTAAGGGTAAGGTTTAAGGCCACATCTCCCTTAAAAATATAGCTAATCAAATTTGCTGTAGGGCCACCTGGAGAAGCGGCAAGCAACATTAAGCCAATCGCTAGAAAGGGAGAGGGCTTAAATAAAATACAAATAAAAAATGCAACGCCAACCAAAATGATCTGTTGTGAAAATAAAGCTAAAAAAATAGCTTTGGGATGATAACGGATACGAAGAAAATCTTTAACTGTGAGTTCAAGCCCTAAACCAATCATCATGAAGGCAAGTATGATAGGTAAAAAAAAGGTAAATAGTCCCGAATCCATGGAGTATCCTTTTTATTGTTATATCCTTAATATTATTTGAGTTTAAACGAGTTTTTTAAATTAGCAATATATGAAACGGGTAAAACTCAAGTATTTTACCCGTTAATAATTTCAATAAAATTAACATTTTATGGGGATTGTTGTGGTTGTATCTCAGGTTGTGGCTGCATTTGAGGCTGAGTTTGCATTTCTGGTTGAGAGTGTTGCATTTGTGGTTGGGATTGCTGCATTTGCATTTGGGATTGAGAAGAAGGTCGAGGAGCCATAAAACCTAAAGCACATTTACCTTTAACTTCTGTCCCGTTGATGCTTACAGATGTTGCGCTAGTATCTCCACTACATGCACTGGTTAACTCAGGTTCATCTCCTGCGATGGACGAATTTTTTGCTGAGGGGAAGAATTGAGGTTCACAGGTACCATTCCAGATAATACCGCGATATGCAAAACTCACCTGTGCGCCCTGACTTTTACCTTTACAAACCTTTTGGTACCTTTGAGAATCATATACTTTTTCGACTTTATCATTTGCTGAAGCTGCAAATGGTGCGAAACATAAACCACAGAGAATGGATGAGAGGACAATATTCTTATTCATCTTTATACCTTTGTTCGTAATGTACCCAACCTATAGCTTAAAAAGTAATCAAATTTAAACAATGCTAATCAAGTAAAAAAATTTACTTAAATGTTTCATTTCTATAGCGAGTCTGAAAAGCGGAATTACATTGCAACATTAAAAGACTGAAAATCGATTCAATTCTCATCAAGAAATTCGACTCATTTTGTCAACTTATTTTGTTCAGTTTTGATATAATACTCCGTCATCATTTTTTATCTCTCAAACCATTATGCATTATCCTAAAGTTTACGATGTCATTGTTATCGGTGGCGGTCACGCAGGTACCGAAGCAGCCCTTGCTGCAGCGCGTATGGGTCGACAGACTCTGCTCTTGACTCACAACATTGAGACTTTAGGGCAGATGAGCTGTAACCCGGCCATCGGTGGTATTGGTAAATCACACCTGGTGCGTGAAATTGATGCTTTGGGTGGTGCAATGGCATTGGCTGCCGATAAAGGTGGTATTCAGTTCCGTATCCTGAATTCACGTAAAGGTGCAGCGGTTCGTGCAACCCGTGCTCAAGCTGACCGTATCCGTTATAAAGCTGCGATTCGCGATACCTTGGAAAATCAGGCCAATCTAGATATTTTCCAGCAAGCGGCAGATGACCTGATTGTTGAAGGTGATACCGTTAAAGGTGTTGTGACACAAATGGGTATTCGCTTTGATGCAAAAACCGTTGTGTTGACAACAGGGACATTCTTAGGCGGTGTGATTCACGTAGGTCTGGAAAAATCAAGTGGCGGCCGTGCCGGTGATCCTCCATCAATTTCATTGGCTGCACGTTTACGTGAATTGAACTTGCCTGTAGGTCGTTTAAAAACAGGTACGCCACCGCGTATCGATGCACGTTCAGTTGATTTCTCTGTCATGACACCACAGCCGGGTGATTTCCCGTCTCCGACCATGTCATTCATGGGGGATGCGTCTATGCATCCGGAACAGATCAACTGTTACATCACACATACCAATGAACGTACTCACGACATCATTCGTGGAGGCCTCGACCGTTCACCAATGTATACTGGTGTGATTGAAGGTGTGGGTCCGCGTTACTGCCCATCGATTGAAGATAAAATTCATAAATTTGCTGATAAAGATTCGCACCAGGTATTCCTGGAGCCAGAAGGCTTAGATACACACGAGCTTTATCCAAACGGTATTTCGACTTCACTGCCATTCGATGTGCAGTTTGAATTGGTGCGTTCGATTCGTGGTATGGAAAATGCTCACATTCTTCGTCCGGGTTATGCCATTGAATACGATTACTTCAACCCGCAAGCGTTGAAATTCTCTTTAGAAACCAAAGCGATTAATAACCTGTACTTTGCTGGTCAAATCAACGGTACAACCGGTTATGAAGAAGCGGGTGCACAAGGTTTATTGGCAGGCTTAAATGCTGCACGCCGTGCTTGGGATCAAGAACAATGGACACCTAAACGTGATGAAGCGTACATGGGTGTATTGGTTGATGACTTGATCACTTTGGGTACCAAAGAACCATACCGCATGTTTACCTCACGTGCGGAATACCGTTTGATGCTGCGTGAAGACAATGCGGATCAACGTTTAACTGCCATTGGCCGTGAAATGGGTCTGGTGGATGATGAACGCTGGACTGCTTACTGTGAAAAAATGGAAGCAGTAGAAACCGAGAAAGGCCGTTTGCAACACCTTTGGGCTGCGCCAAACAACCCGATGGGTAAAAAATTCGTGGAAATGACCGGTGCTGATCTTTCTAAAGAATGCTCAGCCATTGATCTGTTAAAACGTCCAAACATCAGCTTCGCTCAAATTGCAGAGCTAACAGGTTCAGAGGTTTCAGCATTTGTCGGTGAGCAAATTGAAATTGCCGTGAAATACGAAGGTTATATCAACCGTCAGCAAGAAGACGTAGCACAAATGAAGCGTCTGGAAGAAACTCGTATTCCTGCTGACTTTGATTATGATGTGGTTTCAGGCTTGTCGCGTGAAATTACACTTAAATTAAAAGATGTGCGTCCTGAAACATTGGCTCAAGCAAGCCGTATTCCAGGCGTAACACCAGCAGCAGTTCAACTGGTGATGATTACCATTCGTAAGAACAATCAAGCGAAAAAAACTGCTTAATACAATGTGAGTTAAGTTGATAAAAAGCCCGCTAAACGCGGGCTTTTTATCGTTTAATTTTAAACTATTACTTTTGACTATGGTTTGATCATAAATAACTACCGAAATTATAAGTATTTGAAAATATGAAATAATAAATAAAATTAAGATCTATTATGTCTATTTGTTTAATCTTTTATGTCTAATTTGAATGGTTTTTTTTGAGGTAACGCACATTAAACCCGACCATTGTAGTGGTATTTATTTCAACAGATTGATCTGAAAATAGTGAAGCAAATTGCTGTGGGCTAATTTGCTTAATATGGACGGAGTTCAATCATGGCGCAAATACAAACAGGTAAAATGCAGAAATTCTTAACAGTATTTTTGTGTTTTTGGGTCGCATTTTTTGAAGGTTTTGATCTTCAGGTTCCCGGTATTGCCGCAAAAGGAATTGCTGAAACATTTGCTCTAGACCAGGTGCAAATGGGTTATGTATTTAGTTTGGGTGTTTTTGGTATGTTATTTGGCGCGTTCTTTGGTGGACGTGTTGCCGACTATTTGGGGCAGAAGAAAGTTTTAATGCTTTCAATTGCAATTTTCGGCCTATTTATGTCGCTTACTGCCATCGCGCCAAGTATTGAAATTTTATATGCAGCGCGCTTCTTTACCGGCTTAGGTCTGGGTGCTGCGATGCCAACCATGATTTCTGTGGTGGGTGATGAGGCGACGGAAGCCAATCGCGGCAAGCTGAACAGCTTGATGTATTGCGGATTACCGGTAGGTGCAATTTTCGTTGCAGGCTTGGCTATCTTATTTAAAGATATTTCTTGGCATACCCTTTTTTTGATTGGAGGCTTGGCACCATTAGCGCTGCTCCCATTCATGGCGATTATTCTTAAAGATAAGCCTAAGCAGGTTGCTGTTGAGCAAGTGTCTACAGAAGCAGTTCTGGGAATGGCACAAGTATTATTTAAAAACCAGCAATATAAAAATACCTTGCCACTTTGGGTAGGCTTCTTCTTTACCCTGATGATCAATTATATTTTGATTAGCTGGTTACCTAATTTGCTGATGGGACAAGGCTTAGAAAAATCACAGGCTTTTATGGTGATGCTGGTATTCCAGGTAGGCGCGGTGATTGGTACTTTGGCTTTGGGTTATTTGCTTGATCGCTTAAAACTTTGGCAGATGGCAGTGATTATCTATAGCGGTTTATTTGTTGCCCTTAGTCTGTTATTCACCACTACCTCTATTCCAGTGTTGGTTCTAGCCGGTGTGATGGGTGGGATCTTCTCTACAGGTGGTCAGTCTATTCTGTATGGTATTTCACCAATCTTCTATTCAGGCACGGGCAAAGTGACCGGTGTAGGTAGTGCGATTTCTCTAGGGCGTTTGGGTGCAATGACTGGACCATTACTGACTGGGAAAATCTTGGCACTCGGTTTGGGAACTACAGGTATTTTAATGGCGAGTTTGCCGGCAGTAGTAATCTCTGCTGTGGCGGTAACTGCACTATCACGTTATAAAGCAGCATATAAATAAAAGTCTAACTATGTAAAGCGAGGGAATCTTGAAGATTCCCTTTTTTATTGCAAATCTGCTTTGAACAAATAGCGAAGTTAAAATAGTTTGTTAAAATGTGCGGATAGTAAAACAGATTAATTTTTATATGGCTTATCAACTTATTCCATTATCCATTCAGGCAACAGACAACATTGCATGCCCGCATTGCCAGCAAAATGTCATTGACTGGGCTGAAGAGCAGTATGTACAACCTTGTGGGCATACTTTATTTATCGCCATGGATATTGGCTTTGAATATATGACCGATGAATTTGAGCAAAGCATGCTGCGTACTGTAGATGACCTGCATGCCAATGATGATCAGGT
The DNA here is from genome assembly GCF_044130285.1 of Acinetobacter sp. BSP-28. NCBI lineage: Bacteria > Pseudomonadati > Pseudomonadota > Gammaproteobacteria > Moraxellales > Moraxellaceae > Acinetobacter > Acinetobacter sp. BSP-28. Next base: position 82,189 of record NZ_JBIQOB010000012.1, read on the forward strand.
GAATATGTTTGCTGAAATTACCCAAGCCACTTATCCTAATTATTTGATTTTGAAATCTGATTTGGGTGTAGAGGGGTATTTTCGATATGTGGGTTTTACCGCATAAGCACTGAACCGTTAAAAACGCAGCAATAAAAAAGCGCCCTTGGGCGCTTTTTTAATGTATATGGAAATTAGCTTTCGATTTCTTCTTCTATATCATCATCGGCAGTGTCCATGCCTAGCTCTTTCAGTTTACGCGTCAAGGTGTTGCGGCCCCAACCCAGCAATTCAGCTGCATGACGCTTACGACCACGGGTTTGCTGTAAAGCAGCAGTGATTAAAGTGCGTTCAAACATGGGTGTAGCAATGTCCAGAATCTTCATTTCGCCATTTTTAAGTTTCTGAATGGCCCATTGACCCAATAACTCATCCCAATGATGCAGTGAAATACGGTCAAAGGTATTGTGCGGTTGAGCATCTTCACCTGAACGTTGAATTGGAATCTGTTTTAGTTCCGAAGGCAGGTCTTCTGGATAAACTTCACGTCCGGTGATCATCACGGTGAGCCAGCGACAGGTGTTTTCCAGTTGACGCACGTTGCCTTGCCACGGTAGCTGTTGCATATATTCCTGGGTTTCTGGACGCAAGATTTTAGGATTTACGCCTAATTCTTTACCCGCACGGGCCAGGAAGTGCTGCGCCAACATTGGAATGTCTTCACTGCGATGGGCTAGTTTTGGAATATGAATACGGATCACATTCAGACGATGATACAAGTCTTCACGGAAGCGTCCATCATGCACCAGTTTTTCCAGGTCTTGGTGGGTTGCTGCAACAATACGCACATCAACCTTAACCGGAATATGTCCACCGACACGATAGAATTCACCATCCGCCAAGACACGCAGTAAACGTGTTTGGGTTTCAAATGGCATGTCCCCAATTTCATCTAGAAATAGTGTACCGCCATTGGCTTGTTCAAAACGACCTTGGCGCTGTGAATTGGCACCGGTAAAAGCGCCTTTTTCGTGACCGAAAAGTTCAGTCTCGATCAGGTCTTTAGGAATGGCTGCCATATTCAAGGCAATAAAAGGTTTGCTGCTACGTGGCGAATGGCGATGTAGCGCATGTGCAACCAGTTCTTTACCGGTTCCTGATTCACCATTAATCAATACGGTAATGTGCGACTGTGATAAACGGCCAATGGCACGGAATACTTCCTGCATGGCAGGGGATTCACCAATGATTTCCGTTGATTGAATGGCTGGTACGGCTTTGGCAGATTCCTGCTGCTGTAATTTTGCAATATGCAGGATGGCACGGTTAACCAGTGCCAGGGCTTCATCAATATCAAATGGTTTGGGTAGGTATTCAAAAGCACCTGTTTGATAGCTGGATACCGCAGATTCCAGATCTGAATGTGCTGTCATAATAATGACAGGTAGGTCAGGATGAGAGCCTTTGACTTTACCCAGAAAGGTCAGACCGTCGATACCGGGCATACGAATGTCGGTTAAAATAACATCAGGAGCCTCTATGCTGAGTTGATCCAGTGCAGACTGTGCTTCTTCAAAGCTGGTCACGTCAAAACCTTCTTCTTTGAAGGTTTTTTCCAAAACCCAGCGCATGGCACGATCATCATCAATGACCCATATTTTATTTCGCGACATGGTTAGACTCCCAAGGTAAATATAAGCTAAATACTGTTTTTCCCGGAACGGATTGGCATTCAATCATTCCGTTATGTTGGTGCATTATGTTTTGTGCAATGCTCAAACCGAGCCCGGTGCCTTTAGCACGTCCTGTGACTAATGGATAAAATACCGATTCTAAGATTTCTTCAGGTACACCCGGGCCATTGTCTTCAATATCAATACGAACCGCAGAACGTTTTAATACACCGTTAATGGTGACCAAGCGCTGAATCCGGGTTCTTAAAATTAGTTCCGGCTGATGATCAACAAAGAACTCTTTATTTTCCATCATGGCTTGTACGGCGTTGACGCTGATATTGAGCATGACCTGAATTAACTGGTCGCGATCTGCCATCACTTCAGGTAAGGATAGATCGTAGTCACGGGTAATCTTGATTTTCTTTTTGGTTTGATTGGTAATGAGTGAACGTACACGTTCTAAAGGCTCATGCACATTGACCAGTTCGTAGCTTGGTAGCTGACGGGAACCTAGCATGGTATCGGCCAGATTGCGTAAACGGTCTACTTCACTGATAATAATGTCGGTAAATTCTTCATATTGCGGATCATTCAGGCTGCGCGCCAGCAACTGGGTGGCACCACGGATGCCGCCTAAAGGGTTTTTAATTTCATGGGCGACACCACGAATCAGTTGTCTGGCGACCTGATGTTGCTGAATCAGATTTTCTTCTTTGGATATTTTTAACATCCGGTCAATCTGGTTCAGTTCAATCAGTAGGAGCGGGTGGTAGGGTTTTGCTGAATTAATTTGTGAAACGGTATAATCCACGTGAATATCTTTGAAATTGACGCTAATGGCGGCTTCACGACGCGTATAAGGTTGTCCGGTTTTAAAGGTATTTAATAAAGCTTCTTCAGTATTGAACTCATCATCTGGCATATGCAGTAAATTTAAAACCGGCTGTCCCGCCGCACGCAGTAAGCTAATGTCGAACAAAGATTCACAAGATGAATTCAAATAAAAAATATTCAGCTTACTGTCGACCAATAAAATTGCGGTGGTTAAGTTATCCACTAAAAGGCGGTAGTCGATAGCGACGGGTTGATCCATTTGCGAAAGCATCCTGTGTTAAAATAGCGCAATGGCATCTGCACTTCTTGTCATTTCTCCCCGTTATGGGACATTCAACGAGTTAAACGTTGTCGAAATAAAGCAAAATGCACGCCAACTTTGAGCATGGGTATAAATATAAATTCTGCCGCTATAAAAGTGTGCTTTTTTGTTTTTAATAACAGAATTCCAATTCCATAGTAATAGAAATACAATTATTAGTGAACCAAAATGGTGCACTTGAAGTATTTGCTAAAAATATAGGCATATTTTGGTGCGCAATGCAAAGAGTCCGGATTCCACCTGTTTTTATGATCGGAAAAGACATACAATACGCGCATTATAGTGGAGCGCAGATTCATGAAATCCCCCAAAGTCGGTTTTGTTTCTTTAGGTTGTCCTAAGGCATTGGTAGATTCCGAACGAATTTTAACTCAGTTGAAGACTGAAGGTTATGATGTAGCATCGGATTACGATGGTGCTGATTTAGTTGTTGTTAATACCTGTGGTTTTATTGAATCTGCAGTACAAGAATCTTTAGATGCAATTGGCGAAGCCATGAGCGCAAACGGTCGTGTGATTGTGACAGGCTGTTTGGGTAAAGATGAAGACAAAATTCGCCAAATGCACCCGAATGTCCTTAAAGTGACTGGTGCTGCGGCATATCAAGAAGTAATGGAAGCCGTACACGAGTACGTTCCAGAACCGCCTAAGCATAATCCGTTTATTGACCTTGTTCCGGAACAGGGTATCCGTTTAACTCCGAAACACTATGCCTACTTAAAAATATCAGAAGGCTGCAACCATCGTTGTACTTTCTGTATCATTCCAAGCATGCGTGGTGACCTGGTTTCACGTCCCGTCGGTTCGGTATTAAATGAAGCCCAAGCGCTGAAAAAAGCCGGTGTAAAAGAAGTACTGGTTATTTCTCAGGATACTTCAGCTTATGGTGTAGATACCAAATACAAGCTTGATTTCTGGAACGGCCAGCCGGTTAAAACCAAATTTTTTGACATGTGTGAAGCATTGGGTCAGTTAGGCATCTGGGTGCGTCTGCACTATGTCTATCCATATCCGCATGTCGATGCAGCCATTGATTTAATGGCTCAAGGCAAAATCCTACCGTATTTGGACATTCCTTTTCAGCATGCCAGTCCGCGCATCTTAAAGTTGATGAAGCGACCAGCTCATAGTGAAAACACTTTAGAACGTCTTAAACTGTGGCGTGAAAAATGCCCTGAACTGGTGATCCGTTCCACTTTCGTGGTTGGTTTCCCGGGTGAAACAGAAGAAGATTTCCAAATTTTACTTGAATGGTTGAAAGAAGCTCAGCTTGATCGTGTAGGTTGCTTTACCTATTCACCTGTAGAAGGTGCGACAGCCAATGATCTTCCAGATCATGTACCTGAAGAAATCAAGCAAGATCGCTACGAGCGTTTCATGCAAGTACAGCAGGAAATTTCTGCAGCCAAACTGCAAAAACGCATTGGCCAAACCATGACTGTTTTAGTAGATGAGCTGGAAGACGAATTCCCGGTGGCAGTTGCACGCTCTTATGCTGATGCACCTGAAATTGATGGGAATGTCTTTGTAGAAGATATTGATAAAAGCCAGATTAAAGCAGGTGATTTGCTTGAAGTCGAAATTACCGATGCAGATGAATATGATTTATATGCGAAGTTAATTCGAGTTAAGTCTGCTTGATCTGTCATAAAAATAGACGAATAAAATTTTGAAATTGTAAGATTCGGAGATTTCCTGATGTTGGACTCAAAAAAGCCCCGTTATGCACGTATTTTATTGAAACTTTCTGGTGAGGCTCTTGCTGGAAATAAAGATATGGGTATTGACGCAACTGTGCTTGATCAAATGTCTTTAGCGATTGCACACTTGGTTGGCCTGGGTGTTCAGGTGGGTATCGTAGTGGGCGGTGGTAACCTATACCGCGGTAGCCAATTGCAAAAAGACGGTCTGGTTGGTCGCGTAACAGGTGACCAGATGGGTATGTTGGCAACCGTAATGAACGGTTTGGCATTACGTGATGCTTTGGTACGCCGCAACATCAAAACCCGTTTAATGTCAGCACTGCCAATTGGTGCTGTGGTTGAATCTTATTCAAGTCGTGATGCGATTCGTCATTTAACTCAAGGCGAAGTATGTGTATTTGTTGCTGGTACAGGTAATCCTTTCTTTACTACAGATACCGCAGCATGCTTACGTGGTATCGAAATTGAAGCCAACCTGATCTTGAAAGCGACTAAAGTGGACGGTGTTTATAATAAAGACCCAAGCAAATACGATGATGCCGTGAAATACGAAACACTGACTTTCGATCAAGTGCTTGATGAAAAATTAGGTGTGATGGATTTAACCGCGATTTGCCTATGTCGTGACCATAACGTGCCACTTCAAGTATTCGATATGAATAAAGCTGGTTCATTGCTTTCTGTGGTGATGGGTGAAAAAGAAGGGACTCACGTTACGAATTAATGTACGTGAGCCTGAAAGCTCTTTATACTACACGCTATTTAGTTATTACATTTCTTAGAATTAAGTAAGGAAGATCACATGATTAACGATCTTAAAAAAGACGCAGAAGACCGCATGAACAAGACGCTTGAGTCTTTGGAGCATGGTTTTGCCAAGGTTCGTACAGGCCGTGCGCATCCATCAATCCTGAACGGTGTTATGGTTCCTTACTATGGCTCGGATGTACCATTAAACCAGGTAGCTAACGTGGGTGTTGAAGATTCACGTACATTGCTTGTTCAGCCATTTGAACGTTCAATGGTCTCTGCAATTGATAAAGCAATCCGTGAATCTGACCTGGGCTTGAACCCAATTACGGCTGACGCGATTCGTGTACCGATGGCGGCACTTACTGAAGAAACACGTCGTGACATGCAGAAAGTTGCACGTAATGAAGCGGAAAATGCCAAAGTTGCAATCCGTAACATTCGTCGTGACGTATTGGGCGACATCAAGGCATTATTGAAAGAAAAAGAAATTTCTGAAGATGATGAGCGTCGTGCAGGTGATGACATCCAAAAAATCACCGATAAATTTGTTGCTGAAGTTGAAAAACGTCTAGCTGCTAAAGAAGCTGAATTGATGAAGGTCTAAGATTTAATGACCGTATCAGAAGACAGTATGCTTCTTCCAAAACATGTTGCCATCATTATGGATGGCAACAATCGTTTTGCAAAAAAAAAGCAAATGCAAAAAGGTGCAGGACATCGTGAGGGGAAGAATGTTCTGGATCCGATCGTTGAACACTGTAGAAAAAATCATATTCAAGCATTAACCGTTTTTGCATTCTCGAGTGAAAACTGGAATCGTCCTCAATTTGAGGTTGATTTACTCATGGTATTGTTGGAAGAAACCATTCATGAGCAATTGCCGCGGATGGAAAAGTTCAATATTGCCTTGCGCTTTATTGGCGATCGTTCGCGTTTGTCTGACCGTTTACGCGAGTTAATGTTGCAAGCTGAACAAAGGACTGCTAAGTTCGACAGCATGACTTTAACCATTGCCATTAGTTATGGTGGTATGTGGGATATGACTCAGGCTGCAAAACAGATTGCAGCAGATGTGCTGGCAAAAAAAGTTGCGGTTGAAGATATTGACGTGGAGCTCTTTGGGCAACATGTCTGCATGGCCGATTTACCTGCTGTGGATTTACTCATTCGTACAGGTGGTGATTATCGTTTGTCGAATTTTTTACTTTGGCAAGCGGCATATGCTGAACTATATTTTACCCCAACCTTGTGGCCTGAATTTACTGTAGAAGAATTAGATGATGCATTCGCTGTCTTTGCTGGACGTGAACGTCGTTTTGGTAAAACTTCAGAGCAAATCCAACAAGAGAAACTTGAGAATTAATAAATGTTAGAGCGGATTATAACCGCATTGGTATTGGTAGCAGTCGTACTGAGTTGTATGTTTGCTACACAGTCTCAGTATCCAATGTTTATGCTGATGATTGTTGCAGCAGGGGTTGCAGGGTATGAGTGGTTTAAGCTTATGCCAAGAAAAAATAAAAATCTTGTTAAGCCTTTAGCTTGGGTTTATGGACTTGCCACAGCTGCTTTAGCAACTTTAGCATTATATTTTAATGATATCGCTCTGCTGCTTTGGGCTGCTTCCATTATTTGCTGGATCTGCAGTATTTTTTGGGTTAAATCCTATCCAGACTATGATGGATGGTACAATCCCAGCCTAAAAATTATTGGATTTATTTTAGTTTCTGCTGCAGTTACCGCAATTTTCTCTGTATGGCATAGCTCTCCATGGTGGCTCATGTACCTGTTTTTACTGGTATGGGGTGCAGACAGCGGTGCTTATTTTGTTGGGCGTAAATTGGGCAAGAAAAAACTTGCTCCAGATGTCAGTCCAAACAAATCAGTAGAAGGTTTATACGGTGGTATTTTTACCGCCATGCTGATTGTAGTAGCAGTAGAGGTCCTTTATTTGGATTTAACGCTGGCACAGCATATTTTATTTTTAATTTTATCTGTGATTACCGTATTCAGTTCGGTTCTTGGCGACTTGTTTGAGTCCATGATCAAACGTCGCGCTGGAATTAAAGATTCAGGTCGTATTCTGCCAGGACATGGTGGCGTACTTGACCGCATTGATTCATTGCTTGCTGCTGCTCCAATTTTTGCTGCAGGCATGTATGTTTTAAAACTTATTGGTGTAGATTTATAGATGTCACAATCTGTTTGTATATTGGGTGTAACGGGTTCAATTGGTCAAAGTACCTTAAAAGTTCTGCAACAGCATCCTGAAAAGTATTCTGTTTTTGCAGTCACGGCGCATAGCAGAATTTTGGAACTCGTTGAAATATGCAAACAATATCGACCAAAAATCGTGGTTGTTCCTTCCAGTCGAGTTAAAGAGTTACAGCAATATTTTAATGAGCAGTCTTTAACTAATATTGAAATCTTGACTGATGAGGCGGGCTTGATCGCTGTTGCCGAACATGCAGATGTTGATATAGTCATGGCAGCCATTGTGGGAGCTGCGGGTTTATTGCCGACCTTGGCTGCGGTTAAGGCGGGTAAGCGTGTCCTGTTGGCCAATAAAGAAGCACTGGTGATGTCGGGTGATATCATGATGCAGGCTGCACGTGATTATCAGGCAGAATTGCTTCCGGTCGACTCTGAACATAATGCTATTTTCCAATGCTTACCTCAGAATTATTTCCAAACAGAGCGCAACGGTCAGCCTAAACAGGGCGTCTCCCGTATTTTACTTACAGCTTCTGGCGGGCCATTTCTAAATCATAGTCTTGAACAATTACAGAATGTGACACCTGCACAAGCGTGTAAACATCCGAATTGGTCGATGGGTCAAAAAATTTCTGTTGATTCTGCAACCTTAATGAATAAAGGCTTAGAGCTGATCGAAGCTTGTCATCTCTTTGCAATTTCAGAACAGTTTGTAACAGTGGTAGTACATCCACAGAGTATCATTCATTCTATGGTTCAATATGTGGATGGTTCGACTTTGGCACAAATGGGCAATCCTGATATGTGTACACCAATCGCGCATGCGCTTGCCTGGCCGACACGTATTCAAACTCATGTGCCTGCCCTCGACCTGTTTGTCAATCAACAGCTGGATTTTCAGGAACCTGATACCATACGTTTTCCGGCATTAAAACTTGCACGTCAAGCCATGCAAACTGGTGGTCTAGCTCCTGCGATTTTAAATGCTGCCAATGAGATTGCTGTTGCTGCCTTCTTGAAAAATGAGATTGGTTTTACTGAAATTTCTCAAGTGGTAGAACAGACCTTAAATCTGGTTGAAGGTGGCGCTGCAGAATCAATTGAGCGTATTTTACAGGTTGATCAAATGGCTCGATCGGCTGCCCAGCAAATTGTCATCAATAAAGGAAGCTAAAATATGAATGCCTTGTTTATTATTGTGGCAGCAATTTTACTCCTTGGACCGCTCATCGCGATTCACGAGTTTGGACATTATATTGTTGCACGTAAACTGGGTGTTAAAGTTTTAGTTTATTCTATTGGCTTTGGACCAACCTTATTCAAGTGGACCTCTAAAAAATCGGGCATTCAATATCAGCTTTCAGCATTGCCATTGGGTGGCTATGTGAAAATGCTGGATGAACGGGAAGGTAGTGTTGCTGAGGAGGATTTACCCAAAGCATTCAACCGCCAACATCCCTGGAAACGTATTGCGATTGTTGCTGCTGGGCCATTGATCAATCTGGTTTTTGCCGTGTTATTGTTCTGGATTTTATTTATTCCATCACAAGAACAATTGAATACCCGTGTAGGTAAAGTGTTACCTAATACACCTGCTGCTACAGCTCAAATGCAGGTTGGTGACAAAATTACAACAGTCGACGGAACACAAGTAACCACTTGGGAAAAGTTAAATTTTGCCTTGGTGGACCGTGTGGGTGAAACCGGTTCAATTCAGATTCAGGCCGACCGTCAAGGTCAGTTGCAAACCTTTAACTTACCTATCCAGAACTTCTTAAAAAATCAAAACCAGTCTGCATTAGACAGTTTAGGCTTTATGCCATACCGGCCATATATTGCTCCCGTGGTCAGTAAGCTGAGTGAAGATGGTGCGGCTATTCGTCAAGGGATGAAAGAAGGCGATAAAATCGTGGCCATTGATGGCGTGAAAATGAATGACTGGTTTGATGTGGTTCAAGTTGTTCAGGCTTCACCAGAAAAATTATTAAAAATAGATGTATTACGTCAAAATCAGCTGCTACATTTACAGGTAATGCCGCAAGCCAAGCGTGATAGTATGGGCAATGTTTCAGGTATGCTGGGTGTACAAAATACCCCGGGGAAAATAACCATTCCCGAAGAATATAAGCAAACCATTCAATACAGCCCGACTGAAGCTTTGGTTATGGCTGTTGATAAAACGGGTCAAATTTCAGGTATGATTTTGAACTCGATCGTCAAAATGGTACGTGGTTTAATTGGGTTGGATAATTTATCGGGACCGATCACCATTGCTAAGGTGGCGGGGAAAAGTGCAGAAATGGGTTGGCAAACCTTTATCTCATTTATGGCCTTAATGAGCGTGAGTTTGGGTATTTTGAATTTATTGCCTATTCCAATGCTTGATGGTGGACACCTGGTTTACTATTTTATTGAGCTAATTCGTGGTAAACCTGTTTCTGAACAAATACAATTGGTTGGTTTAAAAATTGGTATGGTACTGCTCGGTAGTATGATGCTCCTTGCATTATTCAATGACTTCATGCGTTTATAACAACGTAAATATGTAATAAATTAACATCGGAAAAGACTGGCATGCAGCACACACATTTATTTATGCCTTTGGCACTCGTTAGTGCAATGGCAGCAGTACAACAAGTATATGCAGCAGATGAATTCATTGTCCGCGATATCAAAATTGACGGACTTGTTCGTTTAACGCCAGAAAATGTTTATGGGATGTTGCCTGTCAATGCTGGCGATCGTGTTAATGATGCGACCATTGCAAATGCGATTCGTGCTTTGTATGCCACTGGCTTGTTTGATGATATCAAGGCATCTCAACAAGCAGATACGCTTGTTTTTAGCGTTGTAGAACGTCCAGTCATTTCGAAGGTTGAGTTTAAGGGAAATAAACTTATTCCTAAAGAAGCCCTTGAAGAAGGGTTGAAAAAAATGGGTATTGCAGAAGGCGAGGTTTTGAAAAAATCTGCTTTGCAAACCATTGAAACTGAACTTGAACAGCAGTATATGCAGCAAGGTCGTTATGATGCCGATGTTAAGGTGATTACGACTGCCAAACCCAATAACCGTGTTGATTTAACCATTGATTTTGTTGAGGGTAAGGCGGCTAAAGTTGTAGATATCAATATTATCGGCAACACTGTTTTTAAAGAAAGCGAAATCAAGCAAGCATTTGCGGTGAAGGAAAGCGGCTGGAGTTCGATTGTTACCCGTAACGATCGCTATGCGCGTGAAAAGATGGCAGCCAGCCTTGAGGCTTTGCGTGCTTTATATTTAAATAAGGGTTATATCAATTTCAATATCACCAACTCAAGTTTGAACTTGAGTGAAGATAAAAAGAATATCTTTGTCGAAGTTGCTGTAGAAGAAGGCGAGCAATTTAAATTTGGCGAAAGCAAGTTCTTGGGCGATGCACTTTACAAACCTGAAGAATTAAAAGCATTGCAAATCTATAAAGATGGCGAGATTTATTCTCAAGAAAAAGTTAATGCAGTTAAACAACTGTTACTGCGTAAGTATGGTAATGCCGGTTATTACTATGCTGAAGTCAATATTGTTCCTGAAATTAATAAAGAAACCAAACTTGTTGATTTAAATTATTATATTAATCCGGGTCAGCAAGTCACTGTTCGTCGTATCAATTTTACCGGTAATACCAAAACTGCCGATGAGGTGTTGCGTCGTGAAATGCGCCAGATGGAAGGTGCATTAGCCAGCAATGAGAAAATTGATTTATCTAAAGTTCGTCTAGAGCGTACAGGTTTCTTTAAAACGGTTGATATTAAACCAGCCCGTATTCCCAACGTACCTGATCAGGTTGATCTGAACGTGAATGTTGAAGAGCAGCATTCAGGTACCAGTACACTGGCAGTAGGTTTCTCGCAAAGTGGCGGTGTGACCTTCCAGGCTGGTTTAAGTCAAACTAACTTCCTGGGTACGGGTAATAGTGTTTCGATTGATTTATCGCGTTCAGAAACACAAGATTATTATAATTTAAGCGTGACTGATCCGTACTTCACCATTGATGGTGTGCGTCGTGGTTATAACATGTATTACCGTAAAACCAAATTAGATGAAGATTATAACGTCAATAACTATGTGACGGACAGCTTTGGTGGTGGTATTAACTTCGGTTATCCAATTGACGAAAACCAAAGCGTGAGTGCGGGTTTAAATATTGATCAGACTGAAGTAACGACTGGTCCATATGTTTCTACTTATGTTCGTGACTATCTATTGGCAAATGGTGGTAAAGCGACAGGTACAGGTACAGGATGTAGTGTTGCTCTAGTTCAAGATCCAACAACAGGTTTATTTAATTGTCCTGCGGGATCAGAAGTTCCATTTGATAATAAGTTTAATGGTGATTTCTTAACCTATAATCTTAATTTAGGTTGGTCTTATAATACTTTGAACCGTCCTGTTTTCCCGACATCAGGTATGTCACATCGTGTGAATGGTGAAATTGCATTACCAGGCAGTGATGTGGAATATCAAAAAATTACTTATGATGCCCAAGCCTTCCAGCCTTTAGGTAAGGGCTTTGTATTACGTGGTTATGGTAAGTTGGGTTATGGTAACGACTTGCCATTCTATAAAAACTTCTATGCCGGTGGTTTTGGCTCAGTACGTGGTTATGACAACAGTACATTAGGTCCTAAATATCCTGGGGTGACTTTTAATGAATCTCAGACCCAAGATTATGATCCTGAAGAAGTGGGTGGTAATGCTTTGGTACAATTTGGTGCCGAACTGGCTTTACCATTACCGTTTAAAGGTGATTGGACGCGTCAGGTTCGTCCAGTACTGTTTGCTGAAGGTGCACAAGTATTTGATACTCAGTGTGATATTCCGAAAGGAAACTTATACTTGAATTCTAGTAATACTCAAGTAGATGCGAAACAGTATTGCGAAGATAACTTCGGTTTTGATGCTGGTAATATGCGTTATAGCGTAGGTGCAGGTTTTACCTGGATTACCATGATTGGGCCGCTATCTCTCAGTTATGCTTATCCGTTAAATGAAAAAGACGGTGATAATACTAAAAATATCCAATTTGAGATTGGTCGTACTTTCTAAGTACGACCCTCAATGGGTTTAAAAAAGGATATTTGCATGAATAAAATATTAATAGGCCTTGTTTTTGCTGGTTTGACTAGCACTTCCGCTGTACATGCTGCGGGTTATGGTGTGGTTGACCTGGAGAAAGTGGTACAAAATAGTACTTATTTAAAACAGCAAAATACATTGCTAGAGCAAAAAGTACAGCCACAAACCACCAAGCTGGAACAGTTGGCTAAAGAGCTGGAAGCTCTGCAGCAACGTGCTCAACAAACGCCTAATTTATCCGATGCTGAAAAGCAAAAAATGTCTGCGCAGTTTCAAACCCAGCTTAAAGAGTTTAATGCGCTGCAGCAAAGTGTACAAACCACAGTTCAGTCTACTATTCAGCTGATGAATAAGACTTTAGGAGCTCGAGTTAAGCAAGTCGCAGAACAATTGCGTAAAGAAAATAACCTGGATATTGTTTTAAATAAAAATTCCGCACTTGCTTATGACTCTAAGTATGATTTAACTGATAAAATGATTCAAAAGGTTAACGTTATTAAGTAATCAATGAATCTTAGACAATTTCGCTTAGAAGATCTTGCCCGTCTGGTACAGGGCGAGTGCGTAGGTCAATCTGATTTAATCTTGCAAGGATTGGCTAGCTTGGATGCGGCTCAAGCGAAACATATTGCATTTGTAAACGCCGATAAATATCTGGATCAGGCACGTGCTTCAAAAGCAGGTGCCTTGATCGTCACTTCAGCTCTAAAAAATCAGCTAGATACGCACAATAATTTTATTGTGGTCGATAATCCTTATCTTGCTTTTGCCATTCTGACGCATGTATTTGAAAAGAAAAATCAGCATCAGGGCATAGAAAGTACAGCACAGATCCATCCTTCTGCCATAATTGCCGATAGTGCCTATATTGGGCATTATGTGGTTATTGGTGAGCATTGTGTGGTGGGTGATGATACCGTCATTCAATCACACGTTAAAATTGATGATGATGTTGAAATTGGTCAGCAATGCTTTATTGATTCACATGTCACTTTAACCGGTGAAACAAAAATCGGTGACCGCGTCCGTATTCATGCCAATACTGTGATTGGTGGAGAAGGTTTTGGTTTTGCGCCTTACCAAGGTAAATGGCATCGTATTGCACAATTAGGTTCAGTTAAAATCGGTAATGACGTCAGAATTGGATCAAATTGCAGTATTGACCGTGGCGCACTCGATGACACAATTCTGGAAAATGGTGTCATTATTGATAATCTTGTGCAAATTGCCCATAACGTAAAAATTGGTGCCAATACAGCACTTGCTGCAAAATGTGGTATTGCAGGTAGTACCACAATTGGCAAAAATTGTGTGTTTGCAGGTGCAGTAGGGGTGGTAGGTCACATTAATATTGCAGATAATGTCATAATTACCGGTATGTCAATGGTCACAAAAAGTATTTCTGAGGCAGGGAGTTATTCTTCTGGCACACCGATGCTGGAAAGTTTGCACTGGAAACGCGCTGCGGTACGCTTTAAACAATTAGCAGATGTGCCATTGACCCAGTTACTCAAACGGCTTGATCATATACAGGCTCAAATCGAGTCCCTTGAATCAACTTTTAAGCGTAAATAGATTATGATGACTGAGTCGAATACTGCTGCATTTACGAAACCTGAATTGCCAATGCACATTCAACAAATTCGTGAATATTTACCTCACCGCTATCCATTCTTATTGGTCGATCGCATTGTAGATGTGACTGACAATGGCATTGTGGGCTATAAGAATGTTTCAATCAACGAAGAGTTTTTACAGGGACATTTCCCGGGCTATCCAATTATGCCGGGTGTACTGATTGTTGAAGCATTAGCTCAAGTCTCTGGTATACTTGGTTTTATCATGAATAATGAAAAACCAGGCCCAGGTTCATTGTTTCTTTTTGCGGGCGCTGAAAAGGTTCGTTTTAAAAAACAAGTCGTTGCTGGTGACCAATTGGTATTAAAATCAGAATTGGTTATGCACAAACGTGGCATTTACAAATATAATTGTATAGCCACAGTTGATGGCGTTGTAGCAACAACCGCGGAAATTATGGTTTCGCATCAGAAAATAGAGCAGGCATGAGTAATAACGATTTAATTCACCCAACCGCCATTATTGACTCATCTGCAGTCATCGCTGCAGATGTACAAATTGGCCCTTATTGTATTATTGGGCCAAAGGTCACTATTGGTGAGGGCACCAAGCTACATTCACATGTAGTGGTTGGTGGCTATACTCGTATTGGGAAAAACAATGAAATATTCCAGTTTGCGAGTGTGGGTGAAGTTTGTCAGGATTTAAAATATGCTGGCGAAGAGACTTGGCTTGAAATCGGCGATCATAACTCAATTCGCGAGCATTGCAGTTTGCATCGTGGTACGGTTCAGGATCAAGGACTCACAAAAATTGGCAGTCATAACTTATTGATGGTCAATACGCACATTGCACATGACTGTATGGTAGGTGACCATAACATTTTTGCCAACAATGTCGGCGTTGCAGGACATGTACAAGTGGGCGATTATGTCGTTGTGGGTGGTAATTCGGGCATTCATCAATTCTGTAAAATCGATTCTTACAGCATGATTGGTGGTGCTTCGTTAATTCTGAAAGATGTACCTGCTTATGTGATGGTATCCGGTAATCCGGCACATGCTTTTGCAATGAATGTGGAAGGAATGCGTCGTAAAGGTTGGTCTAAGAATGTGATTCAAGCATTACGCCAAGCCTTTAAATTGATTTACAAAGATGGTTTAACCACTGAACAAGCAATTCAGCAGATTCGTGATGATATTCTGCCAGAAGCGCCAGAAGCACAGCTATTGATTGATTCTTTGGAGCAGTCAAAGCGTGGTATTGTTCGTTAATCGAATATATTGCTATAAAAAAGACACCTATTAAGGTGTCTTTTTTTGTTTTTATTTCTTTAAATATCCAACTTCTTCAGATTTAGGATAATTCTTTAGTAGTTTAGCTTTAAGCTGGTTGGCAAGGGTCGTATTGTGATCGACATCTTTGGCCATACTGTAGAGCTGGTATAGAGCGCGTGATGCCTTTGCAGAATTGGGGTATTGATTGACCACAATATTATAGTTCTTTTTAGCTTCTACATAATTGGTTGGTTCAATTGCCAGATTAAACTCAGCTAGCCAAAAATAAGCATTACTGATGTAGACACTATTGGGATTATTCTTGATAAAGTTTTGCATTGGTGCGATGGCTTTTTTTGCACCGCCTTGTTTATAAGCATCCAATGCTACAGTATAGGCTGCTTTATCCAGTTCTGCGGAGGGCTGAGCACTGGTAGCAACGGCTTGCTTAGGTGTGGCAGGAGTCGATTGATTTGGGGTTGTAGTAGATGATGCTACTGGGGCTGTGCTGTTTGTGGCGCTGGGAGAAGTATCCTGTTGATTATCCTCCTCTGACGCGGCACTTTCTGGATCTACTTTCTGTTGTAACAGCTCTAATCGTTGGTCTAGGTCAGTATAGCGATTGGTCAGTTCATGTTTAAGTTTTTCAATTTCGTTGTCCTGTTCTTCAATTTTGCCGCGTAATGCACGAATGTCATTTTCCAATTGCTGGTTTTTTTGCATAAGTTGCCAATTTAGGTTGGTTGGCACATTGGCAACAGTTGCACCTGAATTAATGGCAACATTGTTAGCACTGAGGTCAATACTGTTATTTTGACTCAAGCCGCGTGATTCAATCGGGACATTGGCATAAAGTGAAGCGGAACCCAACAAGGTGAGTACACATAAAGCATGCTGTTTGAGCATCATAAAAAAACATCCATTTTGTATTCTTTGGTACTTTCTAAACCTGAGGTTTTAAAGTGTGACCATTTAAAAGACATGACGACATTAAAAACGTCCGGCCCGTGAAATGCAATATGTGTTTACAATCTTGTCGTAGTTTTAAAGTAATTGATTGTGCTGATAAAAAATATCCAAAAATGCTGTTTTTAATCAATATTGTTTTTTTAATAATCAAATAAAAGTAATGTTGCGGGAAAACAGCTTTGAATACTTGCAAGTTAGTTAAAAATCTCTATACTCTGTTCTTGCAATGGTAGCCCTGCCGGTTACTTCGCAATTGTACTCCACGAACCCCGCCAGGACCGGAAGGTAGCAACGGTAGTGGAAATATGATGTGCCGAAGGCTTGCTGGTAGGGTTGCCACCAGTTTTTATAATAATTTCTATTTCTTCCCCCAATTTATATTTCATCTTCACGACGGCTAATCGCTTTCATAATCGCATCCATTTCAAAACCCCGATACATCAAAAAGCGTATTTGTTTGGCTTTCAGTTTTGGTTCTTTTTCGACTTCCAGACCAAACTTTTTCACTTTAAGTTGATAGGCCTGTTCATTCCAGTCGGTTTCTTTTAATTCTTCTTGAATGAGGCTGCTATCAATTTTTTTTGATTTTAAAGCCATCTTGATGCGGTTTGGGCCTTTACCTTTGCGTTTTTGGCTTGACAGCATCATCTCAGCTACACGCTGGTCACTCTGATAATTTTCTGTTGCTAGTTCATCCACCAGTTTGATGACTTCATCCCGATCCATGGCATAAAGCGCAAGTTTCTCGATCAGATCTGCTTTTGAGTACTCTTTGCGTGTCAATATCGCAAAAGCATAGGAGCGCAAGCGTGTTCCAGTCAAGCCTTGGGGTTTGGGTTCAGGCTGATCTGCAAAATGTAAGGCATTTGAATCGGGAGATACATTTGAGCATGTGGATTCGTCAGCTGATTCATCAAACTGTTGCTTGAGTGCTTCGTAATCAAGCATGTTGGGGAATTTTGGATTGCTCATAAGGTTGGATCACATCGAATAAAAAACGCCCCGTAGGGCGTTTTACAGTTTAACTTTTATTGTGCGAGAAATTAAGCATCTAAAAAGTCTGGTTCTACTTCGTCTTTATCTTCTACTGGTACTGTACCTGTAGTGAGGAGCTGTTCACGAATCAGCTTTTCAACTTCTATCGCAATTTGTGGATTTTCTTCCAAATGGCGAATGACGTTGTTTTTACCTTGGCCAATTTTATCGCCCTGATAAGAATACCAAGCACCCGCTTTCTGGATGATCTCTTGCTGTACTGCCAAGTCGATCAATTCGCCTAAATGGTTTACACCTTTACCATACAGAATCTGGAACACTGCTTCTTTAAATGGAGGAGCCATCTTGTTCTTCACGACTTTTACGCGGGTTTCGGAACCGATGATTTCATCACCTTCTTTTACCTGCCCAATACGGCGGATATCCAGACGTACAGAAGCGTAGAATTTAAGCGCGTTACCACCCGTGGTGGTTTCAGGGCTACCAAACATCACGCCAATCTTCATACGAATCTGGTTAATGAAGATCACCATACAGTTAGAACGTTTTGCATTACCGGTGATTTTACGCAGTGCCTGGCTCATCAAACGGGCTTGCAGACCCATGTGAGAGTCGCCCATTTCACCTTCAATTTCCGCGCGTGGAGTTAGGGCTGCTACGGAGTCGACTACAATCAGGTCAATCGCGCCAGAGCGTACTAGCATGTCGGCAATTTCAAGTGCCTGTTCACCATTGTCAGGCTGTGACACCAACAGATTGTCGATATCTACGCCTAACTTGCGGGCATATTGCGGATCAAGTGCATGTTCAGCATCAATGAAGGCACATGTACCGCCCGCTTTTTGACATTCTGCAATGGCTTGCAAAGTCATGGTGGTTTTACCTGAAGATTCAGGGCCGTAAATTTCAACGATACGGCCTTTAGGTAAACCACCAATACCCAGAGCAATATCCAGGGTTAAAGAGCCTGTAGAGACCGCTTCAACGGCCTGTACAGTATTGTCACCAAGGCGCATTACTGTATTTTTACCAAACTGTTTTTCAATCTGGCTTAGGGCAGCATTCAGCGCCTTGCTTTTATTATCATCCATCTCACAACCTCAAAACGATGTCACAGAAATATTCACTTAAGTGGATGTGTTGCTTTCAAACGTGTTCCACTCAAGTATAGTGACAGATTCATTCCTTATGTACTATATCAATTCAGTCGAATGCGACAGAATGTGACGCTTAAATGTCAACAGTCTCTAATCGTGATATGACCAGTGCTGGTCGAACTGTTGATCATTATCTTGTTTAAATTTACTAATTTGTCTTCGATCTTTTTTACTCGGCCGATGTTCAGGTCGGGCTAGATTATGCAACTTTCTTTGGGTGGCAATCAACTCTCGTCGTGCAACACTAACTTCAGTTTCTTCATAAAGTTGCTGGGCAATCGGTGCTGCACTGCGAACGGCGGATAATGCCTTGATGACAACAGTTTTACGCTCAAAACCTTGCTGGATGCTGAGCTCCATGCCGACACGAACCTCTTTGGAGACTTTAACCCGTTCACCATTGTGATGGACTTTACCGCCTTCAATTGCAGCTTTGGATATCGAACGTGTTTTAAAAAAACGTGCTGCCCACAACCATTTATCAACACGCATACTTTCAACATGGTTCTGTTGAGAAGAATTAGGCATATTTTTTCAGATCCTCAGCTTGTTCTAAGATCACTATTAAGTCAGTCAAATCTTGTAAAATGGGATAAGTACTTTCAGTCCTTATTTCTTTTTGAGATGAGGGCTGGGCAATGCTAATTAAATGCTGGATCCCAAATTTTTCTGCACCTTTGAGCACTTTTTCAGTGTCATCAATGAAATAGCTATGCTCGACTTGAAAAGGATGCAGTGCATGAAGCTGTTGCCAAAATTCGACGCATTCTTTGGCATAGCCAATAGTTTCACTGCTGACAATCACATCAAAATAATGCGCGATTTGGGTTTGTTCGAGTTTAAATTTTAAGCCTTCACAATCGGCATTGGTCGCTATCCAGCAGGCATAGCCTTGGGCTTTAAGATATTCCAGTAATTCAATACAACCTGGTCGTAAAGCCACCTTGTGTTGAAATTCCTGTTGTAGGGCCAGTGTATCTATACCTACTTTTGCACTCCAGAAGCATGTGGAATACCAATTTAAGGTATGATTGTGTTGCTGGTAAAATTGAAATAGCGCTTGGGTACTTTGTTCAAGCGTACAGTTATGCTTTTCTGCATAGCGAATAGGGAGCTGATGATTCCAGATGAAATCATCATAAGCAAGATCAAGAAGCGTACCATCCATGTCGAAGATGATGGTGGGTTTTTCTGAATAATTCGGCATATGAAGGTAATCTATGTTTAAAGCAACTACGGCACCGCAAGATGCCCTGATTTTACAGTTGGTTCCCATTGTGACACAGGCATGTGAAATTTTGCGAGCAGAATATCAGGCCTATTGTGCAGGTGAAACTTTTGATGTCGAGCACAAAAATGACCAGTCACCGGTAACTCAGGCAGATTATCGGGTCAATGCGTTTATCACGACAGCATTAAAGACCACCTTTCCGAACATCTCTTTGTTATCTGAAGAAGGTGACAATACCCAGCGTAAGCAATGGCAAAACTTCTGGTTGCTCGATCCTCTGGATGGCACCAAAGAGTTTCTGCATAAACGGCCTGAATTTACAATTAACTTAAGTCTGGTGGAAGGTGCTTATACCACTTTTGCAGTATTGGCCATCCCAAGTGAGCAAACGATATATTTTTGTCCCAAACAAGGCTTGCCATTGAAATTAGAGATTCAATCGGGGCAGTGGTTGCAGTATGTCGATGATCTGCAGTCTAAAACTGTACAGGTGGGCTTAAGTCAAAGCAGTCAGAACAAGCCAAAATATGCCGAATATCAGAGCATCCTGAAACAGCAGGTTGAAATTGTAGAGTTTAAGGCGGGGAGTGCCTATAAGTTTTGCATGATGCTGGAGGGGAAAGTGGATATTTACCCACGCTTTCATCCGACCAGTGAGTGGGATACCAGTGCAGGGCAATGTCTGATTGAACGCATCGGTGGCGGGCTGGTAGATTTTAAAGGCAGACCCTTTGTATATAATCAGCGCGAGAGTTTGCTGAATGGTGGTTTTATCGCATTTCGTAATATCGAGATGAAAAAATTGGCATTCCAAGCCCTAGGACTTATGGCGAACATACATTGAGCTGATGCGTTAACATGCTATAGTGTGGGTATGTACCCATGTTTAATTTTGGCTGCTTCATGGCGTTAGATCTACTCCCTACAAGTATGCTGAAGGCGCTTGATTTGCTGCCTGATGCCAAAACACCTGTTACTCTGTTTACCCGTCATTCTCTTCGTGAGGTCGTCACAGGACAGGGCTTGGCTGGCTATGACTTGCAGTTAACCGAACAAGGTCGTGAGCTGGCACAGGCGTGGGGAGGTTATTTAATTGATAATACTGATCGTAGTATTCAGCATTGTATTTCCAGTCCGATACAACGCTGTGTCGATACTGCTGCTTTAATGATACAGGGTGCCGATTCGAGTACGCTGGCACAAAATACCCATCATATTGAAATTGTCCAGCAAGGCTTACTGGTTGAGCCGGGAAGTTTTGTGCTTGATATTAAACAGGCAGGTCCATATTTTCAAAAACAGGGTGCTTTGGGTTTTATTAACAGTTTTGTCAATAATGCCTTGCCTGGAATGAAACATCCGATTACCGGTGTGGTCGATGTGCTGGAGCTGATTTATAACACCCATCCGCAAGATCATTTTGGTTTAAGTCTGGCTGTGAGTCACGATACTATTTTGGCAGCCATTATTGCGGTGATTTCCGGGCGTAATACCGTTAGCCATGAAGACTGGCCAAGAATGATGGAAGGCTTGTTTGTCTGGTTTGAAGGTGATGTATTTTTGGAGTCCAAACTGAAATGGATTTGGCGTGGTGAAGTGAACGAACTGTCGATTCGGGAGTTTCAGAACCTGGAAAAGATAAAATAAAGGCTTAAAAAGCACTCCCTTAAATTATAGATAAAATGTAGTTACACAATTTTTTGAAGAATCAATTTTTAAGTTTTTTATTTATAGTAATTTTAAATACGTCTTTTAAATTAAAAATAACAACATTGTAATCAATGGGTGTACACCTCATTTCAAAAACATTCATAAGCCACAATATTTTCATATAAATAAATGTTCTAACAAGTCCTCATTTTATATCAAAAATTAAAAAATTAAACAAATAAATACAAGTATTTAGAGAAATGCTTTGCATATTTTTTTATGGTTTATTTTTTTCTTCTAGGATAATATTTTTTGCCTTAAGTTTTTGATAAATAAATTTTTTTAATAAAAGCACATATTTTTTTTGTTTTAGAGAAATTGTGATGCTATTGGGGGGAGAATGTGATGCAGTTACAGTTTAGGTATTTAAATATTTGTATATTATCGGCAATGCTGGGGGCATGTGGAGGCGGAGGTGGAAGCACAGCAGAATCTTCAAATTCATCTGCACCATCAGACTCTTCAATTGTTGATGAAATAATCGATTTTATTGGAGATGTCATTGCTCCAGAAAAAGATCAGGAGCAAGAAGCTGTTGCAGAGCCAGAGAGTTATCCTGAGCCGACCAAAGATGTCATGGATGAAGCATTGCTTGGATATTACGATTACAATGCTTTAGGTAATACCCGTGATATTCGAGTAGATCTGGATGGTTCTTTTAAAGCAATGGTTCAATTTGCTCAAGGCCATGTCGTGGATCCAAATGGTAACGAAGCAAAAAAAATGCCTCGCTTAACCTCAGAAAAAGAAGCGCTGTTACTGGTTACACCAACCCTGGATATGGGAAATGTGACGCAATTAACCGCTGAAATTTATCAAGATGGACGCTTGTTGCGTCAAATTAACCTGCAAGATCCTACGCAAATTCCAGCTTCAGATCAAAATAAAATGGATACACGACCGAGCGTTTCATATAGTAAACGTGCGTGGTCAGCTAGACTGAATTGGGATGAAGTACGTCCAGGATTAAAAATAAAAATTATTGATCATCAAAACCGAAGCGGTGAGCTATTTGAAGAAAAAATTGATTTTGCAGCACCTGGGGAATTGGTTCTAAATAACATTCGTGTCGGGATGCTGAGCGATTATCCGCAATCCAATGGTCATTATATGCTGTTGCAGCCCGAAAAAGCGGGGACGGATTATTTTCAAACCATTCCTGCAGCACAAATGACAGTTGCCAAATACGACGATATGACCTTGAACCGGGTCATGGTTTCCAACGGTACGATTTATGATGTTGCCAGTACCAGCACAGGAGGAGCTTACGCAGGGGATATGCGTGAAGATGTGGGGAAATCCACATTCAGTGTCGGGATTAATCTTGCAAACTGGGGTATTACCAGTGCTTCGATGGCGAACCAAAGCCAGCCGCAGCTTACTCAAACTGTGGTCGTGCATCATACCAAAGGAAATTATGCCAATGGCGTACAGGGTCACGGTTTAAGTGGCGGCAATGGCATGCTGACATTGTATGATTCGGTGGGGAATGAATTCAGTCATGAGATTGGTCACCATTATGGATTAGGGCATTACCCTGGACAAGTGGGAGATAATTTATTCTGGGCAGCGCATCATGCAGACAGTGGCTGGGGATATATTGGCTACCGTAATATGATGCGTGGCAATCTATCATGGACGGCCACATGGAAATGGGATGGAAGCAACGGGATTCCCAACTTTCAGGACATTTTCCCTCATGGTAAAGATGCAATGTCTGGAGGCTATCCAGACAGCACCATCTCAAGATATACCCATTACACAGGTTACAGTACATTCTTAAAGATTCAGCCGCATTTTGACCGCTATGTCTGGGATGAGACTTCACCCACAGGCTATAAAAAGTGGAATAAAGATACGCGCCAAATGGAAGTTGCACAGCCGGTTATGCCGAATTCAACCTCTCCTGTATGGTATCAGGCAAAGCAGAATTACCCGCGTCCCCATATGTTTGGACAACCAGTGCTGACGATTTTAGGCGGGTATGATCCTGTAAATCAGGTGGGGTTGCTGTATCCTGCTGCGCGTTCGAACTGGGGCAACGTTTATGATTTGCCAAGTGCAAATACTGCTTTGGATCAGTCTGCATGTTGGTTAAATATTCAATATCGCAATATGGTGAAGAACGTTGCATTATCACCTGCACGTTTGGGAAGTAATGCCAATAAACTACATGTCAATCTGGCAATTTCAGATCAGCCGCAAAAAGTAGATTTGTATTGTAAACAAGCCAATGCAAATGAAAAGTTATTGGCATCGATGGATATTCCACAATATACAGATGTGATTAAACCTGCGGTACATATTGGTAAAGCAGAAGGTTATAGTGCATTAAGAAAAATTGAGTTGCCTACTTTGGAGCAGGAATTATTAGCTCAAGCATCCAATGATGTGGTGAGCTTGAAACCTGCGACACGACTACTTTATGATTCTTATAAAGCGAATAAAAATGAGTTAAGTGCCTTGGCGGTACAGCAGATGGATCGTTATACACAACAGCAAAATACCATTTACCGTTTAAACCGCTGGATGAATGTATATCAGGCAGATTTAAAGACCAATAAGCCTGAAGCCATGACAGCATTAAATAATTTTATTCAATTATTGAGTTTGTCGAAAAGTGATTTGAACAGCAATACCTCATTAATTAAAAATGGTACAAACTGCCTAAAAGTTGAAAAGCTCGAAAATGGTCAATACAACACCTTCATCAGTGGTTCAAGTGGTTGTAGCGCTGATGCATCGGAACAGTGGGTCTACGATGGTTTAGGACGGATTCAAAGTAGATATGCAGTAGGACAATGCTTAACCAGTACAGGCGGCGGTGCAAAAATTATTTTGACTGACTGTGCAACAGATAAAGATACACAAATCTGGACCATGAAACCTGAAACATCAGCGATTAGCCAGTCAGGTCAGTGTTTTGATTTGGCATCGGGTCGCTTAACCAATAACCGAGCAAATCTAATTCGTTATGCCTGCACTGGAGGTGGAAATCAGAAGTGGACCAACTTGACGCCAAATAGCAGCTTAATATTGGCTTATTTAAAACCACAAAATTTAAGACTGTTAGCTAACTAAATTATTGGTGGTTTCTTTATTGCAGCAAGGTCACTATTGATTCTATCTTTATTTTATAAATAACCCCAAAAGCTCTCCAAGGAGGGCTTTTTATATTTATTTACCAAGTTTAAAACTTGCTAGCCAGGTTATTACGATCACATCATTTTAAATCATATAAGAAGCATCATAGCCCATCACTTGCTTTAATGCTTGAAAGACCTTGTGGTAAAGCTGTCATCTTCGAACAAGGATGATTTTCTATCGTTTTTAGATGGGGAAATTCAATCTGAGTTGCCATAAAGTGATGGCCATTTCATCAATGGGGGGTATTTGTCGATACTGAACGATTTAATACTAAAAATGAAATAAAGTTGTGAATTTTAGTGATACATGATTAAACTCAAGGCGTAAAAAAAGCCCTCAACGGGCTTTTTTCAATGCAACAACTTAGTTAGCTAAAGCTTTAACTTGTGCATTCAAACGGCTCTTATGACGAGCAGCTTTGTTTTTATGGATGATGCCTTTATCAGCCATACGGTCAATTACAGGAACCGCAGTTTTGTATGCTTCTGTAGCAGCAGCATAATCACCAGCAGCGATAGCAGCTACTGTACGTTTAAGATAAGTACGAACCATAGAACGTAAGCTAGCGTTGTGTTTACGTGCTTTAACGTTTTGACGAGCACGTTTTTTAGCTTGAGCAGAGTTTGCCACTCGTGCACTCCTTGAATTAGATTGGTCTGGGCGGGCTGAAATTGCAACTGAAAACCTTCATCAGAAGAATTATCACCAGCCCGTAAACAAGTGCCATATTGTGATTAAACTATGGCGTTAAGTCAAGTCTTGACTTGATTTGACAACATTTTAGATGCATAAAAAGTATAAAGAAACCGTTACATTAGTAAAACCTAAAGAGATCGATTAAAAAATGACTAAATCAATTAAAAGTGCAATTGTAATTGGCGCAACAGGTTTAGTAGGGCGTGAACTACTGAAACAGCTCAGCGAGATTGAAAGCTGTGAAAAAATAACGGCAGTCGTGCGGCATGAAGATTATCAGCTTAAAAGCCTAAAAAAAGTACAACAATTTATTTTGGAGGATTTTCTTTTACTAAATGATGAAGACGTAAATGGCTATAGTCATGCCTTTAGTTGTTTAGGCACTACGCTAAAAAAGGCAGGTTCAAAAGAAAATTTTTATAATATCGATTATGAAATCAATGCACATTTTGCCGATTTATTTGAAACGACCCAGACACATTATGTGTTGATTAGTGCTATGGGCGCAAATGCACAATCCAGAATTTTTTACAATAAAGTAAAAGGGCAGCTAGAAAGTCACATCCGGAATTTAAAGCTGGAAAAAGCTTCTATTTTACGTCCTTCATTATTACTCGGCAAACGATCAGAACAACGCATGTTGGAAGACATCAGTCAAAATTTATATCAAAAATTCTCGCATTTGGTTCCTGATACATTTAAATATAAGCCAGTGACAGCAGTGCAAGTGGCTCATACTATGGTCGAGGCGGCGCAAACTCAAACTGAAAAATTTGAAATTTATGATAATTTACGCATACAAAATTCCAAATGAGGGAAATATAAAGTGTCTAACCCAGCATTCGTAACATGTGATTTACTTGATGATAATCCAGGAAAAGAAATTCAGGTGGTTACCCCATCGATGGATGGCAAATTCTTTAACAGCTATGGCGCACGTAAAAGCTTTGGGGGCCAGGCGGTAACCGTAAAGTGTTTTGAAGATAATTCACGTGTCAAAGAACTGCTAGCAACTGACGGTACCGGTAAAGTGCTTGTGGTGGATGGTGGTGCATCCATGCGCTGTGCCTTGATGGGCGATATGATTGCAGAATCAGCCGTTAAGAATCACTGGAATGGCGTGGTAATCTATGGTTGTGTACGTGATGTGGATGCAATTGCCGAACTGGATCTGGGTGTACATGCATTGGCTGCAATACCACAAAAAAGCAATCGCAAAGGCATAGGCGAAGTAGATTTAACTTTGTATTTTGGTGGTGTAAGCATCAGTTCTGGCGATTACATCTATGCAGATAACAACGGTATTGTGATTGCAAAAGAAAAATTAGTCGATTTATAACGATAAACATATAAGGACAAAATATGGTGAATCATCAAATTAAAGTGATACAAGCTTTGGCTTCAGCATTAACTGAAGGCGGACGCGGTGTTAGCGGTACAGCTTTTCCCAAGCAGCCTGAAAAATCACTGAAACTTTATGAGTTTGAGGGTTCGCCATTTTGTCGCCGTGTGCGTGAAGTTTTAACCTTATTAAATCTGGATTATGAGGTTTATCCCTGTCCTAAGGGTGGCCAGAAATACCGGAAAATCGTCAAAGAAAAAGGTGGAAAAAAACAGTTTCCTTTTTTCGTAGATGAAAATACCGGTACTGAAATATATGAATCACAAGCCATCATTGATTATTTATTTAAACATTATGGTCGAACTGGAACCACACCGAAAAAATTTGCCCATTATCCCAAAATTCCTGTCGTAGCTTTAGCCGGTACCATCATGAATGGTGCACGTGGCGTCTGGATTAAGCAGAAAATAAAAGATCGTGCAGCACCTGAGCAACTATTGGAGTTATGGGGATTTGAAGCCAGTCCCTTTACACGTGTGGTACGAGCACTATTAACCGAGCTTGAGCTACCCTATGTTTATCATAACGTGGCTAAAGAGCGCTGGCAGGATATGGGGCCGGCAGTACTGCGTTTAAAACCTGGAAAATATCAACCATTAGCAGGTGGTAAACGTGAAAAGATCGTTGGAATTATGGGGCGCGACATTCAGGTTCCTTATTTAATTGACCCGAATACTGAGGTCAAAATGTTTGAGTCGGCACAGATTGTGAAATACTTAAACCTGCAATATGGTCAGTAATCCAATATGAAGAAAGAAACCGCTAAAGTAGCGGTTTTTTTGGTATATATCTGATCAATTTAAGCTAGAAGCAAAGTGTGTCACACACTGCATGATATTTAGAATATTAATTGATAAATGATGAATAAATCCTCGATTGAAACTTTAAAGTTTTTATTTTATGGTGTTAATGTGGGTTGTTAGATAGCAGAATAGCAAATAAAATTGATCGTTTATTAATTAAAAGTCATTAAATTACCTAGTTTTAGGGATATCGTTAAGATTGTTTTTCTAGCTATAGTAAGCGGTTCTATCAGGGGGTGGTTTGTGCCAGAATTAGAAACGATTTTACCCGTACCAGTTTTAGTTGTTGAAGATGAAAGTCTTATTCAAGATCGCTTAAGAAATATATTGACAGAACTGGGCTATAGCAACGATATGCTCATTTTTGCTAAAAACTTGCAACAGGCTTTTATGGAAATAGAGCAGCAACCTATTTCCTTGGCCTTAGTTGATCTGGGACTTCCTGACGGCAACGGCATAGAGCTGATTGAAAAGCTCCGTGCACTAGATAGCAATGCCATGATCTTGGTGATTTCGGCTTGGAGTACTCAAGAAAGTTTATTTTCAGCAATCAAGGCAGGTGCGACAGGTTATGTCCTGAAAGAACGTGATGATGCAGAAGTACTGTTGTCTATTCGCAGCATTTTACGTGGCGGTGCGCCGATTGACCCTTTTATTGCACAAGAAATTTTAAAACAGATATCGGCTGCGGTCATACCAGTAGCCGATGATCAGAAAACCATAGATGCAGATATGGAGCTGTTAACCGGCCGGGAAACTGAAATTTTAAATCTGGTCGCTCAAGGAATGAGTAATCGGGAAATCGCTGAACAATTGTTTGTTTCTAAATATACAGTTGAAAGTCATATCAAGCACATATACCGTAAATTGTCGGTGACCAAAAGAACAAAGGCCGTGAGTGCAGCACGATCCTTAGGGATTCTATGAAGTCATTGATTGTGCATTATTTTTTTATTCTTGTTCTTAGCCTGCTGAGTCAGGTCAGTTCTGCCGAAATAATTGAAAATATTAATGCACAATGTGCAGTGCACATTCATTCTATTGATACCGTCAAAACCAGTTCAGTCACAATTTTACCCCAGCAGGGCTGGCAAGCTGTAAATTTACCGGATCAGTGGCAAAAACGCTGGAAAAATTATAACGGAGCAGCGTGGTACAAAATTCAATGGAGCTGGTCATGTCACAATAATGCCAAACTTGCCGAGCCGATTGCTTTTTCAATTGATTATATTAATTCTGCCGGCGCAGTCTTTTTAAATGGCGATTTACTCTGGAGAGATAAGCATTTACAAGAACCGCTGTCAAAAAGCTGGAATATGCCGCGTTACTGGATTTTACCGATATCGGGATTAAATAGCGGAAAAAATGAAATTTTGATTTATGTGAATGGCTTTGCTTTCCAGTCTTCGGGTATTGGTCAGATTTCTTTTAATAATGTACAAAACAATTACGAGTCATATCAAAGTCAGGTATGGAATCGCCGAACTTTATTTCAGATTAATCTAATTTTATCCATTACCTTTGGGGTGATCTGTTTTGTTATTTGGTTATCGCGGCGAAAAGAAACCACTTTTGGATGGTTTGCTTTAAGTTCCTTGCTGTGGGCATTCTTTATTTCTAATATTCTTACTACAGAAACATTTCCTTATCCAAATACATTAATTGCAGCACAGGCCAATTTGGCTTTTTTTGCTCTTTATATCGTGAGTTTCTGTATTTATTTATGCAGATTTATCCAAAAGCGTTTTATTAAAATTGAGACAGTTATTTGGGGAATTACAGGACTGATTATTTTAGGGATTTTTTTAACCCCACAGCAGTCTGCTTATTGGGTTTTTGCACTGATATTTTTAATCTATGTTGGGCTATTTCTTATTGGTTATTTATATATCTGTTATCAAGCCATTCAATCTAAAAGAACAGATTATATTTTTTTAGCTATTTGCCTAAGCGCTATTGTCATTTTTATGATATTCGACCTTTTATTATTATCCGGGGAGATAGTAAAGAGCGTTCGACCATTATCTCCCTATACCGGACCGATTATCACCTTTTTTATGATGATTATATTAGGTTCAAGATTGGCCCGTAATGTTAAAAAAATTGAAACTTTTAATGCCCAGTTGGAAATGAAAGTTCAGCAGGTCAGTAATGATTTAAGCGCCAGTTTAAATGAAAAACATCAATTAGAGCTTAAAAATGTCAAGCTGCAAGAAAGAATCAATTTATCCCATGATTTACATGATGGTTTGGGTGCGTCACTGGTTCGCTCGATGATTTTAGTGGATCAAAGCGCGCATGATATTTCAAACAAGCAATTTTTATCGATGCTTAAATTATTAAGAGATGATCTCCGACAAATTATCGATAGTGGTTCATCTGCAGATAATAAAATTCCAGTCAATCCTATACTGTGGGTGGCACCGGTCAGGCACCGTTTTAGTCAGCTTATGGATGAGCTGGACATTCGTTCTAAATGGATTTTCCCGCAGGAATGGCAAGCAGTGCCTAATGCTTTGCAGTGCCTTACCTTGATACGGGTCATGGAAGAAAGCCTGACCAATATCATTAAACATAGTCAGGCCAGGCAGGTAAAGATAACGATGGTCTATGTCACAGAACGTCAGTTTATTTTGAGTATAGAAGATGATGGTGTAGGTTTTGATGCTGATTGTGTAGTCCAACAAGGATTAAGTATTGGTATGCGCAGTATGAAAATGCGTTTGGAACGCATGGGCGGCGAGTTTAAATTATCTTCTGAGCCAGGTCGCACCATAATTCAGGCGATCGTTCAGCTGAAATAAGCAGTTCAATATTCATTAATTGACCTTTATTAGACCTCTTTTATTAGTAAAAATGAA
This sequence comes from Acinetobacter sp. BSP-28, assembly GCF_044130285.1. Lineage (NCBI taxonomy): Bacteria > Pseudomonadati > Pseudomonadota > Gammaproteobacteria > Moraxellales > Moraxellaceae > Acinetobacter > Acinetobacter sp. BSP-28. The sequence continues at coordinate 112,609 of NZ_JBIQOB010000012.1, forward strand.
TGTTTATACGCAGGAATAAGAAAATTTTAAAAATACAAAATTAAAGAGTTTAGTGCCATTTTAAAATATGGTTAGTGTTTAGAAAGATATGCTTTAAAAAAAATGCTGTTATATAAAAAGCGAAAAATAAAAAAAGGGGAAACCGAATTTCCCCCTTATGGTGCTATTTACTCTTCTTCAGTAGAAGGCAATAACATGAGAATAGACTCATTGAGTAGATTCACAATGTCTTCTAACATGTCGGGATCATACAAATTTTCATCAAGCGGTACTGAACTGCCATCCGCCAATTGTTTTAAAATTGGTGCAAAAGCTTCGGAAATACAAATACCTTCACCATTTGCCCAAAACAGCAATTCACCTTCAGCTTCAGTATAAAGCAGACGAGAGGCCGGCTCGAGCATGAGTGAATAACCCTGATCCAGAGCTTCTTCCAAGTCACCTGTACCAATGGCTTCTGCCTCTGGAATATTTTCAGGATATTTCGACTCTGACATCAGGCTCATGAGGGCATCTTCAAGCACAGTCGGATTTTGCAATTGGGCTAAAAGTTCGGTTTTTAAATACTCAAGTTCATTTTGGCTTATTTGACCAATCGGGCTGATTTTGTCACGCAGAATGTCTTTAAGCGGGTTTTTCAGTAATTGATCCGCAGCAAATTTATCACTGACCCGATCCATCATTTCTGCTACATTTGGCATACGGAAACCAAAAGAGAAAGTTAGGCAGTCATCTTCAGCTACGCCGTAGTGCGATAAACCAAGGGGTACATAGAGCAGATCGCCCGGTGCAAGAACCTCATCAAAATTCACGTCCATTTCAGGAAGTAATTTTAAAGGTTGTCCTGCAACGAAGTCAGTATCTGCATCACACATTTGTCCCAATTGCCAGCGGCGATGACCATAACCTTGTACCAGGAACACGTCATAAAAATCGAAGTGCTTGCCGACAGATCCACCTTTAGGCGCATAAGACACCATGATGTCATCACGACGCCATTGCGGAATGAAGGGGAATTTTTTCCACAATTCTGCCAGATCAAATGAATAATGGTCTACGGCCTGAACCAGTAGTGTCCAAAGCTTGGGCATCTTCTGGAAATCAGCTTTAATCAAAGGGGAAGATTTTACCGACCATTGGTTTTGATCTTTATCTTTTTGCTTGATTAAACGGGCAGTGACATTTTCATCTAGCGCCAGTTCCATAACATCATTCGGTTCTAAAAGACCGGCAATTTCAGGCAGTGCATTACGAACCAGTAATGGTTTTTTTTGCCAATATTCGGCAAGGAATTGTTCAGCGGTAATTCCGCCTAATACGTCTAAAGTTTGGGACATTGCTAAAACTGCTTGGTAAATTTGGATGTATTTTCGCGTGAGTCAGTCTGGGGTGCAAGCTGAAGTTGATTTTCTGATCTTATTATTGTTTTGGATGTTGATCATTTAAGTCAAATTATCTTTTATTTAACCATTAGGTCTCTTTCATAAATCAAAAAATATTAAATTTTTAAAATCAGCACTGCCTCATATTTAATTGATTTTATTTTTATACCTTTGAGTAGGCAATCTCTCTACTTTTGAAAGGTCA